>DDBP01000185.1 GCA_002332795.1 Anaerolineales bacterium UBA2029 | reverse complement strand
GATCGGCAACGTCGGGCGCGTCGAGTTTGGCGCGGTCTTCGGGGCTGAAGTCGAAGGGGGCGGGCCAGGGATTCAGCGTACAGCCCCGCACTGAGGTCTGGCCCTGGGGCGAGAGCGCCTGTTCCCACTGATCGATCATGCCTGTCCCGTAGTTGTTTTGCAGATCGCCGATGATCACATAGCGTTCGCGCAGAGCGCGCAGAATCGCTTTGTAGTCCAGGTCTGGGAACGGCAGGGTGGCCGTCGGCGAAGGGATCGGCGTTGGGGTGTTGCTTGCCGTGGGGGAGACCGTCGGCGAGAGCGTGGCCTCTGGCGGGGCGGTGACCGTCGCCTGGCCAGTGGGGGTCGGCGGAGCCGGAGTTGCGCTGGGCACGGACGTCGGCGTATGGGTGGGCAACGGCGTCACGGTAGGCCCGACGGTCGGCGCAGGATTGGTGATGGCCGTCTGCAACTGCTGACTGGCTTCGCGCAACTGATTGTCCACTTTGTCGAGTTCCATGGCCGCCTGCAGGGCGCGTTCTGTTTGCGCTGCAGGATTCTTGCAGGCTCCTTGCAGCAAGAGCAGGGCCTTTTGCAGAGTGGGCAGCGTCACGTCCACGTTGAGTGCGGCGATGCGCAGGTCAGGATAGGTGACTTCGTCAATAGGTTGCAGTCCCACGGGCGTGGGCAACTGATAGTTCAGGTCACAGGACACCTGGCCGGTTGCGTTGAAGTGATTGATCTCGCCGCGCAGGTCGGCGGCCAGACGCTCGACCTCGCGCAGGTGACTTTCGACCTGCGCGATCACCTGCTCGCGCGGAGACGGGGGGCGATCAAAGCGAAAGCCAGGGGTGGGGGTGGCATCCGAGGTGCTCTCCATGACCAGGGTCAGAGCATTCAGCCCCAGCGATAGCAGAAACAAGACGCCCAAGACCCAAAACGTCCCCCTCAGCAGCCGCGGGTTGAGGCGAATTCGCCCCGCGCGGTGACCCTCTTGCTGAGCCTTGAACTGCGCCAGTCCCTGGCGGGCTGCTTCGCGGACGCCCTCGTCTTCGTCGTTGAGATAGGCTGTGCGCAGATAGGGGATGGCTGCCGGGTTGCCGGTGGCGGCCAGTTTGTGGCAGGCGGCCCGACGTGCCCGCGCTTTCGGCGCAGTGCTCACTTGTTCGACAAGCCGATCCCACGCTGGCTCGGTCATCGAGAATCCCCACAGGTGTCCCGCGCAAAACCGTCAGGGCGCTGTCACGGTGAAAGTGCAGCTTCCCCGATCTACCTCGTTGGGCGTGCCAGGGCCGAAACGCGCATAGCCGTCGGTGATGGGCTGATCCCAGGTCAGCCGGAAGTCAACCTCATGCTGCCCGGCGCTGAGTTTGCCGACCGGGTAGTACCAGTAGATGATCCACACGCCCTCTTCGCGTTTCATTTCCGTGGCGTAGCGCTCGTAATTCTCCAGCAACCTGCCGTCCAGGCGCACTTCGTAGTTGGCATTGAGCAGGTGTTCTTCCATGTACTCTGGCCGGGCCACGTACCAGCTCCACTCGATGTAGACTTCGTCGGTGGTCTTGGGGCTGGGGGGACGCACGCGCTTTTGCTGGCAATAGGCCAGGATGTCTACCCGGTTAGGTTCGGGGGTCGCGGCGGCGATGCTGGTGGCTGGCGGCGTCTCGACCAGGTTGCGCAGGCTGGCGAAGTCCGTTTCTATCAGCGCCCCCAGCACCCACAAATACTGCACTTCCCCGTCTTCGTCGGTGTAGGCGACTTTGTACCACTCGCGCCCGCGCGAATCGGTCTGCATCCCCAGCACACCCAGTTCGGTGCCAGGACGCACACTGAGCACAATCTCGTAATTGGTACCGGGGCCAGAGCGCAGGTTCACATTTTCGGTGGAGCGGATGACCCCGCTCATGGTGGGCGTCGGCGTCGGCGTGACAGTGGGCGTGGGGCTGGGCGGGACCGGCGTATCTGTTACGGTAGGGGTGAGCGACGGCGTGTAGGTGGCGCTGGGAATGGGCGTGGCCGTGAAGCGCGGCGTGAAGGAGACAATCGGGCCGAGCGTGCGCGTAGGCACAGACAACACCGCGCCGTCGCCTGCTGCTGGTGACGGTTCGTTCGAGGCGGTGTCGTTGCAGCCGCTGAGCATCAGCAGAGCGATCAGCGCCAGGCCGAGTGTCCAGTGAACGTAGATGCGCATCCGGCTATTCCTCCGCACAGTGTTCCAGGCGTTTGGGCGCTGTGATGCTGGCGATTCCCTCTACAGACGTTCACGCCATCTGACACTGTCGCTAACTGTCCGACGGCTCAGGGGGCAGGTCGGGTTTGGACAATGCTGTATGCTGCCGCCCGGCAGTCAAGAGCAGGCGAACCCGATCGATGAAACTGTTGGCAATATAGGGTTTGGTGACGTAACCATCCGCTCCGGCTTCTAACACCTGGCGAATGGTGCCAGGGTCCACTTTGGCCGAAAGTATCAGCACCGGCACGCGATCAAAGCGTGCGTCGTTGCGCACCCGCTGCAGGATTTCGAAGCCACTCACCTGTGGCAACATCAGGTCGAGAATGATCAGGTCAGGAATATGGTTGGCCAGGTAGTCCAGGGCCTCATGCCCGTCGCTGATGGTGGTCGTGTGCGCGCCCAGCCGTCGTAGCAACAGCACCATCAGTTTGAGCAGTTCGTTGTCGTCATCAATGACGGTAATTTCAGGTGCAGAGTCCGGTTGTCTCTCGCTCACGCCAGTTTCCCTTGTCAAGCGAACTGGGCAGGTGTCAGGTTAGCACTTACCCGCTCGCCCGCCGACACGCGGGCAAGATATGTTTTACACCGGCTCTGGCTGCCGGGCAAATCGAGAAGTCGCGAGACATAGGTTTGTCTCCCCTCTCTTGCCCGGTGAGTTTCTTCCAAAAAACTGGTGGAGGCGTATCGTTGTGGGCGTTGGCGTGTTTTCATAGTAGCATTGAAGCAGGCACATGCCAGCAGAGTCAACGGAAAGGTTTTTCGATGCAACCAGCAGTGGTCGTTCTCATCAGTGTGGTGAGCTACGTGATCGGCTCTTTCCCGACCGCCTATCTGATCGGGCGGACGAAAGGGATCGACATTTTCAAAGTGGGCAGTGGCAACATGGGAGCGACCAACGTCATCCGGGCGCTGGGCTTTCGCTATGGCGCGCTGGTGTGGGCTATTGACGCGGCCAAAGGTGTGCTGGCTATCTTGCTGGCCCGTCAGCTTGCGCCGGACTTTCAGACGACGGCCAGCGTCCTGGCGGCGGTCGCAGCGGTGGCCGGTCACAACTGGTCGCTGCTGGCAACTATCCTGACGGGCAGCATTCGGGGCGGCAAAGGCGCAGCGACTGCCATGGGCACTTTTCTGTTCCTGGCCCCCTCTCTGCTGGTGGCGCTGGTCTTTTCGGTGGGGATGTTGATCGTCCTGCTCACGCGCTACGTCTCGCTCGGCGTGTTGAGCGGCGTCGCCATTGCAGGGGTGGCGCTGGTGGTGCTGGTCTTCGGGGGATGGATCGAGCCGGTCTATTCGCTCTATCTGCTGGTGGCGTGGATGGTGTTCGTCCGGCATCGCGGCAACATTGTGCGCCTGCTGGCGGGCACGGAGCGCCGTCTGGGCGAGCGTGCCTAGCGGATCAACGGCACACCAACGAGATACGCCCGGTAGCAGGAATGCTCCGGGCGTTTAATTTTGGGCAGAGACCTGCTCAACGGGCAGAGCGCCGCCGCGGGCCGGGCGGCTGCCCACCGCGATAGTCGGGAGCCAGGATGGCGAAGACGTGGCAGAAACGGGCGTCCATGATACGGCTGCGCAGCACCGGGTCGAGCGTCTCCAGATCGAGCGTGGTCGTGAAGACCGTCGGCAGTTGCGCCCGGTAGCGATAGTTGACGATCTGTCGCAGTTTCTCGACAGCCCAGGGCGAGGCTGTGGTGGAGTCCAGTTCGTCAATCACCAGCAAGGGCACGGAACGGATCTCGTGAAAGCGCTGGCTGAAGGTCGTGCCAGCCGTCGGGCTGAAGGCTTCGCGCAGATAGTCGAGCAGATCGGGTGCGGTGACGAACATCACGGTATCACCCTGGGCCGCGCGGTGATTGGCGATGGCCGCCGCCAGAAACGTCTTGCCGCAGCCATGCTCACCCATGAAAACCAGCCAGCCCCGCGGCTGTGCGGCGAATTGCAGGGCGATCTCAAACGCCTGCCGCAGGTTACGGCGTTCCTGGTCCGTCAGGGTGTCTTCGCGAAAGTCGAAGCGCTCGAAGATCATGTCGGCATAGAGGCCCAGGCTGGTCAGGGCGCTCTGCGTATGCCGACTGTCGTTGCGACGAAAATCCGGCAGGTCTATCTTGACAGACGTGGTGATCGAATGATCGAGCAGGCGACTGCGCACGCGCGGGTCGAGCCGGTCCAGGTCCGCGTTAGTGGTGATGACCGTGCTCAGGCGATGCAGGTAACGGTGATTGATGATCTGGAAGAGCTTTTCCTGTGCCCAGGGGGTGGGGCTTTCGGCCCCCAGGTCGTCCAGGACCAGCAGCGGGACATTGCGCACGCGGTCGAACAGGTCGTCGTAGGTGATGTCGGACGTGGGGCCGAAGGTCGCGCGCAGGTGATCCAGCAAGTCCGGCACGGTCATGAACAGCACGCTGTCGCCCTGTGCCAGCCGGTAATTGGCGACAGCCGCGGCGAGATGAGTCTTGCCACAGCCGTAATTGCCTTCCAGGAACAGCCAGCCCTGGGGATTCTCAGCGTAATCCCGCACCTGCTGGTACACCCAGCCCAGTATTTTGTTTTGCTCGGCGGTGAGGTTGGGCAGCTCTACCCGAAACGTCTCGAAGGTCTTGTCGGCGACTGCGTCCAGGTTGCTGAGCGTGCGCAGATATTCTCTGCGGCGCAACTCCAGGGTGTCGCGCTGGCAGATGCAGGGAAACGCCTTGCCAAAGTCGGGGTGATCGACCGGCACGTCGCGCGTGACGAAGCCCATTCCCTGGCAGATGGGACACACGGGCCTGTCGCGCCTCGAACGATCAGTAGTCGACGATGTCCGAGTAGGGTCCCTGGATATACCGATACCGATCCGCTTTAGATGGTCGTTGAGCGATTCCACGGTCTTTACCCTCGGTTTGCCAACGTTCCAGGACGCGACGGATGAAGCGCCAGTTGCGGGCATTGCGCTCGACAGCGATGCGCACGGCTTCTTCGATCCAGGCGGGCGGGTACTCCTGCTCTGCAGCGCGGAGTTCCTCGGCGATCAGGGGAGTGAGCGGCCCGATGTTTTCCTCGTACAGCGTGTAGACCGATGGGCGTTCGCTGATCAACAGCACCGGCGTATCGCGGTCGCCCGGCTCGTAGTGTCCGGCGGCGATGGCCTGGACGGCGTTTCGCCCGTGCGCAGTATTCATGAAATACAGGTCTTCTGAGCCGCGCACTCCTTCCACACTGACGTGCAGCAGTGTGCCGCGTGCTACGGCGCGCTCCAGCGCTGCCAGCGCCCGTTCGGCTGCACGCTGCGGATCGGAATCGAGACTCTGCAGGAAGCGCGTGTCCTGCAATATCTCGCGTTTGAGCAGGTAACGCAGTTCGCCTTCCTGCTGTTGCAAGGCCCAGAAGGCGTAGAGCGTGAGCTTGAGTTCATCCAGATCGTCAATGGCCCCCAGCAAATCGGTGAAGAACTGACTGGGGACGCGAATCATGGGTATCTTGCCAGGCGGGAAGCCTGCGAATGGTTTCATGGATGTGCGCTCATCAATAACCGGTCAGGTCTACGTCGGTCTTAACCAGGTTGGCGAACTGCGTCAGTTCTTTACGGAAGAAGAGCGTCACCATGCCGGTTGGGCCATTGCGATGCTTGGCGACGATGATCTCGGCCTGATTGGGATGTTCGGTGTGCTCGTTGTATACCTCGTCGCGGTAGATGAACATGACCACGTCGGCGTCCTGCTCAATAGAACCGCTCTCCCTCAAATCGGAGAGTTGCGGGCGCTTGTCCTGTCGCTGCTCGACGGCGCGGGAGAGTTGGGCCGCCGCGAGCACCGGCACGTTCATTTCGCGGGCCAGTTGCTTCAGGCTGCGCGAGATGAAGCTGATCTCCTGGACGCGATTGTCCGAGTAGCCCGACCCGGCGGACATCAGTTGCAGGTAGTCCAGGATGATCAGGTCCAGGCCATGTTCGCTATAGAGGCGGCGGCACTTGGCGCGCATCTGAATGGGCGTGAGAGCCGGCGTGTCGTCCAGATAGATGTTGAGCTTGCTCAGCCGATCCACCGCCTGCACGAAGGTTTCCCATTCCTGCTCTTTGAACTGACCCAGGCGCAACTTGTGCATGCTGATGCCTGTCTCGGTGGCGAGCAGGCGCTGTACGATCTGCTCGTTGCTCATCTCCATGCTGAAGATGGCGACGCGCACGCCCGCTTTGGCTGCGTTCAGCGCTACGGTGAGCAGCCAGGAAGTCTTGCCCATGCCAGGCCGCCCCGCGACAATGATCAGGTCGGATTTCTGCAGACCGCCTAGCAAGCGATCCAGGTCGGTGAAGCCCATCGGCACACCGAGTGACTCCGCCTGTTGCCGGTAGAGCGTTTCAACCCGATCGTAGTATTCGATCAGCGCGGTGCGGATGGGCACCAGTTCCTGGTGTAGACGCCGTTCGGTGACGGAGAAGAGCGCCGCCTCCGACTGATCGATCACGTCGTTGATGTCGCTGTCTTCCTGCTGAGCCAGGCGCGCAATGGTGCTGGCGGCAGTGAGCATCCGGCGGCGCAGAGCGGCGCGCTCGACGATGCGCCCGTAGGTTTCGGCGTAGATGGACGAGGGCGTGTGATTGATCAGGTGAGTGATATAGGCTGCGCCGCCGATCTCCTCCAGACGACCCTGCTGGCGTAGCTCTTCCACGACGGTGACGTAGTCAATCTGCTCGCCGCGTTCGTGCAGGCGCGTGATTGCCTCCCACACCCAGGCGTTGCGCACGATGAAGAAATCTTCTGCCTGCAAGAAGGGCGCGACTTCGTAGTAGGCGTCGGGATTGATCAGGATTGAGCCGAGCACAGCCTCTTCGGCATCCACACTGTGCGGAGCCATCTGTTCTGGGCGAAGCGGTGCTGTTTCCTGACTCATCGCGCGGGCCTTTGGTGAGCGTCAAATCTGGCTCTCAAAAATAGATGGATTCGGGGCAGGTGTCAAAACGGGGCAGCCCAAACGGAACTGCCCCGCGCGATACTCACGTCACCCGCTGCGCGGGTCGGCTCTGTTCAGCTTTTCTCTTCGTCGTCTTCGTCGGGCGTATCCAGGTCGTCCAGGTCGAGCGACTCGACGAAGTCTTCGAAGATACTCAGGCGGTCTTCGTCCTCGTCTTCCGCTTTTTCGGCGGCGGGCGTTTCGGCGGGTTTGGCCCCGCTCTCTTCGATTTCCTCATCCGGCATGATGCCCGCCCGATCCATTACCGATTCTTCGACGTAGATGGGCACGTCCAGCCGCACCGACAGGGCGATGGCATCGCTGGGCCGTGAGTCAATCACATGGGTTTCGCCCGCCTGCTCGACGATGATCTGAGCGTAGAAAGTGTCCTGACGCAGGTCGTTGACCACAATGTACTGCACTTCTCCGCCCAGCTCGGCGATGACCGACTTGAGCAAGTCGTGCGTCAGGGGACGTTCGACGTGCATGCCCTGCAGCTTGACCGCGATAGCCTCTGCTTCGCATGGGCCAATGAAGATGGGCAGGAAACGACCGCTCACAGGGTCCTTGAGCACGACGACGCGCAGTTGCGACATGAGGCTGACGCGGATGCTGTCAATCTGGACTTTGATCATGGTGTCCCTGATTCGCCGTTCAGTACCGGACGCTACCTTGCCTGTATCTACTACGCTCATTATAACATCAGCCTGAAGGCCCGGCAAAAGCGAACGAACGGCGTTACGCCGTCCGTTGCTCAATCGGCCTGAGGAGGCTCGGCGGAGGGGGGCGGCGGACTTCCGTCCGGCAGCGGGATATTGCTTGCGTCGAACTCCTGCGCGGCATCGTGCGTGACCATGGTGATCTTGCCCTCGATGAACGCGCCTTCCTCGGTGGTGATGGCCGAAGCGGTAATGTCGCCCCAGACGCGGGCCGTGCGCAACAACTGCACCTTCTTGCCGCTCACATCACCGCGCACGGCTCCGGCGATGGAGACGTTCTTGGCGTTGATATCCGCCGTGATCTTGCCCGTCTCGCCGACCAGCACATTGCCGTCAATCTCCAGCGTGCCCTCGAACGTGCCGTCCAGCCGGACGTTGCCCTGGCAGCGCAGTTCTCCTTTCAGGGTAGAGCCTGCGCCCAGAATGGTCTCGAAGCCGACCGGCTGACGGGCAGGCGCTTTGGGGGCTGGAGTGGTGGGATGGGCAGTCTCTTCGGGTTGAGGTGGCTTGCGTCCGCCGAAAAGCAGGGACATCGCGTGCTGCTTCCTTCTGTTGATGCGAGCGCAGTATCCAGGACTATAGCGCGAACCCGTCCCCAGAGTCAATTCGCGCGCGGGGAGTGCCGCGCGCTGCTGCCTGTAACTGCCAGACTACCGTCGGTGGGCTAAAGCTCGGCCTTGGGGGCGTGTGCCTGCCGGGCGCGCCGCTGAGCCAGGTAGTCTTTCAACACGTGCAGGGCGGGCGGTGCTACGGATACCAGAATGATGATGATGACGATAGGCATCAGGTAGCCGTCGGCGGCCTCGCCCAGGAAGTAGCCCGCGCTCACCACGCCCGTTGCCCAGAACAGTCCACCGAAGATGTTGAAGCTGAGGAAGCGCCCGTAGTGCATCGTGCCGATACCCGCCACAATAGGTGCGAAGGTGCGCACGATGGGCATGAAGCGGGCCAGCACAATGATCTTGCCGCCGTGCTTTTCGTAGAGCGCTTCGGCCTGATAGAGGTATTTCTTCTTGAAGAGGAGGGAGTCCTCGCGCTGGAAGAGTCGCCGTCCCACGCGGCTGCCGAACCAGTAGCCGACGCTATCGCCCGCTACCGCAGCGATGAAACAGCCAATCGCCAGGATCGGATAGCTCAACTCGACGCCCAGGGTATTCTGCAGGCTCTTGCTACCGGCGATGACGCCCGCTGTGAAGAGCAGGCTGTCGCCGGGCAGGAAGAAACCCACCAACAGGCCAGACTCGGCGAAGACAATGGCGAAAATGCCAAGGTAACCAATGGTGGCGATGAAGTGCTTGAGGTCGAAGCCGATCAGTTCTTCCATGGACTATGTATGCCAGTGGCCTGACTATGGCGACCGGCGAGTTTCCTTTCTGCTCTGTTCCCTACTCGACGATGACAGGCTCATGGGAGTCTCCGCCCGCATGGCGCGTTAGTCTATCACAAGTCGGCTGGACGGGCCAGGGCTGTTCGCATCAGTATCTCTGCACACTGGCCTATGCTATAATGCAGCCAGCGTGGGGCACAGCAGGGCACGGTAGATCATGACTCGGATCATTGTCATTGCCAACCAGAAGGGGGGCGTCGGCAAGACCACGTCGGCGATGAATCTGGGGTTGGCATTCACCGAATCCGGCCAGCGGGTGTTGCTCATTGACCTTGATCCGCAGGGCGGCCTGACGGCTGCCTTCGGCATTGACTCCTACGACATCCGGCGCAGCGCGTTTTCGCTGATCATGTACAGCCATGTGTCGCTGGCGCGGGTGATGCGTCCCGTACGCGAGCGGCTGGCGCTGGTGCCAGCCAGCATTGACCTGGCGGCCTCGGAAGTGCAGTTGGCGGGTGCGCCAGACCGGGCACAGCGGCTGCGCGCCTCGTTGCGCCGGGGACAGCTCCCCTTCGACTTTGTGCTGATTGATACCCCGCCCGGCCTGGGCATTCTGGCGGCCAACGGCCTGGTAGCGGCGGACGAAGTGCTCATTCCCGTGCAATGCCAGTACCTGGCCATGCGCGGTGTGCGCGCGCTGATGGATACCATCGTGCGCGTCAAGAAGAACCTCAACCCGACTCTGCGGCTGACCGGCCTGTTCGGCACGATGTATCGCGCTGACTCGGTACACGCGCAGGAAGTAGTGGACGAACTGCGCGCCGTGTTCGGCAAGCGCATGTTCCAGACGTTGATTCAGTATGACGACGCAGTGGCCGAAGCGCCGATCGTGGGACTCTCGGTGCTGGAGTACATGCCGCGTCATCCGATTGCCGAGGGCTATCGGGCGCTGGCACAGGAGGTCATGCGTGGAAGCGTCGAATCATGAGCCGCG
This sequence comes from Anaerolineales bacterium UBA2029, assembly GCA_002332795.1. GTDB lineage: Bacteria > Chloroflexota > Anaerolineae > Aggregatilineales > Aggregatilineaceae > UBA2029. Next base: position 6,743 of record DDBP01000185.1, on the reverse strand, counting down.
CCGTCGCGCTTCATTGCGGGGCAAAGGCCGGGCAATTCTGCTGGGCGAGCGCACGCTACCCACAGATATGGCGGGCGACACCTCGGCTGCGCTACCAGCCGAGCGCTCCGCCGAACCACTCGATCCGGCGGCTTTGCGCCTGACGCCGGAAGAAATGCGCGCCCTATTCGACATCTCGGCCCCGTTGCCGGGCCTGGACGAGGCGTTGCCTGTCCTCCCCGCGGATCGCCGCGCTGCGCCGTCTGCGGAACCGGAACCTGGCATCCCGCCGCGCCGTACGCCTGAACAGCGCGCCCGATCCGCCGCCGACGAATTCCTGACCGACCTGCCGGACTGGTCGGCTCCGCCCGGACTGGCCGACGATGTGCCGGTCATCATGGGGCGGCCCAAGCCTGGTCACAGTTCGGCTGCGCAAGGGGACGCGCCGCCCCTGGCCGAGCGCGAGTCGCGCCCATTGTCCACCGTGCAGGAGGCAACGTATCAACCGCGCGCGGAGGTCGAAGCACTGACGCCGCCTTCTCCCGAAACCTGGTCGAGCGCACCAGCCCCCCGCGCGGCTGAGCCACCACCTGTTTCGCCTGTGTCGGTAGCCGAGCCGTTGCCTGCCCGCGACATTCCTGCAGAACCTCCAGTCGCTGCCGGTGTATTACCGGCACCTGAGCCTGTATCCGGCGCACCCGAAGCGGCAGCGAGTGCGGTAGATGACGAGCGCTTCCGTCGTCTGGCCCGGCAGATCGAAGCGCTGCAGGAGGACCTGGCCCGCCACCCCACGCGCGATCCACAGGTCAACGATGGCTATCAGCAGGAACTGGCTCAGGCGGACCGCCTGCTGAGCAGTTCGCGGGCCAACTACGACACGGTGCGGGCCACTGTGTACCGCATCCGCACCGAGATCACCCGTCAGCGCAAGATCGAAGCGGATATTGCCCGCTACCGCCCGTTGCTGCTGAATTACCTGGTTGGCTGGGTGATCGCCCTGGTGGTGCTGTTCCTGCTGAAGGCGCTGTTCGCCGGAGTGGGCGAGGCGGTAGGCGTGCCCGTAGTGGCCGCGCTCTACTACCCGCTGCTGTTCGGGATCGCCGGGGCGCTGCTCACGGGTTACCTGACGCTGGAACGGCACACGACCCGCCTGCGCGATTTCGATCCCATTCATATAAGCTGGTACCTGGTCAATCCACTGCTGGGCGGGGTGATGGGTCTGCTGATGTTCCTGATCGCCACCCTCGCCAACCAGGACTTGCTGCACGAGCGGGCGAGCGACGCCGAGGTCGGCATCACCTATCTGCTCTGCGTGATCGCGGGCATGAATCAGACCCCAGTCCTGCGGGCATTGCACGAGGTCATGCGCCGCGTGGGGCGAAGTGGCTGAGTGCTCTCCGCCAGCCGATGCAGCGCGGGATGACCGCGCCGTTTCTGTTCGACGCGCTCAGTCCAGGTAGACGCTGTTGTCCGGTGTCCAGGCGGGGACGCAAACGGCCAGGAAGATCAGATCGGTCTCGCCCCCGTTGTGAATCTGATGCACTACCCCCGACGGGATGGCGACCGCATCGCCAGCACCCAGGTAGGCGCTCTCTCCATCGAGTTCCAGGCGTGCCTGCCCGGTGAGGATGAAGTAACTCTCTTCGGCGACTGGGTGATAGTGCCTGCGCGATGCTTTCCCCGGCGGCAGCAACACCTGAGCCACGCTGTGACTCCCCAGGCCGCCCGCTGCTGCGCCGATCAATTCGAAGACAGTCTCCCCGTGCGGGCTGATGAGGGGGACGACTTCGTGCGCACGTCGGATATGCATGATCACCTCCTGAGGCTCAAGAGCCGGTCAGCCAGCGGGCCAGAATGGCGTCGAGTGTACCGTCGGCCTTGATGGCTTTCAACGCGCGTTCGACTTCTGCCGTCAGGCGGAAATTCGCTTTGCGCATGGCGATGGTGTAGGGCGCGGCTACTGCAGTCCGGTCGGCCATGCGCAGTTCCGGATGTTGGGCCAGGTATTGATGAGCGCTGATCGTGTCTACCAGCGCCGCCGCTGCCTGGCCCTCGGCGACGGCCTGCAGGGCTTCCTGGGGCAGCAGAAAGCGCTGCACGGTGAGCGAGCGTAATCGCCGCGTCCAGCGCTGCGCCGCCTGGTCGCCCGCCGAAGCCATCTCCACCGCCAGCGTCTTGCCGTCCAGGTCGCGCATGTCGTCTATGGGAGCGCTGACCGGCGAAACGAGCACCTGCCCGGCGTCGAAATAGGGCTGCGAGTAGTAGACCCATTCGGTCAGGGCCTGATTGGGTTGCAGACCGGCGATCACCATGTCTACCATGCCAGTGTAGAGCGCGTCGTACAGGCTATCGAAGCCCATGATCAGGATGTGTGTTTCCACTCCCAACCTTCGCCCAATTTCCCGCGCCAGATCGGCTTCGATGCCGACGATTTGTTCTGGCGTCCATGCGGCGAAGGGCGGATAGCTGGGATCCATGCCCACGTACAGGTCGCGGTTGATCTGCACCCGCCGCCAGGTGCCGTCCTGCGGGCCGAAGGGTGCGCCGGGGCGGGTGAGTTCCCAGGCCAGGATCGCGCCCAGGAGCACGATCAATCCCGTCAGCACCAGGCGTGGGTGCTGACGGACCCAACACCTGAGGGATGTCAGGTGCGCGGCAGGGGCCAGGGGGCGCATGTTCATTGGACGTAAGGGATTGGCCAGCCGCGAGCGTAAGCCTGTACCGCTTCGTAGATAGGCTTGATCACGAAGTCGGACGAGACCAGCGCGTAATAGGCATCGCGGCGGTTGAAGGTGTCGGCGGGCTGCCGGAACTGCCACAGGCACAGCCGTTCTACCCACGGCCAGGCGGTTGCCATGTCCAGTGCTTCCAGCGTGTAGGCGATGCGTTGACCGGGACGCACGGCCCGCGTCCAACGCGGGTCATCGCTCCAGCCGCTCTCGGTGATGTAAACGGGCTTGTCTCCGTCGCCATAGCGTTCCATGACAGCGCGCAACAGTTCGACGCGGCGGAAGTTGATCGTCGCCGGATCGGGCGGATCGGAGGGCGCAGCCGTGAAGCCGTAGGTATGCGCGGCCAGGGCGTCGAAGTAGGGGGCGGCGCCCGCCTGATACATGCGCTCCAGATAGCGCATCTCGTTCATGCCGCTGCCGCTTCCCTCTGGCTCGGTGGTAGGGGCGAGCGCCCCGCCGAGCACCAGCACCTGCGGATTGGCGGCGTGCGCGGCCTGATAGGAGAGGCGCAACAATTCGGTGTAGGCTTCGGGATCGGGGCCACGATCGCCCCATTCATAGCTCAGGTTGGGTTCATTCCAGATGATCACACCGCCCAGGCGTTCGCCGTAGCGCGCCACGAAGGCGCCCACGAACCGCGCGAAATCTTCAAAGCGCTCGTAAGGCAGATAGGTGAGGGTGGTCACCTTCTCCTGAACGGGCGGACGCGCCCAGTCTGGCACCAGCCCCAGGCGGGCCAGCACCGTCAGACCCTGGTTTTCCGCATGGCGCATAATGCGGTCGGCGTGTTCCCAGTCGTAGGAACCGCGCTCGCGTTCGATGTAGGGCCAGGGGAAGAACTCGACGATGGTCGCCGCGCCCATTTCGCGCACCAGTTGCAGGGTGCGCTGAATCTTCCATTCTTCGACTTCGTCGGTGAGGCGGGTGTGCACGCAGACGGTGAGGTTGACCGTCTGCACTGTCTGCGGCGGGCCGAGCACCACGCGAGCGGGGGCGGGGCGGGCGGTGAGCAGGCCGTAGATCAGCCCCAGCAGGACCAGCAACCGCAGTGCGCGCGGGGCCTGTTGACGCACCAGGGGGAGCAGCCAGGCCTTCATGGTCGCCGTGAAGCCGTCGGAAACACACCGGCGGGGGATGACCCTGCCCCCGCCGGATGAATGCACAGCGATCTTCTGTCAACTGCCACGTTTTGCGCCGAGATCGGTGATCTGCCGGATGACCGACAGCAGCGACACGGCCAGTTTAAGCGCGTCCATGGTCGGGATGCGGTTGGGTCGCTCGAAGCCGTTCTCCTCGGAGACGCGAGCGTAGAAGTAGGCCGAGATCAGGCCCACGGCCAGGCCGATCAGCGCGCCAAGCAGATAGACGCGCAGTTTCCACGACGCATTGCGCGTCTCCTGGGAGTCCGGACGAAGGTCAGAGGTCATCGCGGCAACCCTCCGCGCAGCGATTCCTTGATACGCTCCAGGCGACTCTTGCGCCGCTCGCGCATCGTCTGAGTGTAGATATAGGCGGCGATCAGGCCCGCGATCAGCGCGATGACCCCGCCGATCAGATAGGCCCATACCTGAGTGTCCTGTTCCTCCAGGCTCTTGAGCAGTTCGTTGATCTGCTCTTCGGCCAGTTTCAGCGCGTTTGCCCCCTGTTCTTCCAGAACTTTGATTCGCTCAGCCATGGGTCGTCTCCTCGTCACCAGGCAGCGCCTGCGGCGGCTGCCCCCGTAACATGTATTCCCAGCGCGTTACCCGCACATTCAGCGCGACGAACGGCGCAGCCAGCCGAGGGGCGATCCTTGCGGTGCTGGCGGCCAGTCGCTCCGTCTGCCGGCGGAGTGACCGCAGCGGCCCGCGCACTCCTGTGTACGCATGACCGCTCAGCGCGGCCAGGGCAGCCAGGAGCGCGTAGGGCACCAGGCACAGGATCGTCAGCGGCAGGGCAATGAACGCCGTCGCCACGATGCCCATCAAGGTAGTGACCTGCCTGTCGGCCAGCGCACCCGCAGCTACGGCGACGATCAGCGCCCCACACAGCGCCAGCAATCCCAGCGCGGCCCCTGCCACCGGCGCGACGATCTGTCTGCGCACGGCCCGACGGTGCCGCGCGACCGGGTCTGATGGGCTGGCTCGTTGACTCATCACGCCTCTCTCATTCTATCACGGAACATCCCGCCGTTCCAACGGGACGACGGCCCACGGCCCCTCTTTGTGCTACCCTGTCACCGTCACCCGGAAGAAGTACGTGGCGTCGTAGCCGGTCCAGGTGACACGCACGGCCAGGATGTACGAACCTGCTTCGGGCGTCACCGTGAACAGCACGGTGTTATCGCCGGGACGTTCTTCCGGCTGACCGGTGAGCAGACCCGTGTCAGTGAGATACTCCAGACGCACCGCGTCAGGGCGCGCCCCTTCGATCTGCAGTTGGGCTGCCGCGCCGCGAAGGAGCGTCAGCCGCTGTGTGGAACCATCTGGCGCGGGCAACTCGCGGCAACTGCGCGTACCATCGGGCAGTTGCTGGCAGAATTGATAACCGACCGGCACGTGTGACAGGCCGCCCACCGTCAGGGTGATGCGCGGGACGGTCGTTATCGCCTGGCTGCGACTGGCCGGGGTAGGCGTTGCCGCGCGCGGCACACTGGTCGGCTGCGCGACCGGTTCCAGCACGAAGGCGATCTTGCCCGCCATGTTCCACAGATCGAGGCCGGTCAGTTGCAGGGTCTGGGTAACATAGCCGGGTGCTGAAGCAGTCACGGTGATCGTGTCGGTGTCGTGCAGTGGCAGCGGGCCAATGGTGAACTGCCCCTGGGCACCCGTCACGGCGGTACCCGCGCTGGCATTTTCGGGCCGCGCCAGGGAGGTGTGCTCGTAGCGCACCGTCGCGCCCACGACCGGCAACGTGACTCCTTTGTCCACCACGCTGACGCTGCCCGTGACCGGAATCAGGCCGAGATCGCCAGCGATTGGCGTTGTCGCAGGGGTACTGGTTGCCGGTACGGCCTCTACCTGCGTGCCAGTGGGAGAAGGCGCGGGCGTCTCAGTGGCAGCGGGGACAACCGTCTCGGTGACCGGTGTGAGGGTGGGAGCCAGCGTCAGAGTCGGTGTGGGCGGCGGTGTCGGTGTGTCGGTGGGGAGCGGCGTGTCCGTGGGTACAGGGGTCTCGGTGGGCGCTGGCGTGGGGGTGGGCTGAATGACGCCGCTCACCGCCAGCCCGAAGACATAGGAGACGTAAGCCGGATGCCCGGCCACGTTGTCGTATTCGGCGTCTACGCGCACGCGGTAGAGATTGTCTTCGAGCTGCACGTCGTAGGGGGCGGCTGGCCCGCTACCGAGATCGCGCACTTCGTCGAAGCCGAGCAGCGTAGCCGTGAAGCGCGATGGCGTCCCGGCGGCGCTATCCAGCACGAACTGCACCGAGTCGCCCTGGGTCACCGGCACGTTTTGCAGGGGCTGCACCAGCGCCACCGCGTCTACGTCGCAGACCACATTGTCGGCAGATTCCGGCCAGCAATAGCTGTAGACGTTTTCCTCATAGGTGCGGTCGTTGACCTGCAGACGTATGACCGGACGCGCTACTACGCTGGACTGTTCCTCACCGCACGCCGCAAGCGTGAGCGCGAACGCCATCAAGATCACCGCCAGGAAGAAGGTTCGTGTTCTCATGCGCGATCCCCCACTGTTGCAGCCCGTCCTACGGCTTCACGCGGGCGTCAGGATACCATTCAGGGTGAATGAAGGGAGCCAGCGCCAGGCGAATGAGTGTCTGATAGGCACTCTGGCGTGTTTCCAGATCATCGGTCAGGATGCCGATGGCTCCATTCTGATGCTTGGTATTGGTGCGGTTGACCAGCCGATCCATCGCCTCGCCAAGTTCGAGTCCGGCGCGCACGTCGGCGGCGACACCGGGGGGCAACAGTACACACGAATTGCCCCCGACGCCCACGCGCCCGCTGCTGTCCACGATCACACACCAGGCCGCGGTGAGCAGGCCGAATTCGGATTCCTGCACACCGCCTTCCAGGCCGATGCCCAGGTCGGC
>DDBP01000079.1 GCA_002332795.1 Anaerolineales bacterium UBA2029 | reverse complement strand
TCGCTGCGCTCGGCTCACCCTTTCTCCATGCATGGAGAGGGGGCAACCAGGCGCGTCAGCGCCGAGTGGGGGGTGAGGTAAAAAGGGCGGAACAACCTATCTCTCTAATTCCCTACCTGAGTTCACCGGGAATATTCCCCGCGCTCTCCCGTCTCGGCGGTGTCACTTCACTCCTGTCGGCTCAGCGCGGCAGGGTTGAGCACATAGGGGCACGGCTCGCCGCGCAACACGGCGACCAGATTCTGCGCGGCCATCAACGCCATGCGCTCCACCGACTCAGCGGTCGTGCTGCCCATGTGCAGGGTGGCGATGAAGTTGTCCAGCGCCAGCAAGGGGCTGCCTTCCGGCGGCTCGTGACGGAAAACGTCGCTCGCCGCGCCCGCCAACTGTCCGGACACCAGCGCCTGATAGAGCGCGTCTTCGTCCACCAGGTCGCCGCGCGCCGTGTTGACCAGATACGCGCCGGGGCGCATCTGCGCCAGCCGCGCCGCGTCCATCAGGTTGACCGTTTCGGGCGTGGCCGCGCAGTGCAGCGAGACGATGTGCGCCTCGCGCAGCAGCGTATCCAGGCCCACCAGGGTCACGCCGTCCACCGTGCCGGAAACGTAGGGGTCGTAGGCCAGCACGCGCATGCCCAACGCCAGCGCGCGCTGTGCCACTTCGCGCCCGATCGCGCCCAGGCCGATCAGGCCGAGCGTCTTGCCGGTCAGCTCCCAACCCTGCGCGCGCGACCAGATGCCCTGACGGGCGTTGGCGGCCACCTGCGGGATGCGCCGCGCCAGACTGAACATCAGACCGATGGCCAGTTCGGCGACGGCGATGCGGTTCGCACCGGGGGTATTGGTGACGACGATACCGCGCTGCGTGGCCGCTTCCAGGTCTACCTTGTCGTAACCCGCGCCGTAACGCGAGATGACGCGCAGCCGGTCGGCGGCGGCGATGACCGAAGCGTCGCACACATCCAGCCCCAGGATCACCCCGTCGTAGCCGGGGATGAGCGCGGCCAGTTCGGCGGCGCTGAGCGGATGATCGGGCGGGCGGAGGTCAACCTGACAATCGTGATCGCGCAGATAGTCGTGATGCGGGCCGGGGGTCGTACAGAAAGAGCGGGCAGTAGCCAGAACGCGGAAGGACATGAAGATTTGCCTTTCTCTGGGTGCGTGCAAAATGTGTCAGGCAGTTGGCCGCGCCCTGCTACCTCTCACTCCCCTCTCCCTCGCGACTGGCGTCGCGGAGCGAGGGGAAGCGACCGGCTTACCTGGACACTCTTTCTCCCGCCGCACGGGTTCCTGGGCGGACAAGGCTAGAGCAAGCTTAAGGTTGGCTCGCTTCAGTTTACCTCATCCCCAGCCTCGCTTCGCCCGGCTGGCCCCCTCTCTCCACGTGTGGAGAGGGGGCAACGAGGCGCGTTAGCGCCGAGTGGGGGTGAGGTAAAGTTAAAGACAGCCGCCTGTTCGAGAGGTGCTCAATGGCTGTCCGCCCCTGACGCCGCACGAGGGGGATGAGGGCTATCCGGCGCACCCAAGTCACTGACAACCTTTGCACACACCCCGTGCGTCACTCAGTTGCATTGCGCCGAAGTTGCGCATATAATACAACATAGACGCTTGTAATGACAAGATAACAGGCTGGCGCATTGGATTTCTCGATAGACCGCAGCAGCGGCATTCCCTACTACGTGCAGGTGCGCCAGGCGTTGCAAGAACACCTGGAGACCGGCACCTGGCAGCCCGGTGAGCAATTGCCGAGCGAGCCGGAACTATGCCGCCTGTTCGGGGTCAGCCGACCGGTGATTCGTCAGGCGCTCAACGAACTGACACAACGCGGTCTGGTGACGCGCGCCAAGGGCAAGGGGACGTTCGCCGCTCCGCCGAAGATCACCGAGGCGCTGGTGCAGAAGCTGACCGGCTTCTACCAGGACATGGTCGAGCAGGGCTACACCCCCACGGCCCGCGTGCTGCGCCAGGAAGCGATCCCGGCAGGGCGACAGGTAGCCGAACGCCTGAAGATTCCGGTGGGCACGCTGGTAGTGGTCATCGAGCGGCTGCGCTTCGTGCAGGATGAGCCGATTCAGTTGGTCACCACTTACATCCCGCGCGACGCCTGCCCGGCCCTGCTGGAAGTAGACCTGACGCGCCGTTCGCTGTACGCCTTCCTCGAAGCCGAATGCGGCATCATGATCGTGCGGGGACGGCGCACGGTGGAAGCAGTGGCGGCGAACGAATACGAAGCCGAAATGCTGCGGGTGAAAAAGGGCGCGCCGCTCATTCTGCTGGATAGCGTCAGTTACCTGAGCGATGGCACGCCGATCGAGTACTATCACGCCCTGCATCGCGGCGACCGCACGCGCTTCGAAGTCGAGCTGGTGCGTGTGCGCGAGCCGGGCGACCGGCAGGCCCTGGTGGAACAGCACTTCGACCCGCAGGTCGTCACGCAGGGAGTGGTGCTGGTGCCGCCCAGCCGCTCAGGGCGTGGCAAGAGCAAAACCAAGACGTGAGGATACGTTTACGCACGAGGGGAATTTCGCTATACTGAAATCATGGGAGGCTGAGGAACCGGTCAGCAATCGCCTTTCAGGGACTATAGATTGCACTTGCAGGACATACTGGCTGCCATAGCGAGTAATCGAAGCCTTTACGCAAGGTATCTGGCAACTTTCCAAACTGATGACAAGACGGCAAGCGCAGTCGTCAGAGAGATCGCAGATATTTTGAAGGAAACAACCTGAGATCACCCGCGGTGGCGCATTAATAGTACCTCTATATCGTCGCCGCCCTCGCCACCCGCAGAGACCGATAATACCAGTGGAAAGGAGAGGAACAGCGCACATCCTTTGGCCATGCCCATAGTCCGCTACCAGTTCTTCTGGTGGAGATAGGCTTATGAAGAACAAGAAATGGCTCGCTCTTCTAGTATTAGTCGTCATCGTGGTGATCGTGGGCCTGGTGGTCTTCTTCGTGACCCGCGAAGGCAAGCCCTTTGAGGGCAAGAAGGTCGTGGTGGTCACACAGGTTGGGCCTTCGATCGCCGGACCGGTGGAAATGTACGCCCCGGAGTGGGAGAAAGAAACCGGTGGCAAGGTTGAGCTGGTGCAACTCCCCTGGGACGAACTCTTCCAGAAGACTGTCACGGCTCTCTCGACCGGTTCGGGCGAATATGACATGCTGATCTTCCCCGCCCCCTGGTCGGGCGACTACATGGCCCCCGGTTACCTGGAGCCCATCCCCCAGAAGATTCTCGACAAAGTGGACATGGAGGATGTGATCCCGCTCTACCGCGAGCGCATCATCACCTGGGGCAACACCGTCTACGCGCTGCCCTATGACGGCGACTCGCACATGCTCTACTACCGCAAAGACCTGATCAACAACCCGGAGTATGCGGCGGAGTTCGAGGAAAAGTACGGCTATCCACTGGCCGAGCCGAAGACCTGGAAGGAATACTACGACATCGCCGAGTTCTTCAACGGCAAGGAAGTGGAGACCGCCGGCCAGACAGCGCCAGTCTACGGCGTGATGGAAGCGCAGAAGCCCAAGTCGCAGGGATTTTACGTCTTCTTCTCGCACGCGGCGGGCTATGCCAAGATTCCCGGCAACCCCTGCTTCTTCTTTAGCTGCGAAGACATGACCCCGCAGATCAACAACCCTGGCTGGGTCAAGGCGCTGGAAGACTTCATCCGCAGCGCCAAGCTCGGCCCGCCGGAGCAGATCAACTGGGACGTGGCCGACACGCGCAAGTATTTCCCGACCGGCATGTCGGTGTTCAACATTGACTGGGGCGATGTCGGCACCATCTCCATTGACGAGAGCGTCTCCAAGATCAAGGGTCAGGTGGGCTTCGCGCCGCTGCCGGGCGGTGACCAGTACTGGGACTATGAGAAAGGCGAGTGGGTGACGCCCGAAGGTGGCGTGAACATGGCCCCCTTCATCGCCTTCGGTGGCTGGATCATCGGCGTGGCGGCGGACAGCGACGTGAAAGAAGCGGCGCTCGACTTCGCAGCCTTCATGGCCCGTCCGGAACTGGTCAAGAAGCTGGCCGTCACCGGCGGCACGGGCATCAACCCGGCGCGCTTCAGTCAGTTCGAGGCGGTTGATCTGTGGGTGGGAGCCGGTTTCGACGAGGAAAGCGCCAGGGACTACCTGGACGCCATCCTGACCGGCATCAATCACCCCAACGCGGTGCTCGACCTGCGCATCACTGGCACGGCGGAGTATCAGCAAGCCCTGGATGTAGAACTCAACCGCGCGCTCTTGGGCGAGATCAGCGCCCAGGAAGCGCTGGACAACGCGGCCAGGGCCTGGGAAGAAATCACCGATCGTCTGGGGCGCGAGAATCAACTCGCCCAGTACCGCGCTTCTGTCGGTAGCTGGACAGGCGAGTGAGGTCTCGCGTTTGGAGCCTATCACTGGAAAGGAGGGTAAGCAAGGGAAGAGCGTGGATTCAGAATTCAGTACTTTGCTAGGGTTTGTTTGCGCTAGCTAGTCTGGTGGAGGCAATCTTATGAGCAAGAAGTTGATCGTCCTGTTGACCATTGCGGTGTTGGTCGTGGGCCTGGTGCCCGCCACCATGGCACAGGAAGACAAACCCTTCAAGGGCATGAAGGTGGTCGTGGTCACCCAGGAAGGCCGCTCGATCGGTGGCCCCGTGGAAGACTACGCTCCCGAATGGGAAGAGATGACCGGCGGCGAGGTCGAGCTGCAGCAGTTCGCCTGGGGCGACCTGTTCGAGAAGACCATCACGGCGCTCTCGACCGGTTCCGGCGCGTATGACGTGCTGATCTTCCCCGCCCCCTGGTCCGGCGACTACATGGCCCCCGGCTATCTGGAGCCGATCCCCCAGGAAATCCTGGACAAGGTGGACATGGAAGATGTGATCCCCCTGTATCGCGAGCGCATCATCGCCTGGGGTGACACGATCTACGCGCTGCCGTACGACGGCGACTCGCACATGCTCTACTACCGCAAAGACCTGATCAACAACCCGGACTATGCGGCAGAGTTCGAGGCGCAGTACGGCTATCCGCTGGGTGAGCCGAAGACCTGGAAGGAATACTACGACATCGCCGAGTTCTTCAACGGCAAGGAAGTGGAGACCGCCGGCGTCAAGGCCCCCATCTATGGTGTGATGGAAGCGCAGAAGCGCAACACGCAGGCGTTCTACATCTACTTCTCGCACGCCGCAGGCTATGGCAAGGTCCCTGGCAACCCCTGCTTCTTCTTTAGCTGCGAAGACATGACCCCGCAGATCAACAACCCTGGCTGGGTCAAGGCGCTGGAAGACTTCATGCGCAGCACCAAGCTCGGCCCGCCGGAGCAGATCAACTGGGACGTGGCCGATACCCGCAACTACTTCCCGGCTGGTCTGTCGGTGTTCAACATTGACTGGGGCGATGTCGGCACCATCTCCATTGACGAGAGCGTGTCGGTGATCAAGGGTCAGGTGGGCTTCGCGCCGCTGCCGGGCGGTGACCAGTACTGGGACTATGAGAAGGGCGAGTGGGTGACGCCCGAA
>DDBP01000182.1 GCA_002332795.1 Anaerolineales bacterium UBA2029 | reverse complement strand
AAGTTCATAACAGCCTCTACGCACTGGCAGCCGACCTGAGGAGCTTTGTAACTATCGGCCTGACGGGCAGCGATGCTACACTGAGTGCAGGAAGCTGTCCGTTTTGCGGTTTGTGGAAAGGAGGACGTTCGCTGCGCCAGGTGCTGATAACCCGACCCCGGCGCACTTCGCCAAGACATTTTGTGGACGGCGCGGCCTGAGGCGTCGCGCAAGAAACTTTAGGAGAAAGTGGAGTTTAGACGAGGCTGCTTATGATCCAGACTCATCGTACCGAGGTGATCACGCACGACGTGATCGTGGTCGGGGCGGGGTTGGCCGGTACCTGGGCGGCCATGACCGCCATGCAGGAGGGCGTGCGCGATGTGGCTGTGCTCTCCAAGCTGCACCCTCTGCGCTCGCACAGCGGGGCGGCCCAGGGCGGCATCGCCGCCGCGCTGAACAACGTGCGTCCGGTCGCGGGCACGGGTCCGCGCGGCCCGCTGGAGCAGATTCCCCCCGATGCCGAGCCGATTGATAGCTGGGAACTGCACATGTTCGACACCATCAAGGGGTCGGACTGGCTGGGCGATCAGGACGCGATCGAGATCATGGTCAAGGATGCCATCGAGATCGTCTACGCCTACGAGCACATGGGCTGTGTCTTCAGCCGCACCCCAGATGGGCGCATCGCGCAACGGCGTTTCGGCGGGCACAGCGTCCCCCGCGCCAACTACGCCGCCGACTGGACGGGGCACGTGTTGTTGCACACCATCCATGAGCAGGCGCTCAAGGTCGGCGTGCGCTTCTACAGCGAGTGGTTCGCGCTCGACCTGATCGTCGAAGACCGCGTCTGCAAAGGCGTGATCGCTATGAACATTCACACGGGCGAGATCGTCACCCTGCGCGCCAAAGCGGTCATGTTTGGCACGGGCGGCTATGGCCGCGCCTGGAAGATCACCTCCAACGCTACCGCTAACACCGGTGACGGGGTGGCCATCGCCTACAATGCCGGGGTTCCCCTGATGGACATGGAGTTCGTGCAGTTCCACCCGACGGGGCTGTACCGGCACGGCATCCTGATGAGCGAAGCCTGCCGCGGCGAGGGCGGCTATCTGCTCAACAAGGACGGCGAGCGCTTCATGGAGAAGTACGCGCCGGACAAGATGGAACTCGCCCCGCGCGACCTGGTCAGCCGCTCCGAGCAACGCGAAATTGACGAGGGACGCGGCATCGGCGAAGACGGGCAGGGCATCTACCTGGACTTGCGTCACCTGGGCCGCGACCGGATCATGGAGCGGCTGCCGCAGGTGCGCGACATTGCCCTCAAGTTCGCCGGCGTGGACATCGTAGACGAACTGTGCCCCATTCAGCCGACCGCGCACTACAGCATGGGCGGCATTCCGGCCACTGCCGACGGCCAGGTGATCGCCGATGCGGCGGGGACGCCCGTCGTCGGCTTCTACGCGGCGGGAGAATGCGCCTGTATCAGCGTGCACGGGGCCAATCGCCTGGGCACCAACAGCCTGCTCGACGCCTCGGTCTTCGGGCGACGGGCGGGCCGCGCCATGGCGGAGTTCGTCAAGGGCGGCGCGGCGCTGCAACCCATCGAAGGCGACCCGGCAGCGGCGGCGCGGGGGCGCATCGCCCGTCTGATGAGCGATCCGCCGGACGGCAAGGGCGAATCCTGGGCGGCGATTGCGCGTGCGCTCAAAGAGACGATGACGGCCAACGTGGGCATCTTCCGCGATGAAGAGCGCCTGAAAGCGGCCCTGGCCGACATCCGCGCCCTGCAGGAGCGTTTCGACCGCGTCCGCGTGATGGATCGCAGCGCGCGCTTCAATACGGACGTGCTGGGCGCGATCGAGACGGGGAATCTGCTCACCTTCAGCGAGGTGATCGCCGTCAGCGCGCTGGCCCGCACCGAAAGTCGCGGCGCACACGCCCGCACCGACTTCCCAAAGCGCGACGACGAGAACTGGCTCAAGCATACCGTCGCGCACAAGACGCCCGACGGCCCGGCGCTGAGCTACCGGCCCGTGACCATTGACTGGGAAAAGTATCCGCCCCAGGAGCGGAAGTATTGAGGGAGTAGGGAGTGGTGAGGGGGGAGTAGCGGGTTCGTCGGACTCCAGACTCCAGACTCCTGACTCACGACTCCCCGGAGGCATGTATATGACGACAAACGGCTCTGTCCCGACCGTGACCATCCGCATCCAGCGTTTCAATCCGGATGTGGACAAGAAACCTTACTGGCAGGAATTCACCGTCAAGGCCACGCAGGGCAAGACGATTCTCGACGCGCTGCACGAGATCAAAGAGGAACAGGATGGCAGCGTGACCTTCCGCCGCTCGTGCCGTCACGCCATCTGCGGGAGCTGCGCGGCGAACGTCAACGGCAGGAACATGCTCATCTGCGATGCGCCGCTGCGCGATCACCTGGACCGCAAGGGCCGCGTGACTCTGCGCCCGTTGCCCTATCTGCCGGTGATCAAAGACCTGGTGGTTGACCGCACCACCTTTTGGGAACAGTATCTGCGCGTCCGGCCCTGGCTGATCCCGCCGGACAACATCCCGGAGAAAGAGTTCCGCGTCAGCCCGGAGGAAGTGGCCGCGCTGCGCAACGCCGAGCGCTGCATCATGTGCGGCGCGTGCTACTCCTCGTGCCAGGTGATCGCCCTCACCAAAGAGTACATCGGCCCGCACGCGCTGCTGAAAGCGTTTCTGCGCGTGCTCGACCCGCGCGACAGCGCTCCCAGAGAGCGGCTCGAAGACCTGGATCGCGGCGATGGCGTCTACCGCTGCCACACCATCTTCAACTGCATAGATGCCTGCCCCAAGGGGCTGAATCCCACTGCCGCCATCGAAACGCTGCGCAAGCTGGTGATCAAACGGGTGGCGTTCGAGGAAGCCCGCCGCGAGCGGCAGCGCCGTCTCGACCAGCCGATCGAGGTAGTGGGCGAGGCCCCCCTGCTGTCAGGAGGTGAATGAGCATGTACCGCAGTTCCGGTTTCATCGCTTTTGTGCTGCGCCGCCTGACGGGCGTGGCCCTGGTGCTCTATCTGCTGCTGCACATGTGGGTCATCGGCGGCATCAACAGCGGCGCGGAGGCGTTCAACGAGCGCATGGACTTTCTGGGCAAGCCCATCTTCCGCCTGCTGGAGATCGGCCTGCTGGCAGCGGTGGTCTATCACGGGGTGGACGGCATCCGCCTGCTGATCGTGCACTATTTCGACGTGACCGAATACCGGCGCAGCCTGTTCTATGCAACGCTGGTCGTCTCGGCCATCCTGGTCATTGCGGGTGGGCTGCCTATTCTGCTGTTCGCGCTGGAATGAGGGAGGGCGACCATGCGCATTTTCCTGATGCAACGCTGGAGCGCCGTCGCGCTGCTGTTCTTCCTGACGCTGCATATGGTGGTGGTGCACTATCCACCAGGGCATATCACCGTGGATCGCGTGCTGGAACGCCTGGACGACCCGCTGTGGAAAGCCATTGACATCGCGTTCCTGGCCGCCGTGCTGATTCACGCGCTGACCGGCGCTTACGTGGTGATCACCGACGTGCAGCGCTTCAACGTCTACCGACGTGCGCTGGCCTGGGTGACGGTGATCGGCGGGGCACTGCTGTTCGTTTACGGCGTGCAGACGATCCTGGCCTTCTGAGCGCCGGTTGGCTTAACTTTACCTCACCCCCG
>DDBP01000316.1:5632-11037 GCA_002332795.1 Anaerolineales bacterium UBA2029 | reverse complement strand
GGCAAGCGGGTAGCTTCCCTTCGCCCCGCGACGCCAGGCGCGAGGGAGAGGGGACTAAGGGGTGAGGGCCAGCAGAGCGCGCAGCAAATTGCCTGACACATTTTGCACGCACCCCTGACCGGTAGCAGGGCCGCGCAGGGAGATCACAGGCTGTGGGCGATGCGTTCGAGCGCGGCGGCGTGCTCGGTCAGGTGCAGTTCGACCAGACGGCGACGCGAGATTTCGGCCTGTGCAATGGTATCGCTGCGGAATGCCTGATCGCCTTGCAGGGCATGGCGGGCGCGAATCTGATGGACGCGCACCAGCACGGTCGCGGCGCGCTCCAGCACCTCCGGCAGGTTGAGCGCCTGCGCCAGGTCGAGCGCTTCGTGCAGGGCGGCCTGCGCACGCACGGCGTCGCCCTGGGCCATGCGCAACTGCCCCAGGGTGACGGACACTTCGGCCAGGTCGGACGAGCTGCCCGCGGCGGTGAAGAGCGCGTGCGCCCGCGCAGCATTGGCCGCTCCGTCGTCTACCATGCCCGCCTGCGCCTGCGCGCGCGCCAGATCGTGCAGGATATGCGCCAGCAGGAGGCGGTCGGGCGTGCTCAGGGCGTCGGCGATGGCCCCCTCGAGGTGACGCACGGCCTCGCCCATCTCGGCGGCGGCTTCGGCGACGCGCTCCTCACGCTGATACTGCCCGGCGCGCGCCAGATGCACACTCGCCAGGTGTCGGCGCAGTTCGGCGGCCAGGTCGCGCCGCGCGATGAAATCCGCTGTCGCCAGGGCGCGCCGGAAGACATCTTCGGCGCGGGCGCTGTCGCCCTGGGCCAGCAGCGACAGACCCAGGTCGCGCTGAGCCGTGGCAGAGAGCGCTACCTGCCTGGTGCGCGCGTATCCGGCCAGCGCCCCTTCGAAGCGCTTGACAGCATCGCCGTGCTGATTGCGGGCGGCCAGGGCGCGCCCCCACTCGTGAGCGAGCATGGCGGCCACGCGCACGTTGGCCCCTTCTGGCTGCGCCATCACCGCACGGAAGGCGCGCGCCAGCACGTCGGTCGCCGTCCCGCTTTGGCCCACGCCGAGCAGGTGTCGCCCGTAGGCCAGGCTGGCTTCGGCCAGGGCGGCGCGGCTGAGATGCTCCAGAGTCAGCGTCACCTGGAACAGCCAGCCCGCCTCGTCCTGCCTGCCAGGGAGGGCGGCCAGGGCTGTGCCCATGGCCATTTGCAGGCGGGCCAGGTCGTCGCCTTCTGGCAGGCGACCCCGCAGCGCAGTGGCATAACTCAGAAAGACTTCGGCCAGCCCTGCAGCCAGAAAGGCGGGCGCAGTCACCACCAGCAGACGGGCCAGTTCGACAGGCGAAAGCAGCACCGGTCCGCTCAGTTGGCGATCGAGCAGGGCGCGCACGTTGCTGAGGTGCGCCCGCCACCCGGCAGGCAGAGGAGTGGGAACCTCGTCGGGCCAGGTTTGCGCGAAGTACTGCGCGATCACGCGGTCCAGGTGCGCCTGCTTGGGCGCGTCGAGCGGGAAGCGTTCCCGCACGAAAGCGCGTACCTCGGCGGGAATGGCGATCAGCGCCCCGTCGCGCTGCAGGATGTCGTGATCGAGCAAGACGGACAGGTGATCGGCAGCGTCGCGACCGGCCAGCCCCAGGGCCAGGCGTTCGTCGAGCGGGGCGGGCAAGCCCTGCGCGCGAATGAGCAGCCGGAAGACCTCGCGTCGGTCGGCCAGCAGCCATTCGAGTTGACGGCGCAGATAGGCGCGCGGCAGGGTCGCCGCGTCCTGGTCGAAGGCGCTCAGGTACTTGAGCGTCGCGTCCACCCCATCGCGGCGCACCATCTCCACGCCGCGGATGATCAACCAGGGCAACTGCCGCGTGCGCTCCAGGAAATCGTCAATGGTGTCTACGTCCAGCGTCTCGACCTGACGCAAGACGGCGCGGTGCATGGCCAGGGTGCGCGCGTCCTTGCCCGCCAGCGGCTCGACGGCGCGCGCCCTGGCGCTGAAGGTGGGGCCAGCGGGCAGCAGGGTTTCGTCGGCTTCCTGGGCGGTCAGCAGCACGCCATGATGGGCTGGCGCGAGCAACTCGGCCAGCAGAGCGGTCAGCTCTGTGCGCACGCTTCCGGCGGGCAGGGCGTCAACGTCTTGCAGCACCAGCAACAGCCGTCGCCCCGACCAGGCCGCCAGCACGTCAGCCCGCGCCGCCTGGGATGGCAGACCGGCAAGCTGCGCCAGGGTGCTCTGGACTTCGGCAGCGGTGGTGGCAGGGCCGCAGCGCAACCAGACGATGCCATCGGGGAAGCGCCAGCCGAAACGATAGGCGAAGGCCGCGGCCAGCGAACGTTTGCCCACACCAGCAGGGCCAGTGAGGAGCAGCAGACGGCGATTGTGGGTGAACATGTCCTCGGCCAGCCTGCTCAGCAACTCGCGCCGCCCCACGAAGCCAATGGGCAGGGGTAGCTCGAAAGTGCGCGGCAGCCCGTCGGCGACCAGGGGGCGCGTGGCGCGGTGAGCCGGTTCGGGCAGGGGTAGCCGTAGATCGGGCTGATCGTCGGCGAGCACCAGTTCGTAGCGATCGGGCTGACTGTTGGGCAGCTCTCGCACTTCGGCGACGGCGGCGCGGAAGGCTTCGCGCACGCTGGCCCCGCCCGTCAGTTCCGCGTAGAGACGGGTGTTGAAAGCGACCGTGCACTCTTCGTTGGCGCGGCGCACCGTGCCGATGACAGCCTGTACTGGCGTCTCGTCGAGGAGCATCTGCGCCAGGCGGCGGCTGAAGCAGCCGTCCAGCAGCACCAGACGGGCGTCGCTGTTGGCGAAGCGCCGGACGATATGCTCGGCCACCGCATAGGCTTCGCGGCCCTCTTCGTCTTCCAGGTAGAGCATGTCGCGTTCGCCGTGCGCGATGAGGTGCACGATGCGGAAGGCGTCTGGCCCGCGCGCGCTGAGCGCTGTTCCCAGCCGTTCGGAAGTGGGGGGCAGCAGGCGCACCAAAGCCAGGGGAGCGCTACCCACCCTGGCCCCCGCAGTCACCTGACGTACCGTGCGCAACAGCGCCAGCCATTCCTGGGCCGGGTCCGCCGGGCTGAGCGGGTCTTCGGTGCCGCTCATCGAGGCGAAGGGCGCGGCAACGATCGCCAGCACGGGCAGGTAGCGGCGTAGTTGGGCCAGGCCAGGGTCGGCGGACAGATCGTAGCCGCAAGGCAGCGTGAACTCGCTGGCGGGCAGGGTCGCCGAGTCCGGGAGGAGGAACTGTTTCTCGCTCATGGCTCAGCAGTATAGTCAAAAGATGAAAAAGGCGAAAGACCGTTGACGACAGGGGCCAGACAGGGTATTTTTGAGGAGTTGTAACACTCGTCACGCGATCCAGTGCGTTTCTTCACTGTCCTCACGCGAGCCGGCGCGGCAAAATCCTCAAGGTTTGCTCACGAGCCAGTTGCTCTGCGCAAGGGGATAGCACGTGTTCGCGACGGGTGCACGCCGCCGCGAGCACTTACGCCCGACCAGAACCAGAAACGCAGTGGTCTTGCAGTCTGTCTAGGAGAGGTCTGAATGGCACATAAGTGGGTCTATGCGTTCGAAGAAGGTGACGCCACCATGCGTAACCTGCTGGGTGGCAAGGGGTGCAACCTGGCCGAGATGACCCGGATCGGCCTGCCCGTCCCGCCCGGCTTCACCGTCACCACCGAGGCATGCGTCGAGTACATGAACACGGGCAAGTTCCCCGAAGGGATGTGGGAACAGGTCCTGGCGGCCATGCAGGACTTGAACCGCAAGACTGGCAAGGAGTTCGGCAACGACGCCAACCCGCTGCTCGTCTCCATCCGTTCTGGGGCGCGCGAGTCCATGCCGGGCATGATGGACACCATCCTCAACGTGGGCCTGACGCCGGGCGCGGTCGAGACGATGGGCAAGCAGTTCAACGATATGCGCTTCGCCTGGGACCTGTACCGCCGCCTGATTCAGATGTTCAGCAAGGTGGTGCTGGATGTTCCGGGCGAGGAATTCGAGGAGATCATCGAGGAAGAGCGCGCGCGCGTGGGTGCCAAGACCGACGCCGAAATGACCGCCGAGGGCTGGCAGCGTTGCGCCGAGCGTTTCATGGACCTGGCGCAGCGTCACACCGGGCAGCCGTTCCCGATGGATCCCTACAAGCAGCTTGAGCTGGGCATCGAGGCCGTGTTCAAGAGCTGGAACGGCAAGCGTGCGGTGGACTACCGCAATCACTACGGCTACCCGCACACCTGGGGCACGGCGGCCAACATCGTGACCATGGTCTATGGCAACTTCGCCGATGGCAAGAGCGGCACGGGCGTGGCCTTCACCCGCAACCCCGCTACCGGCGAGAAGAAGTTCTACGGCGAATACCTGCTCAATGCCCAGGGTGAGGACGTGGTATCGGGTGCGCGCACGCCGACCGAAATCTCCGGCCTGGCCAAAGAAATCCCCGAAGCCTGGGAAGAACTGATGCGCGTGGCCGACATCCTGGAAAAGCACTACCGCGAGACCCAGGACATCGAGTTCACCATCGAGCACGGCAAGCTGTGGATGCTGCAAACCCGTAGCGGCAAGCGCACGGCAGCCGCGGCAGTCAAGATCGCCGTGGACATGGTGGACGAAGGGCTGATCACGCCCGCCGAAGCCGTGGCGCGCATCGCCCCCGACATGATCGATCAGTTGCTGCACCCGCGCTTCGACGAGAAGGTGTTGAAAGAGATCCAGCCTGTGGCCAAGGGCCTGAATGCCTCGCCTGGCGCGGCAGTGGGCAAGGTCTACTTCGATGCCGACACCGCCGAAGCCAAGAGCAAGGAAGGCGAGCCAGTGATCCTGGTGCGCCCGCTGACCGAGCCGAGCGATGTGCACGGTATGCTGGCGGCCAAGGGTATCCTGACGGCGGAAGGCGGCGCGACCAGCCATGCGGCAGTGGTGGCGCGGCAGTTGGGCAAGCCGTGCGTGGCCGGTTGCTCCGACATCAAGATCAACCTGGAAGAGAAGTACTTCACCGTCAACGGTCGGGTGGTCAAGGAAGGCGAGTTCATCTCGCTGGACGGGGCCAAGGGCAATGTGTACATCGGGCAGATTCCCGTCGTGGCTCCCAAGCTGGAAGAGCAGACCGAGCTGCTCAAGATTCTGGGCTGGGCCGACGAAATCCGTCGCCTGATGGTGTGGGCCAACGCCGACGATGAGCAGCAGGCGGCCCGCGCCCGCGCCTATGGCGCGCAGGGCATCGGCCTGTGCCGCACCGAGCACATGTTCCTGGGCGACCGTACGCAGCTCTTCCAGAACTACATCCTGGCCGCTGATCCGGAGACCAAGCAGAAGGCGCTGGACAAGCTCGCCGAACTGCAGCACGACGACTTCTACGGCATCTTCCGCGCCATGGACGGCCTGCCGGTGATCATCCGCCTGATTGACCCGCCGCTGCACGAGTTC
>DDBP01000316.1:0-5523 GCA_002332795.1 Anaerolineales bacterium UBA2029 | reverse complement strand
GCCGCTGCACGAGTTCCTGCCCGCGCGCGACGAACTGAAAGTGGACGTGGCGGTGGGGCGCGAGCGCGGTGAGGATGTCTCCGAGAAGGAAGCCATCCTGCGCAAGGCCGAAGAGCTGGCCGAGTTCAACCCCATGCTGGGCCTGCGCGGCATCCGCCTGGGCATCATGATGCCCGATGTCACGCTGATGCAGGTGCGCGCTATCATCTCCGCGGCGTGCGACGCGACCAAGGACGGCTACGAAGTCCATCCTGAGGTCATGATCCCGCTGACGGCGCATGTCAACGAGCTGAAGCTGCTGCAGAAGATTCTGGAAGACGAAGCGCGGAAGGTCATGGCCGAGAAGGGCGTGACCGTGGATTACAAGTTCGGCACCATGATCGAGATTCCGCGCGCGGCCCTGACCGCGGGCGAGATCGCCGAACTGGCGCAGTTCTTCAGCTTCGGCACCAACGACCTGACGCAGATGACTTACGGCATCAGCCGTGACGACGCCGAGCGGCACTTCCTGCTGCAGTACGTCGAGAAGGGCATCCTGCCCAAGAACCCGTTCCAGACCATTGACCGCGACGGCGTGGGCAAGCTGATGAAGATGGCCGTCGAGGAGGGGCGCAAGACGCGGCCTGACCTGGAAGTGGGCATCTGCGGTGAGCACGGTGGCGATCCCGACAGCATTGACTTCTGCCATCGCATCAACCTCAACTACGTGAGCTGCTCGCCGTTCCGCGTGCCGGTGGCGCGCCTGGCGGCGGCACACGCCGTCCTGCGCGAGCAGGGTTGGGAACGTCTGGGCGAACTGGGCGTGCGCGATCCCAATCGCAAGCTCAACTAGCCCGCGCTGACCTTTCCGGATACGACAGCCGCCTCTGGTTCAGGGGCGGCTGTTTTCGTTGCGTGCGCGCCGGTGAGAGGGATCGAGTATACTCGTGGGCAGGTGCGATGCTCAGGAGCACCAGAAAGGAGAGCACGGCCATGCACAAGGTTTGGACGAAGAGCCTGGGGCTGATGATAGTGCTGGCGTTGTTGCCGGTCGGTCAGGCGCTGGGGGCTGACCTGTCGGGAGGAATGGCGGCGATGCCTGCGCAGAGCGGGCCTGTCTATCCGCCGACCATTGTCGAGTTTGGCATTGACGTGCCCGCGATCACGCTGGCCGCTGCCGAGGCCGGACTGACGCCCGCCCGCCTGAGCTGGCGCACCGTTGGCCTGCGCCCCGAACACAGGCTGGTGCTCTATGCCTTTCGCGTCAACCGTTGGGAGCCGCTGTCTCTGCCGCCGGAGAGTCAGCCGTTGCCGGGGGCGGGCGAGGTGAGCATCGTCATCGAGCACCCGCTGACCTTCGGGCCGCCTACGTACAGCCTGGTGATCGCCGACGCCGCCGGGCAGACGCTCGATCAGCGCGTGCTGATCGTCCCCTATGAAGACGAAGAAGAGGCCCTGCCGCTGAGCATTGAGCTTTTCGAGAGCAGCGTGACGCAACTGGACGCGGGATCGCTGGCTGCGCGGACGGCGCGTGTGCCCGTCGTCTGGCGGGTGAGCGGACGACAACCGTATATGCACCTGATCTTCGAGCAGGTATTGGAGACGGGCGAGGCGATCTCCGTCGAACTGCCCCGCCTGACGCTGTGGGTGGCGTCGCAGGGCGAGGGCGTCGTCGCGCCGGTGTTCACGGCGGCGGGTCAGCCGGTGCGCCTGCGATTGCGGGTGGTGGATTTGCGCAATGGGGACACACTGGCGACCGCTCTGTTGCCGCCCATCCCCGTGGTGACAGGTACGACCGCCCCACCCGCGGTACCTGGTTCCTCTGGCAGCGGCGGACGCCCTTCCAGCCCGCCAGTCAGTTCGGGCGGAGAGTCGGCCCCGGCCCGCAACGAGGCCGCGCTGGAAATCGTCTCGTTCACGGCGACGCCGGAGACCATCCCGCGCGGGGGGACAGTCTCGGTGGCCTGGGAGGTGCGCAATGCGGTCGAAGTGGGTGTCTGGCTGGTGGAGCCGGGCGGTCGGCTGGCACAGATGGCTCCCGGCACGGCGGCGCAGGGGACGTGGACGGTGACGGTCCCGGAGACGTATGTGGACGAGGCAACGTTCATGCTCTTCGCCCGCAGCGCGGCGGGAGAGCAGCGTCAGGAGACCGCCATCGTTGACGTCATCTGCCCCTATGTCTACTTCTTCGATCCGCGCGGACAGGTGCTGGCCTGTCCGCTGGAAGCGGCCCGGACGGTGCAGGCCGCCTACCAGGAATTCGAGCGCGGTTTCATGATCTGGCGGGCGGACACCAGCGATATCTACGTCTTCTTCCGCGACACAGGGCTGGTCAACCGCTTTCGCGATACCTGGATGGGCGAGGCGGTGGAGTATCCCGAAGAGCCGCCCGTAGGTCGCTATAAGCCCGACCGGGGCTTCGGGCGCGTGTGGGTGGACAACCCGCAGGTGCGCGGCGGGCTGGGCTGGGCGACCAATTTCGAGCGCGGTTACACGGCCTGGGTGCAGCGCTCCGGCGACTTCAGGTATCCGCGTCTGTATCTGACCCTGCCGGACGGCACGGTGATCTACCTGGTGGAGAATACCTGGAAAGTGTGGGGCGCTCCCTGAAATGCGTCTCCTCTCCGGCATGGGCAGCGCCGGAGAGGAGAACAGGGAGGGTGAACCATGAGCAACAATGCTGGCTACCTGTCCGTTTAGATGCGGCGGGCAGCCGGCGCGTTGCCGTGGAGAGCGTCAACGGCTGCTCAGGTAGGCGATCACGGCTTCGCGCTCGGCGCTGTTGAGCTGCGCGCCATAGCCGATCATGCGGTCCACCGTGGCCGCCCAACCCGCTTCGTCCTTGCTGGCACGGTCAATGCGCTCGGCAGTGTGGCAGGTCGTGCAGCGCTCGGCGACCAGGGCCGCGCCGTCGAGACTCTCCGACGTGCTGCCTTCGGGCGTATCCTCGATGGCGCCCCCCATGATGGCGTTCATCAGGTCTTCGCCAGTGCCATCGTAGGCGAGACTGGCTGCGGCGCTCTGGCTCAACGCTTTGAGATCGTCGGTCAGTTCGCCAGTGAACGCGGCGGTGTAGACAATCGCCACCAGCCCTTCGCCTGGGGTGAAGATGGTGATGGCCGCTTCTTCTTTCTGGCTGATGGCGGTGCCGAAGCCGCCGACCAGGTCTTCGCCCAGTTCGACTTCTTCGAATTCACTGAACTTCACCTGCTCACTGGTGTCGCCCGTGTCGTCGGTGGCTCCTTCGGGCGCAAAGACCATCGTGGCAATTGTCTCAGCGACTTCGGCGGGGGTGGCGTCTTCGGCCAGAGTCACGCCGAAGAAGACCAGAAAATCGGTCGGCAGGACAATCACCAGCAGGCCCTGGTCACCGCTGGCCAGGTCTTCGCCGGCATCCAGCCGTTGCAGGGCAGCTTCCGAATTGAGGAAGATGACGAACGGGAACGGCGCTTCCTCGTCCACATTGGAGAACCACCCGGCAGGATAGTCTACGGAGAACAGGCCATCTTCGGACGTGTAGGTCTCGAACTCGTCGTCACCCTGCGCCAGCAGAGAGGCAGGCATGGCGGCAAGCACCAGGACCAGTGCAATGCTGATTACGACTCGTTTCATCATGAAGGTAGCTCCTGAAAGCTCTTGCCTCTCCTGGAGGCAGCAGGCCATTCATGAGATCATAAACTCTCTGCTGCCTATTGCCAATACTGCGGATAATATCAACACAAAGGCCAGGGGGCGTCGAGCTACCAGGTTTCGCCCAGAGGGGCTGTCTGCAGGTGCGGTGCCCAGGCGACGCGCACCAGTGTCCAGGGGGCGTCGGGCGCGGCGCGTTCGATCACGGTGATGGAGGTGTTGGTGAGCGAGGGGCGTTCCAGCGGGCCGAACAGATTCTCCAGCAACATGCCCAGTGTGCCGCCATGCGTCACCAGCGCGGCGGTCTGCCCGCTGTGACGGGCGGCGATCTCGTCGAAAGCGGCGCGGGCGCGCGCACCTACCGCCAGCCGCGACTCGCCGCCGGGCGCGGGGATACGCCGCCAATCGGCCTGATAAGCGGCGTAGCGCTCGGCATCCCAGGCGAGCACTTCTTCGCGCGTCAGACCCTGCCATTCGCCCAGGTCAGTTTCGCGCAGGCGCGGGTCGGGGTACACGGTCAGCCCCAGCGCGTCGGCGATGGCCTGCGCCGTCTGCATGGCGCGGGGCAGGTCGCTGCTGTAGATGGCTGCCAGGGGCCAGCCGTTGCGGGCCAGATATGCTCCCAGGGCCTGAGACTGTGCCCGACCTGCAGCGTTGAGCGGCACAGGCGCGTGCCCCTGCCAGCGACCGGCGGCGTTCCAGTCGGTCTCGCCGTGCCGGATGCACAGCACCCGCGTAGGCGTTGAAGGAGCCAGGGCGTCAGTCTTCGAGTTCATCTTCGAATACCGTGTCCAGGTGAGGCAACAGTTCGTTGGCCGCGTGGATGGGCTGCGCGCAGTCCAGCAGCAGGTAGCGCCCGGCTTCGCGCGGACGGGCATGCGCCGCGCTCGACAGGCGCAGGTGATAGCGGTTGACCAGGACATAGCCGCCCAGGGGAGTGACGATGTGTCCGCTGACCATCACCCGCTGGGGCGCGGGCGCTCCGTCTGAGAAAGCCGCCAGGAACTCGCGCACCTGCTGTACGTAGGTGTACTCGGTCAGGCCCAGTTCGTTCTGCGTGAAGAGCGCGTCCCACAGCACGGCGAACTCGCGGCTGCGCTGCGCGATCAGCGTACCGCGCAGCAGGTGCGGGTAGCGCGGGTCGTCCGGGCCACGCACCGCCAGGTAATGACGGGCATCGTCCTGATACGACGCGCCGTAGACTTCCCGGTAACGCTCATAATAGGGCGTCAGGTCGCCCGCCGAGGCCAGCAGCGCGTCGGCTTCGGCCAGCACCCGCCGGTGATCGAAATCGCGCAGCAGGGCGACGTGCCCGGTGACCTCGACCGCCGGGCCAGCGTGCCCCAGCAACACGCCCGCTGCCGTACGCACGTAGAAGGGCAGATCGGCGAAGAAGGACAACACCCGTTCGCGATGCCTGCCGAGGGCGTGCTCGAAGCGCGGCGTGAACTCGAATTCCCCTTTGGCCAGCGCGATGCTGTAGATATGGGACATCTCGTGATTGCCCAGCAGCATGATCACCGTCTGCGGGCCGTAACGCTCGCGCAGTGCCATCACGTCGAGCAGGAGGCTCAGGCTGTGATCCTGGTAGGGCGGTCCGTAGGCGTGAATGAGATCGCCCAGGAAGATGAGTCGCTGCGCCGCACCGGAGGCGTACAGGGTGTGAAAACGTGCCACGTAGCGATCGAAGGCGTCGCGATCGCCGTGCAGGTCGCTCACGATCATGGCGACGCCGTCGGTCAGGTCAACAAAGCGTGAAGGCATGGTCGGCAATGGGTGGGCTGAGTTGTCGTCAAACCGGGCGAAGTATACCACAAAGCCTGCCGCATCGGGACGCCGGATTTCGGGGGCCAGAGATAGAGAAAGGCGCGTATCCTGGCTCCCAGGCGAGTTCTCAGTTCTCAGCCTTCAGTT
>DDBP01000243.1 GCA_002332795.1 Anaerolineales bacterium UBA2029 | reverse complement strand
CAGCCTTAACGCTTGCTCTGGCCTTGTCCGCCCATGAAGAAGACGGGGTAAGTGACAGAAAGTGTTCAGGACAAAGGCGCTGACCTGGTTTGGGTGGTCGTTGGGTCGTCCTTCTCCCTCTTCCGCTCCAGGCTTGCTTGAAGAAGGGATGGGCAAGATCAGCTCCAGCTGGAGCCTTGCCCTCAGGTGGGGCTTGGGGGTTGCACTCGCTCACCGAGTGGTGCTGGGCGTGTGGATGGCTGCGGTCTGGCTGGTGATCAGCCCGTGGACAGCGTACGAGGCCGATTTCAATGCCGCTGAGGAGTACCGTCTCCCCCATCTGACTTCAACGGCGGAGCAGCTCATCTTCGGCGTCTGGCGACGGTGGGACGCCGACCATTACCTGAACCTGGCTGTTCACGGCTATCAGGTGGACAACCCTGGCCCCACTGTCTTTGGAGTCCTGGCCCCCCTGGGCTTCCGTTTCTTTGACAGGCTCCTGCCCGGCCCTGTGGACCTGGGGGCTATGGTGTTCGAGACGCTCGCTTTCAGCGCGGCGCTGACGTTGCTATTCCGCCTGTGCGCAGTCAACTTCGGCGACGAACAGTTGGCTCGCTGGGCGGTCGGGGTGACAGCGCTGCAACCGCTCTCCTATTGCTTCGCCGCTCCTCTATCGGAGTCGGCCTATCTGGCGCTGGCGCTGGCAATGGTCTATGCAGCCTATCGCGGGCGCTGGCTGGTGGCTGGACTGTGCGGTCTGCTGGCGAGCCTGACGCGAACCCAGGGGGTTCTGCTGGCTGCGGTCGCGGGATTGATCCTGTTGGAACAGGCTCGCGCTTCCCGTGAAAGTTTGCGTCAGATCGTCCGGCGAGGGTGGGTCCTGCTGCTGATCCCAAGCGGCGCATTGGTTTTCACTGCTTTCAGGGCAGGTCGTGGACTTCCCTCACTGGCGGACGTCTATTCGTATTACTCATTTCACTTCTATACCAGTCCGATCAAGGGGTTGTTCTGGAATGCACGCTACCTGGTGCGCCATTGGCCGCACTCTGTGTACGATACGGACTTGCTGGCTCTGGCGACAAGCCTGGCGCTGGGCGGGATCATGCTGCGGCACCCCTTGCTGCGGCAGCCGCCCCTGGTCGCTTACACATGGCTACACATCCTGCTCTTTCTCAGCAAGATCAATGTAGACCGGTATACGAATGAGATCACTTTTACACAAAGCTTTGGCCGCTATGCCCTGGTCTTGTTCCCCTTGACGCTGCTGGTGGCAGACTGGTTGCGCCGAATCGCTTCGGCCCGTGCGCGCTTTCTGTGTCTGCTGGCCCTGGCTGCGATATGGCTGGTCTTCAGCGCCAGACACGTGCTGTATCTAATCGGGCCGTGAAAACTCCGGCATGACGAACGTCTCGAAGGCTTCGGCTGTCCAGGGCAGGGCGGGTTTGAAGAAGTGTTCGTAGAGCGCCAGGGCGTACTGGCGGATTTCATACTGCGCGTCAGGAGCCATGCGCAGCCGCAGGAAGTGCATCAGGTTGTGCGCGTCTACCTTCACCACCCAGGTATAGTACACAGCGAAGCCCGGCAGGAACATGCGCGCCAGTTCGCGGGCGACGCCGGCCTGCAGCGCCTGTCGGTAGAGCGCATAGCTGCGTTCGTAGTGCTCGCGCAACGCCTCGGTGAGGGCGTCGGCGGCGGGGCCGGTGAGTTCGCCTTCGCTGGCCTGCTTGTTGTCGGCGGCCTGCAGTCGCCAGGCGGCGGGGACGTAGAAATCGCCCTCTTCGAAGGGGGTGTAGCGACCCGACTGCGCGTTGACGTGCCAGGTGCGGTGACGCACCCATTGCCACCACACCACCAACGGCGCGCGGACGCGGAAACGGAACTCTACCTGCTCGAACGGTGAGGTGTGGCGGTGTTCCAGCAGGTAGAAGAGCAGCTTCTTGTCGCGCTCCGACCCCTTGCTCTCGCCCAGGAATGAGACGCGCGCCGCGTTGACGATCGCCAGATCGTCTCCCATCATGTCCTGCAACTCGATCCAGCCCTGGTCGAGCACGGCTACGCGCTTGCCGATGAGCGTCTGACGCGGGGAGGGCTGCTCGGTCATGAAGAATTCCTTTCTGAGAGATGCGCGCGATCAGGCGAAGTATTGCAGGGCAAGCCGCACGCGCTCTTCCACGTCAGCGGGCGCGTCGCGCGGGATGGATTGCAAGGCGGCCTGAGCCTCCACCACGCTATAGCCCAACGCGGTGAGCGCGGCCAGTACGTCGGTGTCGAGTTCACTGAGGGCGGACACGCCGGGCAGCGGCTCGATCACCAGTTTGTCTTTCAGTTCGAAGATGAGCTTCTGGGCCAGCTTTTTGCCGACGCCGGGTACGCGGGTGAGGATGTCCGGGTCTTCGCGGGCCACCGCGTTGTGCACGTGTTCCACGGTCAGCGTGCCGATCACCGCCAGGGCGGTGCGTGGCCCTACGCCGCTGATGGTCAGCAGCGTCTCGAACAGGGCGCGTTCCTCCGGCGTGGGGAACCCGTAGAGCGTCAGATCGTCTTCGCGCACCTGCAGGTGGGTGTAGAGCGTGACCGTCTGCCCGACGCCGTCCAGGATGTCGCGCACAGTGGGCGGCGTGTGCACGCGCAGACCTACCCCGCCGACCATGATCACCACGTGGTGCTGACCCAGGGCGACGACCTGCCCGGTGATGCGATCAATCATCGTTCCCTCACCCGTTCACTCCGCCGACAGGCGTTCGAAGCGGCTGGCATTGAGGTCGGTGATGGCCAGGCCCAGCCCGTCTGCCGCGTCGTCCGGGCGGGGCAGTTCGTCGAGGTGCAGGAGCTGACGGATCATCTCCTGCACCTGTTCTTTCTCCGCGTTGCCGTAGCCGGCGATGGTCTGCTTGACTTCAGCGGGCTTGTACTCGCGCACGGGCAACCCGGCCTGCGCCAGCGCCAACAGGATGACGCCGCGCCCCTGAGCGACAGTGATGGCCGTGGTGACGTTCTTGCCGAAGTAGAGCGCCTCGACGGCGGCAGCGTCGGGCCGGTGACGCGCGATGAGTGCCACGATCTGCTCGTAGAGCTGCTGCAGGCGCTCTGGCATGGGCGTCCGGGCAGGAGTGGTGATCACGCCGAAGTCCACCATCTCCAGTTCGCCGTCAGGCAGCTCGCGCACCAGGCCATAGCCGGTAGTGGCGGTGCCCGGATCAATGCCAAGGACGAGCATGGGCGCTCTCCAGAAACAACAAGCGGCCCGCGAACCGACCTGGCGCGCGGTGCCGCGCATGTCTCCGACCCGGCCAGAGACGATCAGGCTGCGCTGA
>DDBP01000314.1 GCA_002332795.1 Anaerolineales bacterium UBA2029 | reverse complement strand
AAGGGAAGCTACCCGCTTGCCCGGACACTCCCCTTCGCCCGCGCCCGTCGGTCAGCCGCCCGTTGTGCGTACCCCGCTCGCGCGTTACACTCGCAAGGGCTGACGGAGAGACTCATCACGCCATGACGCAGAAAGACTCCCTGACCTGCGCTTTTCATCCCGACCGGATCGCGCTGGAACGCTGCGAGGTCTGCCAGAAGCCGCTATGCGCCTATTGCCTGTACTACACCGAGGATGGGCAGCGGCTCTGCGCCGAGCACGCCGCGCAGGCCCGTCAATTGGGGCTGCACGTCGAAGAGCCGGGCCTCTATGCCGATCAGTTGCTGGGAGCGCAGGTCGGAGCCGACCGCAAACGCAAGCGCGAGCGCGATCACGAGGCCGAGGGCGTCTACACCGGCAACTCGACCGACCTGCTGGGCCTGATCGGCCTGTTGATCGGCGGCGTTTCGTTGCTGGCCTGCTGCGGTGCGGGGTATTGCCTGCCGATCGTGGGCTTCGCATTCTCGCTGATAGCGCTGATCAACGCGCGGCACGCCGTTGACCCGCGCCGGACGCGGCGGTTGGGAATCATAGGGATGCTGGTGTCGGGCGTGTGGGTGGTGCTGCTCGTCGCCTGCATCGCCGTCTATGGCCTCTCGCTCTCGTCGGCGCTGGCGAGCTTCCGCAGCGCCACCTGGTACTTCCCCACAGCGGTTCAGGCCACCGACACGCCCACCCCTTCCGCCACGCCGGAAGACCTGTCCAACGCCGCGCTGGAGCGCGAACTACCTGTGCTTCGACCCTGGGCCAATCTGAAGGAGTGATACGCATGGAATCCGTTCGCATCGCCGTCATTGGCGGCTCCGGGCTATATGACATGCCCGAACTGACCGACGTGACCGAAGAGCGCCTGGAGACCCCCTTCGGCCCGCCCAGCGACGCCATCCGTATCGGCACGCTGGCCGGGCAGCGCGTGGCGTTCCTGGCGCGACACGGGCGCGGGCACGTCCATCTGCCCTCCGAAGTGCCCTACCGCGCCAACATCTACGCCCTCAAGATGCTGGGCGTGCAGGAAGTGATCAGCGTGAGCGCCTGCGGCTCGCTCAAAGAGACGCTCGCGCCGGGGCACGTGGTGGTGCCCGATCAACTGGTGGACTGGACGCGCGACAATCGGGGCCGTACCTTCTTCGGCAACGGCCTGGTTGCCCACATCTCCGCCGCCGACCCGTTCTGCCCGCGCCTGAGCGCTCTGCTGGCCGACGCCGTTGCCGCAGTGGGCGGCACGGTGCACCGGGGCGGCGTCTTCATCACCACCGAAGGGCCGCGCTTCGCCACCCGCGCCGAAAGCGCGCTCTACCGCAGTTGGGGCTACGACATCATCGGCATGACGACTGCACCCGAAGCGTTCCTGGCCCGCGAAGCGGAAATGTGCTACGCGGTGATGGCACACGTGACCGATTACGACGTGTGGCACGAATCCGAAGCCGACGTATCCGTCGAACTGGTGCTGCAAACGCTCAGCGCCAACATCCGCCTGGCGCAGGAAGCGCTGATCGCCCTGGTGCAGCGGCTGGGCCGCGCCGACGAGGACTGCGCCTGCCATCATGCCCTGGCCGACGCGCTGATCACCGCCCGCCAGGCCATCCCGCCGGAGACGCTGGCGCGGTTGCAGCCAATCGTCGGCAAGTATTTCGCCTGAGCGCTGCTGTGCTCGCCCCTGATCAGCGCTCTGGCGCGGACATCATCAGGCCATGAGGACGCCTCACCTGTCAGCGGACGAAGCAGCGCCCGTTCAGCGTCGCGAACGGTTGTTACTGGCCCTGGCCGGAGCCTTTGTGCTCGTCAACCAGGTTGCGCTGCTTCTGGCGCGCGATCGTTCCGCGCTCGACCTGTGGCCGGTGCTGGTGTGGGGAGCGTGCGCCGTCGTCGGGCATGCGGTCCTCAGCCGACGCCTGCCCGCCCGCGACCCACTGCTTTTCCCGCTGGCGATGCTGCTCACGGGCTGGGGGCTGAACCTGATCGCCCGCCTGGTGCCTTCCTTCGCCGACCGACAGACGCTATGGCTGGTGGTAGGCACGGCAGCGCTGCTGGGCCTCACCGCGCTGCCCCATGACCTGCGCTGGCTGCGCCGTTACCGCTATACCTGGCTGATTGGCGGGCTGGCCCTGCTCTTCCTGACCATCCTGGTCGGCCAGAACCCCGCCGATACTGGCCCGCGCCTGTGGCTATGGCTGGGCGTGGGCCGCATCTACTACCAACCCTCGGAGCTGCTCAAAATCCTGCTGGTGGCCTTTCTGGCGAGCTATCTGGCCGAACATCAGCGTTACATGCGCCAGGACACAGTGCACGTAGGGCCATGGCAGGTACCTTCGCCCGCCTTCCTGGGGCCGGTGTTGCTCATGTGGAGCATCTGCGTGGTCGTGCTCATCTGGCAACGCGACCTGGGCACGGCGACCCTCTTCTTTGCCGTCTTCCTGGCCATGCTCTACCTGGCCAGCGGACAGGGATTGTTGCTGGCTGGCGGGGGCCTGTTGATGATCGCGGCGGCGGCGCTGGGCTACCGCCTGTTTGACGTGGTGGCGCTGCGCGTGAAGGTGTGGTGGAATCCCTGGCCCACCGCCGACGCGCAGGCGTATCAGGTCGTGCAAAGCCTGATCGCCGTCGCTTCCGGCGGCATCCTGGGCCAGGGCATCGGCCAGGGTCAGCCGGGGATCATCCCTGTCGTCCACTCGGATTTCGCCTTCGCCGCCATCGCGGAAGAATGGGGGCTGGTGGGCACGTTGAGCGTCGTTGCGGCGCTGGCCGTGCTGGTCGTGCGCGGGATGCGCATCGCCGCGCTGGCCGGTCACCCTTTCCGGACCCTGCTCGCCGCCGGCCTCAGCGTGTTGCTGGGCGTGCAAAGCCTGCTGATCATGGGCGGGGTGCTCAAGCTGGTGCCACTCACCGGCGTCACGCTACCCTTTGTCAGCTACGGCGGCAGTTCGCTGCTGACCAGTTTCGTCATCGTCGGGCTGTTGTTGATCCTCAGCGAACGGAGCATATCACCCCGGTGAACGAGACGCACACTGCCCCCCGCGACCTGGCTCGCCTGGCCCTGACCTTGCTGATCGCCTTCGGCCTGATCGCGCTGGCCTCCGTGTACTGGAGCGTCATCGCCGCGCCCGACCTGCGTGCCCGCGACGACAATGCCCGCAATATCATCGCCGAGCAGCGCATCCGGCGCGGCGCGATCCTCGACCGGACGGGAGAAGTGCTGGCCTTCAGCGAAGAAGCCTCCAACGGGCTGATGGTGCGGCGCTATCCGCAACCGGTCGCGGCCAGCGCCGTCGGCTACTACAGCCTGACCTATGGCACGGCGGGCATCGAAGCGGCCTACGACTCGCTGCTGCGAGGAGACGAGGGCCGCGACGAGTTGGACACCCTGCTCGACGATCTGTTGCACCGCGCGCCGCAGGGCGGAGACGTACGCGCCACCCTCGACCTGCGCGTCCAGGGGGCCGTCGCCGAGGCGCTGGCCGGACGGGCTGGCGCGGCGATTGTGCTCGATGTGCCGTCGGGGGAAGTGCGAGCGCTGGTCAGCCAACCGGCCTTCGACCCCAACACCCTGGACGCGCAGTGGGACGCGCTGGTCGCCGACCGGGGCGCGCCGTTACTCAACCGGGTGACGGCGGGACTGTATCAGCCGGGCGGCGTCTTCCAGACCGTGCTGCTGACTGCGCTGCTCGCCGCGCAGCCCGATCTTTCCGATGCGGGCGGGGCGTTGCTGGCACAACCTGCGGACACTTTCAGCGAACCGGTGCGCGTGGACGACCTGACGCTCGGCTGCCTGCATCAGCCGACCGCCGACGCTCCCACCCTGGCCGACGCTTACGCCTTTGGCTGCCCGGCTCCCATCCTGGTTCTGGCAGAAAGCCACCTCTCCTCCGAAGCCGTGCGCCAGCGGATGGAGGCGCTCGGCCTGCTCGACGCGCCCACCCTGACTGGCTTCCCGACCATCACCGCGCCAGTTGTGCTGCCCCCCGCTGATGTCTCGCCCGCTGCGTATAGGGCGCTGCTGGCCGGTCAGGGGGCGCTCACCATCACCCCGCTGCACCTGGCGCAGATCGTGGCGGCCATCGCACACGGTGGCAATGCCGTGCCGCTACATCTGGTAGAAGCCGTGCGCTCGCCGGAAGCGTCGCAGTGGCAGCCGCCCTCCGCCGCAGCAGTGCGCGAACGGGCCATGCTGCGTGCCGACGTGGCAGCGGCGCTGGAGAACGCTCTCGCCTACGCCGCGCGTGTCAGCCCAGACACTGCCGTCGCCGCTCCGCCGGACGTGCCACTATTTGGGCACAGCGCACTGGCCTTCGCCGGGCCACAGGAAACCCCCTACGCCTGGTTCTACGGCTACGTGCGCCCAGCCGACGCGGACGGAGGGGCCATCGTGGTGGTTGTGGTGGTGGAAAACGAGCGCAACCCGGCAGTGGCTGCGCGGGTGGCGCGGGCCGCCTTCACTGCCGCCCTACACAACGGCGAACCATCAGCCGATTGAGTCTGGGGAAGCGGCCATGCCTCTTGAGGAATTGCGTCAGCTTCTGGCAACGCTGAGCGAACCGCGCGGCGGGGACTTCTCCGTCATCCGCGGCGACTGCGATCCCGTGCCCTGGTCCTATCGCCAGGTGGCGAGCCGCTATCTCTCCCCCCTGCATCGTGTGCTGGACATCGGCACCGGTGACGGCGAGCAGTTCCTGGCCCTGGCGGAGTACTTCGGCAGCGGCGTAGGCATAGACGCCGACCCGCAGATGGTCGCCCTGGCCGAGCAGAATACCCCCTCAGCCATTGCCTGCCGCGTCAAATTCCTGCCGATGGACGCCGCGGCGCTGGAATTCCCCGCCGCGTCGTTCGACGTGGTGCTGGCCCGGCACGCGCCCGTCTACCCCGCCGAGGTCATCCGCGTGCTGCGGCCCGGCGGCGTGTTCGTCACGCAACAGTTCGGCGCGCGCCATCACGCCAACATCACCGCGCTGTTCGGCTGCGGGCCAGACGGACGCTACACACGCGATCCAGGGCAGACGGTCGCGGCCTGGGCAGAAGCGTTCGCCGCGCACGGGTGCGTGATACGCGCTCGTGGCGAATACGACGTGCCCTACTTCTACCGCGACGCGGCTTCGCTGTTGCTCTGGTTGCGGGCGTTACCCGTCCCGGAGGATTTCGACATCGAGCGGCACTGGCCGCAGATCGATCACATCCTGCGCGAATTCCAGACCCCGCGCGGCATCGCTACCAACGTGCACCGCGAACTGCTGATCGTGCAGAAACCGGGCTGAATCACCGCCCCAACGCCGCTTCGATGTCGCGCAGATGGCGTCCTTCGTGCACGGCCATGATGCGGAAGATATCGGCGGCGCTCATCTCGCCCAGCGCCGGGTGCGGGCCGCGTCGTTCCAGCGCCGCCTCGTCCAGGCTTTCGAGCAGCTTCACGGTCTGCGCGCGCTGTGCGGCCAGCGCTGCCAGCAGAGCGTCACGCTCCAGCCGCCCCAGCTCGGCCAGACGGCGGGCATTGTGCGCATCCAGGACGAATTCGCGCGGCAGGCGCTCGGTTTCGCCCCGCACAATGACTTCGATCACCCGCCGGTGATCTTCCTCCGAAGCGACCAGATGAGACAGTATCTGCCGGATCGTCCAGTCTCCAGCGGCGGGGCGATCGAGATCGCCCTCGGTCAGCGACTCGATGGCGGCCAGCAGGCGTGCACGGCTTTTGTTCAGGCGATCGAGAAGCGGCTGCACCGGGCATCACTCCCACTCGGTGTGAAAGACGCCGTCTCGATCGATCCGTCGGTAGGTGTGCGCCCCGAAGAAGTCGCGCTGCGCCTGCGTCAGGTTGGCGGGCAGGCGACCCGTGCGATAGGCGTCGAAATAGGCCAGCGACGCCGCCAGCGCCGGAACAGGGATGCCCGCCTCGATGGCCGTGCGCAGCGTCGCTCGCCACGCACTCTGCCGCTCCAGGACTGCCGTGCGAAACGGTTCGGCCAGCAACAGATTGGGCAGGTCGGGCTGTGCGGCGAAGGCCGCCCGCACGTCTTCCAGCAGCGCCGCGCGGATGATGCACCCCCCGCGCCAGATCGCCGCGATCTCAGACAGGTTGAGCGCGTACTCGTATTCCTGGCTGGCCGCCCGCAGCAAGGCGAAGCCCTGCGCATAGCTGCACAGGGTACCGGCGTAGAGTGCCGCTCGCACTCCTTCGATGAAAGCGGCGCGGTCGCCGGAGAAGGTGAACGACGGCCCCGGCAACTGCTGCTCCGCCGCCAGCCGCTCGTGACGCAGCGCCGAGATCAGCCGCCCTTCGACCGCTGCGTTGATGGTGTGCGTTGGCACGCCCAGGTCAAGCGCGTTCTGGCTCGTCCACTTGCCGGTGCCTTTCTGCTCCGCCTCGTCGAGGATCAGTTCGACCAGCGGCTGCCCGCTTTCCGGGTCGCGCCGACCGAAGATCGCCGCCGTGATCTCCACCAGATAGGCATTCAGTTCGGCCTGATTCCACGCCCGAAAGAGGCTTTCCAGTTCTTCTGTCGTCGCGCCGGCGACCCGCTTGAGCAGGTCGTAGGCTTCGGCGAGCAGTTGCATGATGCCGTATTCGATGCCATTGTGCACCATCTTGACGTAGTGCCCCGCCCCGCGCGGCCCCATGTAGGCCACGCACGGTTCGCCGTTCACCCTGGCCGCGATCGCCTCGAACATCGGTGCGACCAATTGATAGGCCTCGCGCTGTCCGCCCGGCATGATCGAAGGGCCGCGCAGCGCTCCCTTCTCGCCGCCGGAAACCCCGCTGCCGATGAAGAGAATGCCGTCCTTTTCCAGGTCGGCGGAGCGGCGTTCGGTGTCGCGGAAGAAACTGTTGCCCAGGTCTACCAGCAGAT
>DDBP01000313.1:9551-21957 GCA_002332795.1 Anaerolineales bacterium UBA2029 | reverse complement strand
GCAAGCCGAGCGCAGCGAGGCAGAGGTGAGGTCTATCGGCTCAGCATTCGCTGAAGCCGCACGAATAGCACTTGCGGCAGCCCTCCTCATTGACCAGCGTCGCCGCGCCGCATTCCGGGCACAGGTCGCCCTGCGGCTTTTCGTCTAGCTGCAGCGGAAGTTGTGCTGCCGGAGGCCGTGACGCCGTCACGCTCTCGTCTCCGGTGTTTTCCTCGCTCTCGTTGAGGTATTCCTGCAACACCTGCGAGATGCCGTCCGGCAGGCTGCTGACGCGATATGGCCCAAAGCCGACGGCCCGCACGCCGCCGATGCCCGCCAGTTGCCGCACGACTTCGCGCAGACGGTTGCGCGGCGGCACCGGCGAGACCAGCCGCAGGATATAGGAGATGAGCCGTCCCAACGCCTCGGACACCGCCGCCGTGTCGGAGCCAGCCTTGGCCGTGTGAATGAAGACTTCGAAAGGTTGCCCCTTGCCTTCGCCATTCTCGTTGACGGTGACGTAGGTAGCCCCCAGCGGCGTTTCCACGCGGTAGGTCTTGCCTTCCAGGAAGCGCGGGCGCGGCTTCTTCTCCTCGTTGAACAGGCGAATCTGCGAGGTGGGCTGTTCGCCTTTCTCTTTCATCTGCCGGGTCTTGGCCGTCTCCAGCACCACCTTTTCGCGGCTGCCTGTCACGTAGACGGTCATGCCCTTGCAGCCCAGCTTCCAGCCCAGCAGATAGGCGGTGCGCACGTCGTCTTCGGTGGCTTCGGGCGGGAAATTGATGGTGTTGTGATTGCCCAGCCCGTTGGCAATGAAACTATGCGAGCCGGGGACACTGATGTCGAATACTTCGGCAAAGCCAGCTTCGATCGCTTCTACCTCCACATACAGGCAACCATCCCGATCATAGGAGAAGAAAGTCTCCGCGTAAGGGTGGGGCACATCCTGCAGGTGCTGCCAGATGGCCCTGGCCGTCTGACGGTCCAGCCGGTGCTGAGCCAGCAAGTTTACCCGTGCCCGCTGGTAATCGGGTGTCTGTCCCCCGTATAGACTGCGCAGAGACCTAGTCGAAGCCACCTGCATTTCTCGCAGAGCGGCAGTCACCTGGCGCGGCAACAATGTACCGTAGTTGTAGACGTGCTTTTGCCGCCCCTCATGACGAAGCTGGATGCGTTCACTTTTCCAGAACTCATCGAACTCGATGAAAGCCGCCAGAGTTTCCAGAGCCTCTCCGGCAACTGTCAGCACCCAGCTATGCCCAGCCGTGCGCTGCAGGCGAGAGAACACACCGAAGTTCAGCAACAGGACTTGCAGTTGGCGCAGGAGTCTCTCGCTGGCCAGGCCGATCCCGAACATGCGCCCGTTCTGAATCATGTAGGCATCCAGGAACAACCCGCGCAGGAAGGCTACGATCTCCTGGCGGCTGGCCCGCAGGATGCAGGAGGGAATGATCTTGTTGCGCGCCCCAGCCTGTAGCTGCAGTACATTGAGCAGCCAGTCGCGCAGAGGCCGTGAGTTCACCTGCAAGGAAAAAACACTTTCGCGGCGCTTGTCCGGGCAGATGTAGCTGTTCAGGCCAAACAGACGCTCGAACAGTTCGGCCAGATGCTCCAGAAGCCCCCGATCGCCATTGCAAATAGCTACCCCATTGCGACCGATGCTGCCTTCGGAGGTAATGCATCCCAGCACATAGGCCAGCTCCGGCGACATGCGTTCCGGGAAGCGCAACGTTTTGGTATTCGTGCGGCGCTCGTACTGGTAGGGAGGCAGTGACTGCCCGGCAGGGCCGAAGACCTGCTGGCCGGAGTACAGCACCACCGTATCACCCGGCTTGAGATCGCCCAACGCTGCGAAGCGGATAGCGCCGTTCTCGTCCAGAATATGGACAGGGTGATTGGGAGTGCCTTCGATCTGATAGCCGTAGGACAGGGTAACGCGGCGCGTTTCGCGCATTCCTCCATAGTAGAAGTGCTCAGCGTGTTCGATTCCCGCTGGCGTCACGACTTCCAGGTCGAGTGGCGCGAACTGATCGGGCAGCCGCAGCGGAGAAAGTTCAGCGATCGGTCTCAGACCCTGTGTGGTCAGGACCAGCGTATCACCAGTCACACATTTGCTGATGGCGTTATCGGTGAAGGCTTGCAACGCCGCCTGCATGCGCACGTGCTCTTCGGCGGTCACGTCGCTGCTGACGACGAACACGCGCCGAATCTCCTCTGGCACGCCGGGCACGTCCTGGCAGGTGCCGGTGAGGTTGACCTGCTCGACGATGGCGGCGATCTGCGCATCGTCCAGCCCCGCCCGACGCAGCGCGCGTTCGAAGAGCGGGCTGGTATATTGCAGGGTGATCTGCTTGCCGTTGTCGTTGACGTAGCGTGTGTAGGCCAGGGCGAAGACCGGCTCGCAACCATAGCCTTCGATCCCCGCTACCGTCGAGATCGTGCCAGTGGGCGCGATGGTGAGCTGTGCACCGTTGCGGATGCCGTGCTGCTTGATGCCCTCGACGATCTGCGACCAGTCCAGCGGCGGGCGACCCCAGTCGCGCTGATAGGGCACCAGCGGTCGCGGCGGCTGCCACACCAGGTTGTCGGGATCGTAGATGCTCCCCTTGATGGCCGGGAACGGCCCGCGCTCCCTGGCCAGGGCGATGCTGGTGCGCATGGCATGATAGCGCACGAACTCCATGAGCTGACTGGCGAACTCCTGCCCTTCTTCCGAGCCATAGCGCACGCCCAGCACGTACATCACGTCGGCCAGGCCCATGATGCCCAGCCCGATGCGCCGTACCTTGAGCGCCGCTTCTTTCAGTTGGGGCACGGCGGGCACGTAGGCGTTGGCCGTCACCACGTCGTCCAGGAAGCGGGTAGACAGTTCCACAGATTCGGCCAGCTTGTCCCAGTCCAGCCGGTCGTCGGGGGTGAGGTGCTGGGCCAGGTTGATGCTGCCGAGGCAGCAGTTTTCGAAGGGACCTAAAAATTGTTCACCGCACGGATTGGTCGACTCCAGTTCATACAGATGGGGTACCGGGTTCTGTTTGTTCGCCGTGTCCAGGAAGAGCACGCCCGGCTCGCCGTTGTGATAGGCCTGGCGCACGATCAGGTCGAACAGTTCGCGGGCGCGCACCGTTTCCCACACCGAGCCGTCTTGCGGGTTGACCAGATCGAAGTCGGCGTCTTCTTCGACGGCGCGCATGAAGGCATCGGTGATGCCGACCGAGATATTGAAGTTGGTGATGGCGTTCTCGTCGGTCTTGCAGGTGATGAATTCGCGGATGTCGGGGTGATCCACGCGCAAAACGGCCATGTTCGCCCCGCGTCGCGAGTTGTGTGTCACCCAACCGCCGGCCAGGTAGGTATGGTTGTCGTCCACTTCCAGGTCGAGCGTCAATGACTCGCCCGCTGGTTCTACCGTTGCTACCCTCACGAACCACAGATCGTTCAACGGGCGGGCGTGCGCCGCAAACTCCTCAGACTGATTCCTGAGCAGTTCGTAACCGGAGAGCGTCAGTTGCCGTTCGCCGCGGACATAGCGCAACAACTGCTTGCGCAACCAGGGATCGCTGGCACGCAACTTCTTCCCTGTCCCGCGCCCGCGCGCGTCAATTTGCGGCAGGGTGATCGCTTCCAGCACCGGTTCGATCCAGTAAGCGGCGTGCGGCAGCGGGTAAGTTCCATCCCGCGTCAGGTCTGGCTCGAACTCCAGACACGCCGCAAATCGCGAGGCAGGATCGCAGCCGATGCGCTCGCGCCAGGCTTTCAGCCCCACGAACGAATGCACGCGCAGCGCATACATCGGTGCGGTCGCATAGCGAGCGGCGCTGTGGGGTTGACGGGCGATACGCACCGGGCACCCCAATCCGATCAGGAGCACCGCCACCTCGCGAATGAGCGTCTCCGAACTGCTCATCAGCAGCGGATAGCCGTGTGAGAGAGCGCCGTCGGCCTCGAAGAGACCCCGCAGATACGCGCCCACTACTTCTGGCGGACTCTGCCGGATCAGGCGTGGCACGCGAGCCTGCGTGCTCGCTGGTTTGTCCAGGCCGTTGAGCAACAGGAAGTCCTTGACGGCGCGATTGTCCACCCAAAAGGTGACCGAAGCATCGTCCGCTTTCTGCTGACGGTGCACATGAATCTGCTCGCCGAACAGTCGCTTGAAGAGCGCCGGCATTTCCGCCAACAGATAGCTGCTATGAGCCACCGTCACACCCACGCGGTGATCGTGATCGCCGCTGGCGACAAAGCCATCGCCGGTGAGATAGCCCAGGAAGAAGGCGAACTCCTCATCCAACACGGCAGGCAAGGAGGGCATGACCTGGTTGTCGTGCTGTCGCACAGGATGTTTGAGCGTCTGACGTCGTCCCTGATGCTGACCCAGCTTGACCAGCACTGCATCACCGGTTTGCAGTTCGTCCAGGCGACGCCAGGCAGGCCCCTGGGCCGTCATCACTTTCACCTTGTGATTGGGGGTGCCGGTCAGTTCCAGGCCCTCTTCGGTGCGCACGCGCAACACCGGCGCGACCCCATTGCAGTATGCCTGACGTGACTCGCGCTGACCCTCGTCGGTTGCCACCGTCAACTGATGCGCCCGCCAGCCCGGTTCGCGCTGGGGGACGATCTCGTCGAGATAGAGTGCGCCTTCCGCCGTGAAAACCAGCGTTTCCGGCACCAGGCACCCTCCCTGGGCGATCTCCCCGAACGCCTGATCGTAGACGCGCAGGAAGCCCACCGGCCCGGTCGCCGCGCCGCTGGACGAGCGCACCAGCGCGCCCTTGGGGCGCAGCCGGCTGAAGGAAAAGCCATTGCCGCCGCCCGTCTGCTGGATCAGCGCGGCATGGCGCAGCGTCTCGAAGATGCCGGAGCCGGTGCGGCCCATGTCGTCGTCAATGGGCAACACGAAGCACGCCGCCAACTGTCCCAGCGGCGTCCCCGCCCCCGTGAAAGTAGGACTGTTGGGGAAGAAGCGCAGGGTGGTCAACAGGTCGTAGAAACGGCGCGCCATCGGCTCGACCTCGCCGCCATGCTCGGCCTCGGCCTTGGCCACGTGATAGGCCACGCGCCAGAACATCTCCTGCTCGGTCTCGACCGGCTGACCATCTGGCCCGCGCCGCAGATAACGCTTGCGCAGCACCGTGCGCGCGTTCTCGCTCAGGGGGATGGGGCGCTCCAGATCGGGCGGTAACGGCACCTTTTGGAAACCATTGGAACGCTCATCCACTGCCGCCTGTTTTTTCTTGCTCTCAGCAGCCATCTACCACCGCTCCTTAGAGTAAAAAAGCCCACTGCTCGCAATTCATCGCATCACTGACAACCGGCGGTCGGCTATGCGACCCTCTATGCACCATGCGTCGGGATCGTCACCTGGTCGCACGGGAGAGTAGTACTCTCCGGCCTTCTTCTCTTGTCTCAGGGCAGCGATCCCCACCCGCTGCGAATACTCATCCGTGCCCCACCTGGCACCAGGAGGGGCCTGTCGTGTCCGGTGCGTTGTGGAAACCGTCTCAGGCCGACGCTGCACCCGGCCCGCCCGGTGCAGCCCCTTCGGCGGGAGGTGTCCCGCCCCCGCGGGACGGCGTTGTCCCTTGCTCAGCCAGCAGCCCGTCAATGATGTTGCGCACGCTGGTCAGGTTGTCCAGCCCCAGGTAGACAATGGCATAGCGAATGTAGGCGATGGGGTCGAGCGCTTTCAGCCCTTCGATGACCATGTCGCCAATCACCCGGCTGGAGACTTCGTCCCGTCCCAACTGCTGCAAATGCGTTTCGATACGATCCACCAGCGCCTTGATGTCGGCAGCGGGGATGGGGCGCTTGCCGCACGAAATCTGAATGCCGCGGATCAACTTCTCGCGGTCGAAGGCTTCGCGGTCGCCGTTGGCTTTGACCACCAGCGGCGTAGCCCGCAACACCCGTTCGTAGGTGCTGAACCGCCGTCCGCACTGCTTGCACTCGCGGCGACGGCGAATACCTCCCTGCGCGTCGTGCGTGGTATCTATCACGCGCGACTCGTCTGCTTCACAATAGGGGCACTTCATGGCCGAACCTTTCCGCGCCGATGCGCCAGCTCACCCCCAAACCCCCTGTATCTCAGGCAGCGGCGCACCGGAAAGAAGAGGCTGGCCGACGCCAACTCCGCCAACCAGCGCACAGCCCAGGCCGCAGGTGCGAGGAAAAAAAGAAGCAGACCGGCCCTCTGGCTGGAGTATCCAGGGCAGAAACGGAGACCTCTTGGCACAAAGCGACGTATTCAGCGAGTGCCGTCTGCTCGCGCGACCTGTGCTGTTGGTAAGCTAAAATCCTGCAAGAAATCTAGTTCTGGGCGCTGCCACCTGTCCCCATTATCCCACACGTCCAGTGGGATAAACCACCATATATGGCGGTTCTGCGTGGGATAACCCCCTGTATATGGTGTTTGATGGGCCTTCAATGTATCACGAACAGGCATTCTAGACTATAGTACTGGGGTACCGGTGAGCGCTTCGACCACGAAACGTATACCCTTTCTTGAGGGCTGGACAAGGGTGGACGGGGCGCACAAAAAAGCCTTCTGCCCAGGACAGCACCTGGCGCAGAAGGCCACAGGCACACGGGTATGGTAGGCGGCACGCCCGCCGGACATCCTCGCAGAGACTATTCCCCCCCGCCTGGATAATAGCCGCGCCTTACGCGCCGCCTCCCCTGGAGCGACGCAGGAAGGTCGGGATGTCCAGATCGTCCGTGTCGTATACGCGACGCTTGAATTCATCGCCAGAGCGCACGCTGGGCGCCGGCGGCTCGCTCTCGACGGTCTGTTCTTCGGGCAGGACTTCGGGCTGCGGGGCCGTTTCGGACCGGCTGACCGTCGCCGGGCGCTGCGCCGGAGCTTCGGGCCGGGCGGCGCGCTGCTGCGGCTGCACCGGTCGGCGCGAGGTCACCCGCGTCTGCTCGAAGCCGGTGGCGATCAGGGTGATGCGAATCTCATCGCCCATGTTTTCGTCAATGGCTGCGCCGAAGATCAGGTTGACGTCCGGGTGTGCCGTCTCCTTGATGATGGCTGCCGCCTCGCTGACCTCGTGCATCCCCATATTGGGACCGCCGGTAATGTTGAACAGGATACCGCGCGCCCCGTCAATGGTCACGTCCAGCAGTTTGCTGCTGATGGCGTCTTCGGCGGCTCTGCGCGCGCGGTCGTCACCGCTGGCCGACCCCACAGCCATCAACGCCGCGCCGCCTTCGGACATGATGGTGCGCACGTCGGCAAAGTCCACGTTGATCAGGCCGGGCACGGTGATCAACTCGGAAATGCCCTGAATACCCTGGCGCAGCACGTCGTCGGCCATGCGGAAGGCGTCTTGCAGGGTAGCGCGTTTGTCCACAATTTGCAGCAGCCGGTCGTTGGGGATGACGATCAGCGTGTCTACCTGGCTCTTGAGCGCCTCGATGCCTGCCTCTGCCGTCTGAATACGACGCGCGCCCTCGAAGGTGAAGGGCCGT
Source organism: Anaerolineales bacterium UBA2029 (assembly GCA_002332795.1). Lineage (GTDB taxonomy): Bacteria > Chloroflexota > Anaerolineae > Aggregatilineales > Aggregatilineaceae > UBA2029. Next base: position 14,514 of record DDBP01000313.1, on the reverse strand, counting down.
GTCACCACGCCGATGGTCAGCGCGCCCAGTTCCTTGGCCACCTGCGCCACGATGGGCGCACCGCCGGTGCCGGTGCCACCGCCCATGCCCGCGGTGATGAAAACCATATCCGCGCCGCGCAAGACCTCGTATAGCTCATCGGCGCTTTCCTCGGCAGCTTTGCGCCCGATCTCCGGACTGCCGCCCGCCCCCAGGCCGCGGGTCAGCTTGTCGCCGATGCGCACGCGCGTCTTGGCCTTGCTGAGCATGAGAGCCTGCGCGTCGGTATTGATGGCGATGAACTCGACGCCCCCCAGGCCCTCTTCGATCATGCGGTTGACAGCGTTGCCGCCGCCCCCCCCGATGCCGACAACCTTGATGCTGGCAAAGTTGTCAACCAGATGCAGAGAATCCATCATGTCCGCCATACCAGACCCTCCTGGACAATCGTGTGAGCGGCAGTGGCTCCCGACCGGCTGCCCTGGCGCTGTGCCCTGCGCCGACCAGCGCGGCCCCTCCCACCTTGCGCACCAGAATTACGCTGTATTGTAAAGGATTTTTGCGTTTACGAAAATCACACGACAGTCATACCTGTTGCCAACGCGCGCACCTCCTCTCCCTTGCTTCACTCTTCGGTCTCTTCGCGCGGCAGGAGGCGCTCGATCACGCCCTTCAGCAATTTGTGCGCCAGCCCTTTGCCGCCCGAATTGTGGCGGCCCAGTTCTTCGCGGCGCGCGTCTTCCATGTCCATGATCAGCCCCAGCTTCAGCAGCCCCAGGCTGGTGCTATAGGCTGGGCTTCTCAGCGCTTCGGCCATGCCCGTCACGTTTTCGGGCTGAGCCAGGCGCACCGGCATCCGCAATACGTCGGCAGCCACCGTCTTGATGCCGGGCAACAGGCTGCTGCCGCCCGTGAGGACAATGCCCGCCTTCAGCAGACCGTCGTAGCCGCTGCGCTTGGCCTCTTTGAGAATCAGCTCGAAGATTTCCGTCACGCGCATGTTGATGATGTGCGCCAGGTCGGTACGCTGTACTTTGCTGGGGAATTCTTCGCCGAAAGGCTGAATGGGGAACGCCTCCAGCGGGCTGACCGCCTTGGGATCGGCGTGACCGTGCGTCAGCTTGACCGACTCGGCCAGTTCGGCAGAGAGATGCAGGCCATAGGCGATGTCGTTGGTGATGTGCTGTCCGCCCACCGCCAGCACCGCCGTATGCCACACCGCCCCATCAATGAAGATGGCCAGGTCCGTGGTGCCCCCGCCAATGTCCACCACCATCACGCCGGCGTCGCGCTCCTCTGGCGTCAGCACGATGTCGCCGGCGGCCAGCGGGTTGAGGATGAAGCGGTCTACCAGCACGCCCGCGTCTTCCACGCACTTCTCCAGCGTCTTGATGCTCTGCGTGGACGCGGTGACGATATGCGCTTCCACCTCCAGGCGGAAGCCGTACATGCCCAGCGGGCTGCGCAGGCCGGTCTGCCCGTCGAGGTTGTAGTTGCGCGGAATGACGTGCAACACTTCGCGCCCATGCGGCAGAGTGACGGCGCGCGCGGCCTCCATGGCCCGTTCCAGGTCATAGGGCTGCACGCCGCGCGAGTTGGGAATGCCAACCGCTCCTTTGCTGTTGATGGACTCGATGTGCCCGCCCGCCAGCGAGACAAAAGCGCGGCCTATCTCGTAGCCGCTGGTCTTTTCGGCCTTGTGTACCGACGCCTGAATGCACGCGCTGAGGGCGTTCACGTCGGTGACCATGCCCTTGCGCATCCCGTGCGATGGTTCGATGCCCACGCCCAGCACGTAGATGTCGCTTTCGCGCACCTCACCGACGAGCGTGCACACTTTCGTCGTGCCAATATCTATACCAACAACCAGTTCACCCATCTGCCCGAATCTCTATCTGTTGCGCCGAAGACCGCCTGTCTCTGCCGTTCAACTCTTGCGCCACAGCACCGTGTAGTAGGGGCGATCCGGATCGGACATCACGATTTCGCCCGGCTGAACCTCGTCCACGATCTCGGCCACCAGCGCGTTGTAGACGCGCAGCTTGGTGTCCATGTCCTCGCCGGATCCAAACCACACCGTCCAGCCGCGCCCGTCGTGATAGCCCAATCCTTTGACTGCGTCGTAGAGCAACACATCAATATTGGGGTAGCGCAGGCGCAGTTGCAGCGCTCCATCTACAATCGTCTTGGGAATGCGCTGACCCACGCTGATCGGTTCGGTGGCATTGGGCACCACGATGCGCAACAGGCCCGTCAGGTCTTCGCGCTGCTTCATGACGATGCCGTTCACGTCCACCCATACGCGGATGCCCTGTTCCCAGATCAGCGCCGGTTCGCGCTCGACCACCAGAATCTGCACCATGGTCGGCGGCCAGCCTACCAGCACCGTAGCGTCGGCGATGTTGGGCACCTCCTCCAGCCGCCGTTCGACATCCTGCGGGTCCACCCACAGGATGTGCCGCATGGCCACGTCGCTGTCGCGGAAAATCTCTTCGCGGGTCAGGTAACGCTCGCCGCCGATGGCCACCGACTTGATGTAGAAGGCATCCATGCTCAGAAACAGATAGAGCAAGGCCCCGCATCCAGCCACCATCAGCGCCGACACGAACCGCCAGTTGAGCACCTGCCACAGGCTGCGTCGTCGCCGCCGAACGCCCACTTTCTGCGGTTGGGGCGGGCTGATCGGCTTACGGCGCACCTGACGCCGCGCGCTGCGCAGAGGTACGCTCTCTCCGGCGGGCCAGGCGTGCGAGCGCGGTTGCATCCGCTGCGCCGACGATGGTGCAGGGCTGACCATGCGACCCGGCGGGCGCACGTGCCCGCGATCGCTGCCGGAAGGACGCTGCGCGCGCCGCAGTCTGGTTCTGGCCGAAAAGCGCATGGCTGCCCGCTGTATCCCGCCTGTCGTCCGACGCTGCCGAAATCCGGTCGCTCCCCTGACCAACTGCCCCTGGCAGGCAGGCTGAGCTTTCCCACAATCAATCCCACTATATTCCAACATGGCCTAAAAGTCCAATCGCGACCCAGGCATGGGAGCGCTCAGTACAGCTTTTTTCGAAGAATTTCACAAAGTTATTTGTAGAAGGGTGTCTGAACGCTCATAGACGCAACCGTCAGCGGTGTTCTCACTCGCGATGCAGTGGCAAAGGCAGGACACTGGTCAGGTCGCTTCCCCTCGCCCCGCGACGCAGTCGCGAGGGAAAGGGGATTGAGGGGTGAGGGACAGCACCTGCCCGATACATTTTGTACGCACCCCAAACCTGGCCCACAGTGGGCATCTGTTTTCGTTTGTGATAGAATAAAATAAGTTCTTACGAAACTTCGATCGCCAGTCCGTCATTTTCTCGTTTCCACCTCAGGTTTCCCGTTCGCTGCTGGAAGGGGATGGCCTGTGAGCGTTTTCCCATTCTGGTGGGAGCACGTGGGGGCCTGGTCGTGGCAGCGCGACCCGAAAGCCGGGGTGCGCACGACTAAACTATCGCAATGGCTTATGCCTGGGCGCTCGCACGCCCTGACCGCTCGACCAGGGCGCACCTGATACGCAAATTCCGACGGTCAACGGCATCATCCAAGCAGGGGAGTGATCATGATACCAACCAAGAGATTGTCGCAACGCGCATGGATGGTCGCCGGCGCGGCGCTGCTGACCCTGGTGCTGGCAGTGCTGGTGCTGGGCGACGACGTAGGGCTGTATGGCACGGCCAGCAATCAGCCGACGCCCAGCATCGAGCCGTCACAGGCCGACAGCGACGGCGATGGCGTGCTCGACGTAGACGACGCCTGCCCCGCCGAAGCTGGCGCAGTGGAAAGCAACGGTTGCCCGCAGAACGAAGCCGGTGCCGCCTCGTTGACTCCCGAAGAACTGACTCCGGAGTCGGGCGAGCCAGGGCAACCGCCGACCGAAACGCCCACGCTCCCACAGCCGCCCGCTGAGCCTGAGCAGTCTGTGGCCATCACGGATACGCCGAAACCAGTGACTCCCACCGAGACGCCGCCCCAGCAACAACTGGCAGTACAGGCGCTACCCGCCGCACAGGGTCCGCAGATGGCCGCGCAGAGCGACCCGCTGTTGCAGTTGTTCATCCTGTGCAACCCCGACCTGACAGCGACCTTCAGCGTGGTCAACATTGGCGGCGGAGCGGCCAACCTGTCCTATTCGGTCTTCGAACCCGACACAGCGCAGACTACCACGGGCACGCTGACCGTCAACGCGGGGCAGAGCGCCGTGATTGGCACGTTCGCTGGCAACGCCACCATCACCCTCCAGTACAACACGTCTACGCAGGTGGTCACGCTCAGCGCGACGGGCACGTGCGTCCCGCTGCCCACGGCGACGCCCACCTTCACGCCCAGCCCGACGCGCACGCCGACCAACACGCGCACGCCGACGTTCACCCGTACTCCCACCTATACGCCTTCGCCGGGGCCGTCGCCGACGCCGACCGCTACCCGCACGCCGACCAATACGCGCACGCCGACCAATACCCCCACTGCGGGGCCTTCGCCCACACCGACCGCGACGCGCACGCCAACCTTCACGCGCACGCCGACGCCGACACGTACCCCGACGGCTACCCGCACGCCGACCAACACACCGCGCGCCGATGCGGTGCTCAACCTGGGGGTGCAGTGCAACGACGACAACACCGCCACCTTTGTGATCGGCTACTTCAGCGGCACCAACGAGGTGACCGGTTCCTGGCAGGTCACCGAGCCGGGCGGGCCGGGCGGCAGCGGTAGCTTCACCATCAACACGGGGCAGTTCCTGACCTATGGCCCCTACGCGGGCAACGCGACCATGACCATCACCTATGAGTCGGCCATCTTCGAGATCGCCACGCTCAGCGTGACGGCCAACTGCCTGCCGGCGACCCCAACGTTCACGCCGACGGCCACCGATACCCCAACCGATACGCCGACCGCGACTCCGACGGATACACCGACCAATACGCCCACCAATACCCCGACGGACACGCCGACCGCG
>DDBP01000313.1:0-9340 GCA_002332795.1 Anaerolineales bacterium UBA2029 | reverse complement strand
GACGGACACGCCCACCAATACCCCAACGGCTACGCCGACGAGCACGCCGACGAGCACGCCAACCAATACGCCGACGGGTACACTGACCAGGACTCCGACCAAGACCCCGAAGCCCACCAATACGCCGCCTCCGCCGCCGACGCAAACGCCGCGCCCGCCTGCCAATCTGCAGGTGAACGGTGTGTGCGTGGTGCCTACCTATCAGGCGAGCTTCACCGTCACCAACACTGGTTTCGACATGAGCAGCCCGACGGCCTGGCGGCTGTATCAGAATGGGGCACTGGTCAACAGCGGGACGGTGCAGTTGGGCGCTGGCGCGTCGCAGCAGTTCAACTTCGCGGGCATACCCGGCACACTGCGCTTCGAGGTCGATCTGCCGGCGGAGCAGGGCACTGGCGCGGCGCAGACCTCAGTGGCTGGCTGCGTCCCACCGCCGCCACCTCCGCCGCCCTCGCCGACGCCGCCCGCTACGGTCTGCGGTGAGACGCTGGAAATCGGCCCCAATGGCTTCCCGGTGATCAACATGTCGCCGGAAGGCTGCGAGCCAGCCGAAGCAGCCCGTCAGCCCTGGACGCCCATCCAGGTGGGCGGCGGGGTGTGCCCCGACTGGCTGGTCTACCACACCAATCAGACGGGCGACTGGGAAGTCTTCCGCCTGGGTGAACTGCCCGGTCAGCCCGGCGCTGAGCCGAACCTGACGCAGGGTGTGGGTCTGCGCGTCTACGATGTCGCGCCCAGCCGCTCGCCCGATGCCCGGTGGATCGCCTTCGCCAGCAACCGCGACGGCAACTGGGAAATCTACATCGGCAGCGCCGACGGCACCTTCCAGCAGCGCGTCACCTACACGCTCGATGCCATTGACATCGATCCGATGTGGTCACCGGACGGCGCGTGGATCGTCTACGACTCCGCCCGCAACGGCAACTGGGATCTGTACATGGTCAACGTGGCGACCGGCGTCGAGACGCGCCTGACCGACAACCCCAGCAACGACCTGAATGCCTTCTGGTCGCCGGATGCCAGCAAACTGGTCTTCCAGAGCGATCGCGACGGCTACTGGCAAATCTACGAGCTGACGCTGGCAACGCGCGAAGTCCGGCGACTGAGCGACGGGCTGGGCGACGATCACGAGCCGCAGTACTCGCACGACGGCACGAAGATCGCCTTCTACAGCTATCGCTTTGGCGACAACAGCGTGATCATGGTCATGAACGCCGACGGCACGGGGATCACGCCGATCTCCGACCCGAACGGCGACGCCAGCCTGCACGTCTTCTCGCCGGACGATACCCTGATCGCCTATCAGTCCGATCTCGACGGTGACCTGGACATCTACGTCTATCAGTTCGCCAGCGAGCAGACTCGCCTGGTGACGGACAACGTGATTGACGACTACGCGCCGACCTGGTGGTGCAACGCCAATATCGTCATCTTCACGTCGGACATCACCGGTGACTCCAACCTGTTCGAGACGCCCGCCGAGCCGATCAACGCGCCGCCTATCCTGGTGGAGACTGAGGCCACGCAGCTCACCAACGAGCTGGAGTCCGACCAGTATCCGCAGAACACGCCTGCCGACGAGGACGCCAGCCGTCAACGCTCGTTGCCCTCGCCGCCCAAGAACAAGTAGCGCTTTCAGGAGCGCAGCGGGGCCGTTCCCTCTGGTGGGGAGCGGCCCTGTTTTTTTGTGCCCCACCCTGGGCCGCGCTGTGGTATACTCCGCTCCGCCTGCGCAAACAGCACATCCAAGGAACCGTCACATGTTCACCGACCTGACTCAGCTTACCCTCACCGAAGCGAGAGAACGGCTGCGCTCTGGCGCGATCACGGCGCGCGCCCTGACCGAGGCGCACCTGGCCCGCATCCGCGCCCTGCAACCGCAGGTGCAGGCTTTTCTCACCATCACCGAGGAGCAGGCGCTGACCGCCGCCGACGAAGCCGATCGCCGGCTGGCCGCTGGTGACGACGCGCCGTTACTGGGCATTCCGCTGGCGATCAAAGATGTGCTGATGACGCGCGGCATCCCTACCACGGCGGGGTCACGTATTCTCGAAGGTTTCATCCCGCCCTATACGGCGACGGCGGTGCAGCGTCTGCTGGACGCTGGCGCGGTGATGCTCGGCAAGACCAATACCGACGAATTCGCCATGGGGTCGTCCACCGAGAACTCCGGCTACTTCACCACGCGCAACCCCTGGGACCTGTCGCGCGTGCCGGGCGGCAGCAGTGGAGGCAGCGCCGCAGCAGTTGCCGCGCGGATGGCTATCGGCGCGCTGGGGACGGATACCGGCGGCAGCGTGCGCCAACCGGCGGCGTTCTGTGGCATCAGCGCCCTCAAGCCGTCCTATGGGCGGGTGTCGCGCTATGGGCTGATCGCCTTCGCGTCGTCGCTGGATCAGATCGGGGTCTTCGGGCGCACGGTGGAAGACCTGGCCGTGCTGTTGGGGGTCATCGCCGGGCACGACCCGCGCGACAGCACCAGCATGGACGTGCCGGTGCCAGACTACACCGCCGCGCTCACTGGCGACATTCGCGGGCTGCGGGTGGGCGTGCCGCGCGAATACTTCATCGAGGGGATGCAGCCAGAGGTCGAGGAGGCCGTGCGCGCGGCCATAGACCATCTGGCGGCGCTGGGCGCGCAGGTCTGCGAGATCAGCCTGCCGCACACTGAATACGCCCTGCCGGTGTACTACCTGATCGCACCGTCGGAGGCTTCCGCCAACCTGGCCCGCTTCGACGGCATTCGCTACGGTCCACGCCGGTCGGGGGGTAGCATGTGGGGCACCTACAAGGCCACGCGCGGCCAGGGCTTCGGCGCGGAGGTCAAGCGGCGCATCATGCTGGGCACCTATGCCCTCTCCGCCGGTTACTACGACGCCTACTATCTCAAAGCGCAGAAGGTGCGTACGCTGATCCGCCAGGACTTCGACCGGGCCTTCGCGCAGGTGGACGTGATCGTCGCACCGACCGCGCCGACCACGGCCTTCCGCATCGGCGAAAAGACCGACGACCCGCTGGAGATGTATCTATCGGACATCTTCACGCTGTCGGCCAGCCTGGCGGGGATTGCGGGGGCGGTAGTGCCGTGCGGCTTCGACCGTCAGCGCCTGCCCATCGGCCTGCAGATCATCGGCGCGGCCTTCGACGAGCCGACCGTGCTGCGCGTCGCCCACGCCTATCAGCAGACGACGGACTGGCACAGGCACGCGCCGCCGGTGTGAGGATTTCCCGCTTCGACGATGAACCAGCAATACCCGATTCTCGCTATGGCAGCCAATCTCCCCTGAGACTTCCGAAGTCTGCAGAGACTTCGGAAGTCTGCTGGGCCAACGCCCCGTCTACACGCCAATCTCCCCCGTCAGCACCGCGGCCAGCAAGTCCACGGTCGCGCGCACGTCGTTCATGTCCGCTGTCTCGCTGGGCGTGTGAATGTAGCGCATAGGGATCGAGAGGCCGCCAGTCGGCACGCCGCCGCGCGCCACCTGAATCATGCGCCCGTCGGTGCCCCCGCCGACCAACACCTCTAGCTGATAGGGGATGCCCTGTTCCTCCGCCCGCTGCACCAGCAGATCGCGCAATGCCGCCGGGACGATCATGCCCGTGTCGCGCGTCTTGATCGCCACGCCGCCGCCCAGCCGGACAGCCATCGGTCGGCCATGGGGTTGATCGCCGCAGGCCGTCCCGTCAACCACAAAAGCCACGTCTGGTTCCAGGCCGTAGGCGGCTGGGCCGGCTCCCCGTGCCCCTACTTCTTCCTGCACGGTGAAGACGAAGAAGACGGAGTGCGGCGTTCCCGCTGCCCGCACGCGCCGCATGGCCTCGATCAGCACGGCGCAGCCCAGCCGATCGTCCAGGCTCTTGCCGATGACACGCTCGCCGCGCCAGAAGGTCTCGCCGACGAACGCGCCAGGATCGCCCACGCTCACCGTGGCGTTGCCCTCGGCGCTGACGCTGAAGTCAATGTAAAAGCCGTCGGTATCCGGCAGCTCGCGGCGTTTGTCGTGCTGATGCTCGACGCCAATCGTGCCGATCACACCGTTCTCGAAGCGCACGCGCGCGCCCAGCAACGTCGCCGGATAGAGCGTGCCCAGGGGCGCGAAGCGGGCGTAGCCCTGCCGGTCTATGTGACTGACGATGAGGCCGATCTCGTCCATGTGCGCGGCAACCAGCACGCGCTGCGGCCCACTCCCCACCCGGCAGATAAGATTGCCCAGCGGGTCTACGGAGATATCGTCGGCCAGGTCATGCACTTCGGCGCGGATCAATTCGCGGATGTGATGCTCATAGCCGGGCGGCCCCCAGGCTTCGGCCAGGGTCTTGATCAGCGTTTCCACAGGTCATCCTCTCTCTATACCACGCAGCGAGCGCAGCACTCGTGCCAGAGCGTGTTATGCACTTCCTTCGCCTTCAACTCCCAGCTTCCTGTTGATCCCCGGGTTGGTAGGGGCGGGTTTGGAAACCCGCCCCTACGTTCGCGCGGGCAGAGGATGCTGGGATAAGGGAAAGACTCTTCGCGAAAGCTCATAACAGTCTCTAGAGCGTGCCTTGCGTCCTTTCGCCCTCAATTACTGGTCAGGCGCGCGCGAGCACGCGCTCATCGAGCGTTTCCCAGGCGGCACGCAACAGGGCCGCCTGATTCTCCCAATCGGCCACACTCATGATGGCGTACGGGCCGTGAATATAGCGGCAGGGGGTAGCCACCACCACGCTGGGCACGCCGACTCCCGTGCGGTGAATCGCGCCCGCGTCCGTGCCGCCCGCGTGCTGCGGCGAACGGAACTGATGGGGGATGCCCGCCGCTTCGCCTGCCCGCACCAGATGACGCACCAGCCGCGGGTCGCTGACCATCGAGTGGTCGGCGACGGTGATGGCTGGCCCGTTCCCCAGGCGGGTGATGGTGGTCTGATCCGGCTCGTCGGGGTCTTGCGGCAGGTCGTGACAGGCGGTGGTCTCCAGCACAAAGGCGACGTCCGGCTGAATGCGTCCGGCGGCGGCCCGTGCCCCGCGCAGCCCTACTTCCTCCTGCACGGTGAAGACGGCGTACAGGTCGAAGGGGAAACGCTCGCCCTGCACCAGGCGGATCAGCGATGCGCAGCCGGCGCGGTCGTCGAAGGCCTTGCCGCGCACCGTCGGCCCCAGCTCCTCGAAGGGGCTGGCGAAGGCGATGCGATCGCCGCGCGAGACGGCTTTCTGCGCTGCGTCGCGGTTGGCTGCGCCAATGTCAATGCGCAGCCGGTCTATGGGCACGGTGTCCTGATCTTTGTTGAGGTGAATCGGCGTCCAGGCAATCACCCCTGGAATTTTGTCCGGCCCCACCCACACGCGCACCCCTGGCAGGATGCGCGCGTCCAGTCCGCCCACGGCGCTGAAGCGGATCATGCCGTCGGAGTCGAAGCCCATGACCATCATGCCGACTTCGTCCATGTGCGCGGCGGCCATGACGCGCAGCTTTGCAGCGCCCGTCCCGCGCTTGAGGGCGATCACGTTACCCAGCGCGTCGAGTTGCACGTCGTCCACGTGCTCGCGAATGTGCTTCAGGATGAGAGCGCGGACTTCGCCCTCTTCGCCGGAGACGCCCACTGCTTCCGACAGTTCGCGCAGCACTTCGATCATGCCTTCTTCTCCTCCAGCACTGCCGCTTCCGGCCAGGAGAGCGTCCCCAGGAAATCGGGCGTCAGGCCAGCAATGAACGCCGCCAGCCAACGACCGGCGCGCGTCACGTCGCGCAGATCGATCACTTCTGCCGGTGAATGCATATTGCGCATGGGGATACCGATCAGGCCAGTGGGGATGCCCGCCCGGCTGACCTGAATTTCCCAGGCGTCGGTGCCGCTGTTGCCAGGGATCGCCTCGACCTGGAAGTCTATCTCCAGGTCTTCGGCGGTGCGGCGCAGCGCCTTGACCAGCAGGGGGTGGAAGTTCGGCCCGTAGCTGAGGGTAGGGCCGTCGCCCAGTTTGAAGCCCTCGTCGTCGTCCACTCCCTTTTGCGCGCCGAAGGTGCCGTCAATGACGATCGCCAGGTCGGGCTGCAGTTGATAGGCCGCCGTGATCGCGCCATAGCTGCCCACTTCTTCCTGGACGGCGGCCACCGCCAGCACGTCCCAGGTGTGCGCGCGGCGGGTCAGTTCGTCCAGCACCAGGGTGACGGTGGCCACAGCCACGCGATTGTCCAGCGCCTTGGCTGCGAAGCGCTCCCCTTTGAGCGGAGTCGCGGGCGCGTCTATGGTGATGAGGTCGCCCACGCGCACCAGCGCTGCCACTTCGTCGGCGGGCAGGCCCACGTCAATCCACAGATCGTCCGCTTCCGGGTATTTGTCGCGGCTGCGGGCCATGTGCGGCGGGGCCGCGCCGAACACCCCCTTGAGCACGCGCCGACCGTGCACCAGCACCGGCTGCATCAGCAGTACCCGGTAATCCACGCCGCCCACGGGGGCCGTGCGGATGAAACCATCGCGCACCTCGCTCACCATCAGCCCGATCTCGTCCATGTGGGCGCAAAGCATGATCCTGGGGCGCGGCTCTGCGCCGGAGCCGCGTTTGAGGGCGATCACATTGCCCAGGGCGTCGGTCTGTAGCTCATCTGCCAGGTCGGCCCATGCCTGACGGATCACGACGCGGACGGCTTCTTCGTGACCGGAGGGGGCCGGGGCGGTGCATAAGGCTGTCAAATGTTCCTTCAGGTCTACCGGCATGGATTCCATACTCCCTGATTGGGCGGGTTAGCTGCTGTTATCCGGAGGCAAGGACTCCTGGGTTGGCGTGGGGGGCGGCGCTTCCGTCGTAGGCAACGGAAGGGTCGGGGCCAGCGTATCCGTCGGAGCCTGAGTCGGCGGCAGGGTATTCGTCGGCGATGGCGGCAGGGTGGGCGACGGTGGCAACGTCAACGTCGGGGCAAGGGTGATCGTCGGCACGAACGTCCAGGTGGGCACCGGCGTCCAGGTCGGCGGGATGAAGAAGGGCGTATTGGTCGGCAGGTAAAGCTGTGGCGGAGTGGGCTGCAACGGCGGACGCCAGGGCGTTGGTGTAGGGGTGAGGAACGGTGTATAGGTTGGCAGTCCGAACCCCTCACCCGGCGCACTGCCCAGCGTGGGCGTGACCGGAGCGGTGGTCGCCCTGCCGGAGCCGGTGGGCGCGTAGGCCAGCAACACTGCGCCCAGGCAATAGCAGGGCACCGTCAGCAGAATGATCGCCACCAGCACCAGGCGCGTGGTCTGGCGACTATCCCACGGGCCAGAGAACCATCCCAAATGCGTTGCCCTCGCCTGCAGACCCTCTCGCCGTCACGAATGAGTCACCTTCACTTGCGAATATCCCACCACAACGGGGTGCCCAGCGCGCGCGCCATGTGTACCGCGGCATGGTGCGCGGGCGTGTCCAGTTCGCTGAAGCGCACGCGGCGGCGACCCGCCTGTTTGAGGCGGGCGCGCACCTCGTCCCATGTTTCCGAAATGCCCTCGACCGGCCCCAGCGCCACCACCGGCCAGAAGCGCTCCCCGTCGGCCAGGTGCAGCCAGACTTCCTGCAACACGCGCATCGGCCCGTCTTTACCCCTGCGCCCCTGCGGGCGCGGCACCGTCTGCGACAGCAACACGTAAGTCACACCGTCGAACGGCAGGCGCCAGCGCGTCCCGCCCAGGAAACGACGCCGGGCGCGCACTTCGCGCCGCGCCGTGTCCACGATCACCTCGGTCGAGGCGATGACCTGCCAGAAGGTGCGCAGCGCCATGATGAACAGCATCAGCGCCACGGCCAGCCCCAGCCAGGGCAACCAGGTCGGGTTGACCTGGGCCAGACCGCTGGTCAGTGTGCCGACGCCCAGAAATACAAAGACCAGTGCCATCACCAGGAAGCCCACCGACCGCGCCAGGGCCACCATCACCCAGTCGCTGCGCCGCCGCCAGACCAGCCCCCGCCGGGTGCCGACGAACGACCATTCGTCGAAATGCAGCGGGAGTGTGCGCAGCGCTGGTTCGATGCGCGCCGGTGCGCGGACGGGCGCGACGACAGGAGCAACGGGTGCCGATGCCCCCGCGCGAGCGGACGAACGGGGCGGAGCCACCACGTGTAGGGGACGGTCGAGCAGGCGAGCGAGTGCCTGCGCAGCCTGTCGGGCTTCTTGCGCGTGATCGCCCTCTGCGCCGGGCCAGCTCGCCAGGCCACACCAGCGCCAGGGACTCTGCCCGGCCTCTGGCGCGGGGACCAGCAACCCCAGGTGCCAGCTTTGCGTTTCGGGTGCCCAGCCAACCACCACACGGGCGATATCCGGCGGGGCCAACCGCCCTTCCGGCGGGAGTCGGCGCGCGCGGGCAAACGCCGGACTGTAGGAGACACCTTGCGCTGTTACTTCGACCAGCGCCGCCCCGCTCGTCAGCGAGCGGGTGCCGTTGATCAATCGCCAGGTATGCGGGCCAATCTCGATAGCCAGATTGTGCGCCGCGGGAATGGTCGCAATGGGTGTGCGTGAATTGTGCATGATCTATCGTTCTGAGTGCAGCAGAGGCGCGACTCTCGCGCTCTGTGATCCTACCACATTCGGCTGCCTTGCACCTAAGTCTACCGCGCGGCGGGGGGGAGCACCAAGTTCTCGGCGGGTGCGCGAATCATGAGGCAGGCGGTCCGCCGCGCCGGCTTGCCCGCCATGCTGCTTTTTCCCAGACAACGAAGAACCGGGATGCTCTCTGGGGAGGGCGTCCCGGCTCCGCTTCGTCTTTCCGCAATGGTTGCGGACTCAGTTAGAGTGCTCCGGCGTCATCACCGAGGTATAGACCTCGAACGCGGGCGGCTGCTCCAGGTGCTTCTTGACGGCGCACAGTTCGGCAGCGCGGATGACGGCTTCCTTGTATTTCTCTGGGAAATCGGGCGGAAGCTGAATATCCAGCTCGATCTTCTCGATCATGCGCGTGAAGGGGTTGGAGTGCATCCGCTGGATGATGCGCATGTTGTCGGTGGGCAGGCCGCGTTGCTGGCAGAAGCTGAGCACGTAGATGCCCGCGCAGGTGCCGATAGACGCCAGGAACAGGCCGAACGGCGCTGGAGCCGAGCCGTCCTGGTTGGTGGGGATGACCATATCACCGGCGATGGCATCTACGCGCAGGCCACCGGGGAAGACGATTTCCATTTCCATAGGTTGCATGACCCTTTTGTGTATGTGAGTGCGGACGATGCGCTGCTTTCCAGAGAATTAGATGCAGCAGCCGTGCAAAGGATGCATCCTGGCGGTGCGGGATTGCAGGGCGGAGCGTGTATTAGAAGTGTCCCCTTTCGTGCGGAGGGTGCATGCAAAGATTGTCAGCGACTTACTTGACACGGAAGTGTTTACCTCACCCCCAGCCTCGCTTCG
>DDBP01000239.1 GCA_002332795.1 Anaerolineales bacterium UBA2029 | reverse complement strand
AGTGATCAGTGGTCAGTAGCCTGCCGCAGACCGGTAGCTTCTGGGGGACACACCTTGAGCACGGAGGACTGACAACTGAAGGCTGACAACTGAAGACTGATAACTTAGGCTGGAGAGTTTTCAGTGATCAGTGGTCAGTTTTCAGAACGTGTTCAGGAATCTCTACTCCCAAATCTCGCTCCCTGCAAATGGGCATTTCGCTCCCTGCTTGTCCCGTGCGGCGGGCGAAACCCCGCGCCGCAGCCATGAGGGTGAGGGACGCTCAGTCGAAAAGGCGGACCTTCCACTCGCCGCCGACCATGGTGCCCAGTACGCGCGTTTGCAGGATTTCGTCCGGCGGGATGGCATAGAGATCGCGGTCGAGCACCACCAGATCGGCCAGGTAGCCCGGCGCGAGCATCCCCAGATCGCGCTCCATCCCCGCCGCGTAGGCAGGCCCCTGGGTGAAGCCGCGCAGCGTCGTCTCCATGTCCAGTCGCCCTTCCGGGTACCAGCCCTGCGGCCCCGGTCGGCCATCCGGACGGCGGCGCGTCACCGCGGCGAAGATACCCAGCAACGGCGCGAAAGGCTCGACCGGCGAGTCTGAGCCAAAGGCCAGCACCGCGCCCGCCTCCAGTTGCAGCCGCCAGTTGTAGCTCCAGCGGGCGCGTGCCCCCCAATAGCGATCGGCCATCTCGTAGTCGGACGTGGCGTGAATGGGCTGCATGGAGGCGATGATGCCCAGCGCCCCCAGCCGCCCCGCGTCGTCCGGATGGATCAACTGCACGTGCTCGATGCGATGCCGCCGCGCCTGCCGGGGAATGCCGCGCGCGGCTTCTTCGGCGCGCACTGCCTCATACACGTCCAGCACGTCGTGCACGGCGCGGTCACCGATGGCGTGTATCGCCGCGGGGATGCCCGCCGCGCTGGCCCGGCTGACCAGTTCGAACATGTGCTCTTTGTCGGTGACGACCAGGCCGTAGTTGTCTGGCTCGCCTTCATACGGCTCGATCATGTGCGCCGTGCGCGGGCCGAGCGCTCCGTCGGCGAAGATTTTCAGCGCGCCCAGCCGCAACCAGGCATCGCCGAAGCCGAAGCGCAATCCCAGCGCGTGCGCG
The DNA here is from genome assembly GCA_002332795.1 of Anaerolineales bacterium UBA2029. GTDB lineage: Bacteria > Chloroflexota > Anaerolineae > Aggregatilineales > Aggregatilineaceae > UBA2029. The sequence continues at coordinate 3,429 of DDBP01000239.1, read as the reverse complement.
TGTTCGATCCAGGGATCGTTGATCTGCTTGAGCACGCGCAGGCCCAGTTCGCCGCGTTCGCGCAACACCTGCAAGGCCACCAGGCAGGAGGGATTGTCGAAGTCGTGCAATGCAGTCAGCCCGGCGGCCCAGGCGCGCCGTTGTGCCTCGGCCATCCAGTCGGCGAGCTGATCGGGCGTGGGATCGGGGATCAGCCGCGCGACCAGCTTCATGGCCGGGTCTTCCAGCAGGATGCCCGTCGGCCCGCCGCGAGCGTCGCGCTGCAGTGCGCCCCCCGGCGGATCGGGTGTCTGCGCACTAATCCCCGCTCGCCGCAATGCCAGGCTGTTGACCCAGGCGGCGTGCCCGCTGCGCGCGGCCAGGTAGACCGGATGCTCCGGCGCGACGCTGTCCAGATCGGCAGCAGTAGGGAATGCGCCATCCGGCCACAGCGCCTGCGACCAGCCCCGCCCGACGATCCACTCGCCAGGCGGCGTCTGCCGGGCGCGTTCGGCCACACGCTGCAATGCTTCCACTTTGCTGGGCACGTCGAGCAGGTCTACGTCGCGCAGGGCGCGGGCCACGCCCTCCCAGTGAATGTGCGCGTCGGTCAGGCCGGGGATGACCATCTGCCCGTTCAACCGGTCAACGGCGGTGTGCGGCCCGGCCAGGGCGCGGATGGCGTCGTCGTCGCCCACGGCGACGATGCGGTCGCGGGCGATGGCCAGGGCCGAGGCGTGCGGCTGAGCGGGGTTGAGGGTGTAAATACGGGCGTTGAGCAGGATACGATCCATCATATCAACCACTCCGCCTGAGCGCTTCCGGAGGCAGCAATTTGGGATGGCGGATTGCGAATTGCGGATTGCGGAATGAGGGCTATCGCTGTCCGCGCATGGCCGCTACCGGCGAAGCGAAGCCAACGCGCTAGCTGACTGACTCAGGCGAGGCGCGTCGCGCTGCCCGACCTGCTCAAGCCAGACAGGAACAAATCCGCAAGTCGCAATCCGCAATCCTCTACGACTCGTCTTCGGTCTCGATCTCGACGATCGCTTCGTAGGGCGTGCGCCCCCCGTAAATCACTTTCATCAGGCCGGGCAGGTAACGATCCATGGTCGTCACCGCTGGATAGATGGTATTGCGGATCAGGGTGGGAGTCAGGGTCACGCCCTCGAAGTCCAGGCTGCTTTTGTAGCGCACTTCGCCGTCGCCATAATCCATCTCGAAGTTGCCGATGCGCAGCCCGTAGTTGGCGCGGGTGATGTACTCGGCTACTGCCAGGCGCAGTTCTTCGGGGACGTGCACGGTTGCCACACAATAGAAGACGAACTGTTCCAGCGGCACCACGATCTGCGCAAAGCAGGGGAACTGACCGTTCTGGCCGCTGAACAGGGCGCGGTAGATGGTGCGCCCTTCCAGGCGTTGAGGGTACCAGCCGTCCTTTTCCAGGAACTCGCCCAGCGTGGCGAAAGCGGCCAGGCCGTTGGGATTGGACGCTTCGGGATCGGGACCGGACTCACTCCCGCGGCCAGAAGGTGAATGAGGGGTCATCGGCCCTCCTTTGGCACATACTCCGCGGCACCTGCCAGCCGCCAGGCTTCGGCGATCTCCGCCGTCAGCGGGGCGCTGGCGAAGCCTTCGCGCGTGACGGCCTGCGCGCCCAGGTAAGAGGCGATCTTGATGGCCTGCTGCAGGTCGCCCAGTTGATGCAGGGCGATATGCAGAGCCACGGCAAAGACATCGCCCGCGCCGGTAGGGTTGACCTGGACGACGGGCCAGGCGTCGTATTCGAAACGGGTGCCATTCCGATAGACCGTGCCGCCGCGCTCGGCGCGGGTGACCACCACCAGCGGCCCCATGGCGGCGAACTCCTGCTCCAGGTGCGGCGCGTGCCGGATATCCTCCTCGCTCAGCACGGTGACAGCGGCGTGCGGCAATACCTGCGGCGCGCTCTCCCACAGGATCGGCGTCACCAGCCCATCGGCTTCGCGGCGGCGCATGAATCCCTGCGGCGTCACGCAGATAGGCCGTCCCCCGAAGGCCGTGGCAAAGGACGGATCGACTTCATAGGCGATCGGTGCCAGGTGAACCAGGCCCGCCTTGCGCCAGGCGTCCGGCAGCATGTCCGGGTAAAGCGTTTCGGCGCGGTGATACAGGTACTGCGTGCGCCCGCTGGCCGAATAGCGATTCTCAAACGTGGTGGTGTGCTCCGCGGGAATCACCACGACCTCAGCGCTGGAGGGCAGGTCTTCCAGCAGCGGGTCATCGGGGCGCGCACTGGTGAGCACCGCTACGCGCAGCCCAAAAGCCGCTGCCGTGTGCGCTCCAAAGGATACCGTCCCGCCCAGGCGCGGCCCGTGCGGGGTGATATCGCGAGTGACGTTGCCGATGAGCAAATAGTCGGGGATGGAAGTTGACCGTTTGAGCATGATCCTGTCGCTTTGCTACCAGCGCCGAAGCGCGCGTCTGATAAACAACTGCCGCGACTGGGCCGAGTCGCGGCAGGCGGCTGCTCCAAAAATGCGTCCTCAACGCCGCTTGGGGATGATGGTCACCTTGCGGCGGTCGCCCTCGCCGACGCTCTGCGTGGTCACCTGGGGATGATCGCGCAGGGCCAGATGCACCACACGCCGTTCATAGGGGGGCATCGGCTCCAACGCCACCGTGCGCCCCAACTGAACGGCCTGTTCGGCCATGCGCTGCGCCAGACGGCGCAACTGTTTCTCGCGGCGCACTTTGTACCCTTCTACATCTACGATGATATTGGCGCGGCGTTGCAGCTCGCGGCTGGCAATCAGACGGGTGATGTATTGCAGCGCGGCGAGCGTCTCGCCCCGCTTGCCGATCAGCGCCCCCAGGTCCGACCCTTCGATCTGCAACACCCAGGGCGCGACCTCGTTGTCGGCGGCCTGTGCGCGGTATACGCTCACCGTGGCCTTGACGCGCATCCGCTCCAGCAATTCCTGCAGCGTCTCGCGCCCGACGCGGGCGTCGTCGTCCAGTTCGGCCTCGTCTACCGGCTGTGCCTCGGCCAGCGAAGCCGCTTCTTCGGGCGCTTCCTCTTCCTCCACCAGTTCGACAGCGGGCTGAGGCGCGGGCGGCGTCGGCGGAGCGGCAGGGCGCGGCGGGGCAGCCGTGGTCAGGCGCACCCGCGCCTGTCGCGCGCCAATGCCCAGCAGGCCACGGCTGGGTTCTTCCAGAATCTCGACGATCACGCTTTCGCGGGCGACGCCCAGTTGTTGCAGCCCCAATTCGATGGCGGACTCAATGTCCGGCGCAGTAGTCTCTACGGAGCGCGTTTCGCTCATGGTGATCCCTATCCTTTCGCCTTCCCTTTGGCACGGGCGCGGCTGGCACGGCTGTCATAGATGCCGCTGCGCTTCTTGCCGCCGCCCCCCTCGCGCTGACGCTTGAGCTTCGGCTCAGCAGAAGCCGCGGGCGCGGCAACCGGCG
>DDBP01000222.1 GCA_002332795.1 Anaerolineales bacterium UBA2029 | reverse complement strand
CAGCCTCCCTGTTCGAGAGACACTCAATAGCTGTCCGCCCCTGAAGAGCAGAGATATGCCGCGCCCATGCCATCATAACACAAACAAAGAGGGCGGTGCATCGTGCGCACCGCCCCTTCATCGGGTTGGAGATCGCCCTAGCTGGCGGGCACCAGAGCGAAGGTGATGGTCACCTGCATATCCACGCGCAGCGTGCCTTCGCTGATGGGCGCAGCTTCCGCCCGCGGCATACCGCCACCACCGCCCAGACCCGCGTATGGTACATAACCGCCGCTACCTTCAGTGATGGTCAGCGGCTCACCCACCGCCAGGCCAAATGCTTTGGCCAGCAGTTCGGCGCGAGTCCGCGCATCGGCGACGGCCAGATCGCGCGCCTCTGCTTCCAGGGCGGCGCGGTCGGCGATGTCGAACTGAATGTAGTTGACCATGTTCGCGCCCGCGTCAACCGCCGTCGCCAGCAGTTCGCCGACTTTGGCTGTCTCGCGCACGGTCGCCGTCACCCCCACCGAGACCCGATAGAGCGGCTCCGCCTGCTCTCCACCGACCGGCATCGGACCGTAGTCCTGGTAGATCGAGAACTGATCGGTACGGATATCTTCCGCGGCGACGCCTGCAGCCTGCAGCGCCTCCATGACGGCGTTCATGCGCGCGGTCGCTTCATCCATGGCGGCCTTGACATCGGCGTTGGCGATGCTGACCCCCAGCCCTACCATCACGATATCCGGCGCGCCGTAGGCGGAACCGTAGCCGGTCACCGTGACCGTACGTGATTGTTCGCTGCTCTGCTGCGGCGGCGCGGCCTGCACAGACTGCGCCGGCCATCCCATCACCCCAACTGCTGCTACCGCTACCGTCATCAGCGCGACGATCCCGATCAATACCTGCTTGAACCTCATTGTTTTCTCTCCCTGCACACATTGTGCCGATACAATAGGACAGGCTAGCAGAAGCTCGGCAGGCGGCGCTCTATGGCTGCACTACGGCTACACTGCGCCCGCCTGCTGGTAACTAGACGCTGCAACCTGCCAAAAGGTTCCGCCAGGTCACAGCGCGGCGAAAATGACGGGCAGCCGTTCACGTGGACAGCGGCGGGACGGAATTCAACAAGGAGATGTCTGTGGCCCTCTATGGCCTGGCAACCCTGCTCATCGGCGCAGGACTGCTAATCGCCATGCTGGCGCTGCTGAAGACGCTACACCGACGCGCCAACACCCCCTATGCCCTGCTGACAGTGGGCATGATCACCTACCTGGGAGCGCTGCTGACCCAACTGCTCGCCGTGCGGGTGCTCGACCGGGCGCTGTTGGGTATCCTGCCAGTGGGAGCCGTGATACTGGGCCTCGTGGCGGGCTTCAGCGAAGAGATCACGCGCGCCTTCGGCTACCAATGGCTGGCCCGTGGCGTGTTCAGGCGTCCGCAGGCGCTGATGATCGGAGCCGGACATGGCCTGGTGCCGCTGCTCTACACCGCGCTGATCGCCCTCAACGTCGGGCTGTCGGCGCTCGCCGAAGCAGAGCCGGGGCAGACCCTGGCGCTGACCGACGTCAGCCGCACCCTGGCCGAAGCGCTCAACAGCCTGCTGCCCCTGGTGATGCACATGGCCCTGAGCTGGCTCGTGTTGCAGGCCTTTCTGCGCGGAGAAATCGGCTGGATATTCGCCGCGATATTCGTGCATTCCACCGTGGAAATCGGCGCGAACCTGTTCGGCCCGCCGCACTCCTGGGCCGTGGTGATCTGGCGCGGGCTGGTCGCCCTGGGAAGCCTGGCGCTGCTGCGTACCCTGCCCCCGCCCTCCAGTTGACCTGGAAGAAGCGCTGTGTAAGCGCCAGTGTGAGCGAGGTTTGCTAAATTCTGTCATATAATGGGGGGTACGAGCAGCATATCTCTATACAGGCCGAAAAGCTTTTCATCCGTGCGGGGCGGGTGGAGCGCAAGCCCACACAGGAGTCGCATTATGCCAGCACAGTTGCGTCTGCTGGTGGTGACCGGCGACGCGGACAAAGCGCAGGCCCTGGTGACCGGCCTTCGCTCCCCCGATGTCGAGCCGGTGTGGCAGTGGGTTACCAACGAACAGGAGTTACGAGACGGGCTGGATGCCGGGACAGATGTCGTCCTGGCCGACGAAGAATACCTCCCCTTTGGCACCCTGGATGTGCTCAGAACCCTGCTGGAACACAGCCCGCACATTCCCCTCATCATGGTGGCACTGGGGCCAAGCAGTGACCGCGTGGCCGAAGTGATGACCAGGGGGGCAGCTGATGTGGTGCGCAAAGATCGCCTGAATGGACTGGGGCAGGCCATCAGCGATGCCCGCGATGAGTTCGAGCGCCGGACGGTGTTGGTAGACCTCAGCCGCAACGAATTGCAGCGCCTGAGCCGCGCCTATCAGACTCTCAGTCAGTGCAATCAGGCTCTGCTGCGCGCCACCGACGAGGCGACGTTGTTGCAAACCATCTGCAACATCCTCACCTCGATCGGCGGTTATCGGCTGGCCTGGGTGGGCGTGGCCGAGTACGACGCGGCACGTACGGTACGACCGGTCGCCTGGGCCGGTCACGAAGACGGCTACCTGAGCGCCATTCGCGTCACCTGGGCCGAGGGCGATCCCCTGGGCGAAGGCCCGGTCGGGCGCGCTATCCGCACCCGCGAGCCACAGATCGTGCACTTTGCCGACACCGACCCGATCTTCAGCCCGTGGCGCGAAGAAGCGCTCAAACGCGGCTACCTGTCGGTGATAGCCCTGCCACTGATCGTCGAAGGCGAGGCCTTCGGCGCGCTGGCGGTCTACGCCAGTTACGCCGAAGCCTTCGACCCGCGCGAAATCACCCTGCTCCAGGAACTGGCGGGCGACCTGGCCTTTGGGATCGAGACGCTGCGCCTCCGGCAGGAGCGTGCCGAGATCGAAGCGGCCCTGCGCGAAAGCGAGGAAATGTACCGCCTGCTGGCGGAAACCGCGCGCGATATCATCCTGGTGCAC
>DDBP01000006.1 GCA_002332795.1 Anaerolineales bacterium UBA2029 | reverse complement strand
GAGGGGGGAACATGCGCTGGCGGAGGAAACAGACGCAGCCGCCGCAGCGCTGGTCGCCGAAGTGCCCGCCGAAGAGACGCCGGTCTCGCTGTTCAACGCGGCGCTGGCCGCCGTCACGGAGGAACAAACGCCCGCCACACCCACCGCAACGGAGGCCGACGAGCGCGTCACTTCGGCGCAGGAATGGGAAGAAGACCTGTCGCCAGAACTGGCGGCGGTGCTGTTCGGCTCGCCGCGCCGCGCCGCCGTTGCGTCAGCCCGTCCCGCCACCGAGACCGCCGCACCGCCCACAGCCGCACCTGCTGTCACGCCCGGTGAACCGGTGACCCTCACCAGCGACGAGCAGGCGGCGACGCTCCCGCTGAGCGCTGGCGGTCAGCGCGCCCCCGCGCCAGACATTGCCCTGACCGGCAAGGTGCGCTATACGCGCGTCGAAGAGCCGCTGCCGGACGATCGGGGGCAGCACATCGTCGAGACATGGGTCTACTTCAAGCCGGAGTTGCCCGCGCTGGAAGGGCGGCTGGTGCAGCAGGTGACGCGCGAAGAATGGCGCTACAGCGATGGATCGTGGCGCTGGCGCTACGAGCGTCGCTACGCCGACCGCGGGCGCGACAGCCGCGAAGTACGCGCCAATGCCGCCCGTACCTACTTCGAGCGGGCCGATAGCATCTCACAGCGCGACGCGACCAGCGGCAGGCGTCAGCAGCTCAGCGAAGAAGCAGCGCTGATCTTCGCCGCCCCTGTGCAGGAAGAAAAGCGGGGATGGCTGCGTAACCCGTTCAGACGGGGCAATGACCATGAGCCGGGGGGCGAAAAAACCTGGCGTCCGGCTACGTCTACCGAAATACGCCAGGCACGCAAGAGCGGCGAACAGGCGCTGCGGCGGGGAGGACTCTTCGGCTGAGCAGCGCTGGCGTGGCCCGGCCCACTCAGGCCACGCCATCCGCCAGCAACCGCGCGACCTGATCGCAGTAGATTTCGAAGATGCCGCGGAACAGCCGCCCCTGCGCCGGGCTGTCGAGGTACAGCACGCCGACGACCTCGCCGCCTACCCGCAGCGGGCCGCACAAGATCGCTTCGGCCACGTTGTCGCGCCGCTGCACGAACAGGTTGGATTCGCCGGTGCGCAGGGTATGGCTCAGCGCGCGCCGGTCGGGGTTGACGGCGGTGTGATCCACATAGCGGCCCCCGTAGTCGCGCCCGGTGATGTAGCGCATCCGCCCCTCTTGATCATAGCTGATGACGAAGCCCAGTCGCGCCCGGAACTGATGCAGCGCGCGCATCACCAGCGCGTCCAGCCGCGAGGCATAGCCTGGCCAGCGCTGCTCGTCTTCGGCAGGGGGGATCGCCGCCGAGAGAGCCGCCGAGTCCTGCGCCGCGGGGGGCGGGGCAGCCGTCAGCCCTTCGCGCCGTTCGCGTGCGGCATCGTCCGGCAGCAGGTACTGCCCAGTGATCCCCAGTCCCTCGGCCTGCTCCGGCGGGGTTGCGACCTCCTCTGCCTCGCAGGGTACGTAGTCATCATAGGACGAACGCGCGGCAGCACGCTGTTCGTAGTTGAGGGCATCTGGTCGCCGCAGGAACGCGATCAGGCGTTGCACAATATTCCGCTGTACCATGATGACCACCTCAAGCCAGGGGGGGCTTGATGTCTGACCCGTATGCACTTCAAGCATATCACGGGTCTTCATGCGAAATAAATGGCACTCCAATACTATCTCAATTATATGCAATTTTGCGCCAGGCAAGCGGGGGAGATGAGAGTTTTGGGTCTTGAGTCTTGAGTTTGGAGTTCAGAGTCTGGAGTTTGGGGCCTTGGCGGGGGGTGGGTTACATTGTGTGTTCAGGGGCAAAGAGACCAGAGAGGCGCGATGCACGAAACGTCTGGCCTCCAGACTCTCGACTCCAGACCGCAGACTCCTCACTTCCCGAAAGGCGGTGCGGCATGAGACTTCCTCCGGCAGTACGGACGCTGCTGCTGATCGCCGATGGGTTGGCGCTGATCGGGGTGATCGCGTTCAGCACCCTGGCGGCTCTGGAACGCGACGAAAGCAGCTACGTGATCGGGCAAATCGTCTGCGCGGTCATCATCCTGGTCAGCACAGTGCTGCTTCACCAGAGCGAAAATGCGCCGCCCTGAAGCCGAAGACAGGGGCGGATGCGCACACCCGCCCCTATGTGACGTGAGATCGCCCTAGCGCATGGCCGCGCCCAGGGTCGAGCAGGCCGGGCACGAACCGCCGGGCCGCACGATGGCATAACCCGCCTGCGGATCGGCTCCGTAGGTAGTGAAGTCCACGTTCCACACGATCATCAGCCGCACCTTGCCGCTGCCGCGCGCCAGTTGCGCCGCGCGACCGAGCCACTGCGCCTGCTGAGCCACAGTCACGTTGCTGGCCCAGGCGAAGCCCGCCGGCAACGGCCCCAGCCCTTCGGGCGACAGGTAGCCCAGTTCGGTGAAGCACAGCGGTTTGGCCCCGCCGAAGGCGTTCCAGTAGGTGTTGACCATGCCCCAGAAGTAG
>DDBP01000232.1:4667-5144 GCA_002332795.1 Anaerolineales bacterium UBA2029 | reverse complement strand
CAGCCTCCTGTCCGAGAGGCGTTCGATGGCTGTCTGCCCTTGAAACCGTGCAGGGGCGGGAGCGATACGCCGCCTCGCCTATTCCGCCGCCTCGCCCTTTTCGCCCAGGGCGCGATCCAGCCCAGCCGCCAACGCCGTCAAAAACGCGGGTAGAAACGTCGCCCACACCGCGGGCGGGATCGTCGTCAGGCGGGCGAGTTGCACGATCAGCGGATCGGTCGTCTCGTCCACCGCGGCGATGGCCTCGGCGCGATGACCGCGCAGCGTCCGCCACAAGGCCCGCGCCTGCTCAGTGACTCGCGCCCCCGCCCACAGCGATCCGGCCACCAGCAACAGCGTGCCGAGCAACGCGCCCAGCAGCGCCCACACGTTGAGCATCTCGTCGGCGATCCAGGTATCCATCCCTCTCCTCCTTCCCTGCTGCATCGAGCAACCAATCGCGAATGGCGGATTTCAAATTCGCAATTCGCAATCCGC
>DDBP01000232.1:4433-4560 GCA_002332795.1 Anaerolineales bacterium UBA2029 | reverse complement strand
ATTCGCAATTCGCAATCCGCATTCCGCAATTACGAGACGGCCAGGCCCAGTTCGCCCGCCAGCAGACGCAACAGCGCATCTTTGTCGGCGGGCGTCCATTGCGCCCAGGGTTTGCGCAGCGCCTCCG
>DDBP01000232.1:0-4315 GCA_002332795.1 Anaerolineales bacterium UBA2029 | reverse complement strand
CGCCGCCTGCCGTTCGCGTTCGGCCTGCTGCGCCGCGGTGAAGCGCGTCGCATCGTGCCCGGCGACGATCTCCGCTGCCGTTTTGCGCTCGTCGGGCGTCGTGGAGTCCAGCAAATGCACGCGCACGCCGTGCCCGTCCTGACTCACCCCCACCAGCTTGGCGCCGAGCGCCGCCGCCAGTTCCTGGTGCAGCAGGACCAGGTTGAGGCCCTTGCGCTCGAAAGTCAGGTCTATCATCCCCGCCATCCATTCACCTCCCAGATGAGATTGCGGATTGCGAATTTCGGATTGATCAATCCGCCATCCGCGCTTCGCACTCCCCTTCAACTGACTTCCCGTGCCACCAGCACCGCGGGCACTTCGTCGTAGTCGTTGGTCGCGTCGGAATCCGCGTGCAGGCTGATCACGCCGTCGCTGGCCTTCCACAATAGCTCGAAGGTGTGCTCACCGGCGCTCAGCCCGCTGATCAGCACCGGCCCCAGCGCTACCTCCTCGCCGATGGTGGTGCCCAGGCGGTGTGTCAGCAGGCCGCCATTGTAAGCTGCCGCCAGCCGCCCGACGCCGTCCACGCGAATATCCAGCGAGACGCGCCGCCCCACCTGATCGCCGTGAAACACGCCCCAGAACCACACCAGCACGTCGCCGCCGTTGGTGTTCAGTACGGCCTTGAGATTGGCGCTGTCCACCGGCACGAAGACGGTCGAGGTCGTGCTGTAGGCCGCGCCGTTATCGCGCCAGATGGCGTGCGTAGGCGGCGCTTTGAGCGCGTTCAGGTTGTCGCGCAGGTGCGTATTGAGATCGGCGGCGGTCAGCAGTTCGTCCACCTGCCAGGTCTTGGGAGTCGTCCAGTTCATAGCCCCAGCCTCGTGTTCGTCCCCAGTTCCGCATAGCCAACGCGATCCAGCAGCCCGTAGCGGCGGTCGTCCGCGCGTTCCAGGTACAGCGTCACGCTGAACCCGTCCGCGGCCAGCTCGTAGGCGATGGCGCGCACCCAGTGCGCCGCCGCCAGTCCAGAAGCCGGATCGCCGACGATGACCTTGTCCATCAGCCCCACGGCGAACACGTCCGCGTCGCCCAGGCGGACGCGGTCGCGGACGCGCAGGCGCGTCGCAGTCAGCGCGGGCGTCTGATAGCGCCCGACCAGGTACTCCGCGTACGCCTGCCCGAAGACCGGATCGGCCTGCATGGGCAGGTCGAGCGCGACCGCCCGCCGCTCGTAAATCGTCTGACTGCCGGCGTCGCTCGCCAGCAGGGTGATGGGATCGTAGGTCCGGATGGGTTTGCCGCGCACCTGCAGCCGCGTGACATACAGCGGGCCAATGGCCGTGTTGGTCAGGGTGAGCGCGGCGCGAGTGGCTTCGATCGTGGCGCTCAAGGCGAAGTGCGGGCTGTGCGTGTAGTCGAAGCCCAGGCCGTCGGGCCGGTCGCTGACGGCGTAATCGTCCCCAGGGACGGGCGCGATCACGTCCAGCGCCGCCACGCGCTCGCCGGACTCGTCGCGGAAAGGCGCGTAGAGCGCCCGCGTCTGCCCCGGAGCCACGCGCAACACCGTCTGTGCCGTCCACAGCACGTGCAGGCTGCCGACCGTCTCCACCGGGTAGACCGTCACCTGCGCGTGATTGATCACATCCGCTGCGTCCAGCGCCACTTCCAGCGCGTCGAGCGGGACGCCCTGCGCCAGCAACGCCGCGCTCACCGAAGGGTCCTGCTGCTCGCGCCGCGACCAGTAGATCAGTGTCCCGTCGCGCCCGGCCCAGAAGCGCCCGTAAACCGCCCGGCAGATGTCGCGCAGGGCGTCCAGGACGGTCGTCTGCTCCGGCAACCAGTGCCGCCCATAGTGCGTCAGGCGGTCGCCGTTATCGGTCACCTGCAGGGCAGGCGGAGTACCGGCGGCGCTCACCAGCGCGGACACCGCCTCCGCCACCGAGATCGTCTCGGCATATGGCACGCTCACGCGGGCGCGGGCCAGCGCAGCCAGCCAATCGGCGGCGACCAGGGTCACCGCGCCAGGATAGACTCCCGTTTCCGGCACCAGGCGGGTGAGCGTCCCGCGGAACAGCGTCCAGGTCTGTGCCCCGTCGCGGGCCAGGACGCGCACCGCCCGCCCCGGCGAGAGCTGACCTGCCAGCGGAGAGTCCGCGTTGCCCGGCGAGTAACGCCGATCGTGATTGTCGAGCACGATCTGACACTCGCCCGGCACAGCGACGGGGTCGTGTGCGGCGGCGAAGCCCGCCCAGGTGCGGACGCTCCGCAGACGAGGTGTTTCGTCTGTCCAGTTGCCGGTGCCGTCCCAGTCCACTTCCACGGCGAAAGTCACGCTCATGCATCCCTCCGGGGAGTTGGCAGTTGGTAGTTTTCAGTTGGTAGTTTTCAGTTTTCAGTTGGCAGTTCTCAGTTGGAGGTTGGCGGTTGGCAGCGAGTGATTTTCAGTGAGCGGCTTTGGGCAGCGCTTTCTCGCTGATCACTGCCAACCGATCCCTGATCACCGACAACCGATCACTGACAACTGATCACTGCTCACTTTCCACTGGCAACGTCCAGGTGTGCGCGAAGACCGCGCCGTGATAGTCCACCCCGCCGTAACGGACGACGCCCACCCGCAGCCGCAGGCGCAACGGGGCCAGCAGCGCCCCGCCCAGCGTCGGGTCGGCGGCCAGCGCAGCGACATAGGCGTCGAGCGCCTCCATCAACGCCGAGAGCGCCGCGCCTGACCCTGCGCCGCCCGTCAGCGGGGCGAGCAACAGCGCGTGCGCCACCTGTACCACCAGCCGCCCTGTCCCCGCCGCGAAAGGATTCGGCTCCAGGCCGGGCGACTCACCGCCCAGCTCCGGCACGATCACCAGGGCGGGCAGCGACACCCGCTTCAGCACGCCTGGCGTCGCGTCCAGGGGGATGCTGTTCACGCCAGGGACGGCAACCGCCGCCAGTCTTGCCAGGGCCGTGCTCAATGCGCCCATCGCCGCCCTCCGCTAGGACACGCGCAACCGCACATACGGCGCGAGAATCTGCTCGACATCGGCGGGCAGGGCGGGCGGCACCACCACCTCGCCGCGCAGCCCCGCCGCCCGCTGCACGAACCCGGCATCCGGTTGCCGGTAGAGCCAGTGCGTCACCCGCAGACACGCCTGACGCACATCCTCCGGCGGGCGGTAGATGGCGATCGCCGTGCCGCGCGCATGACTGTCTGCCATCGTGCCGTTGACTGCCCGCGCGACGGTCAGCGTGTTGGTCGCCCCGTGCACCGCCAGCACGTGCAGATACTCCTCGCCGATGCGCAGCAGTTGCCCCACGGCGAAGCGCCGCCCGGTGCCGTCCGGCGGCGGCGCGCTGACATCGCTCACGGTCAGCGTCGTCGCCTCGGCGCTCAGCGGATCGTCCTGCACGGCATCACCGCTGTCCCGCCAGGCGTTCGCCCAGGCCGGGTGATAGCCCCACGTCCCTTCGACAGCAATGGCGTCCAGCGGATCGCCGGCGTGCACGAAGCGGGCGCGCGTCCGATCCAGCGTCAGACTGGAGACGACCGATTCGCCGGGGTGCAGATGCACCGCGTCAGGCGGCAGCGCCTGCCCATCGCCGTTGGTCAGGCTGTGCAGCGCCAGCAGGTCGTCGCCCAGCAGCAGGCGGTATGGATCGCTCACTGCGTAGCGGCGCGTGCCCCGTTGCGGGTAGAAGCGCCGTCCCGCGTAGTTCTCGATCAGGCGCGACGCCGCGCCCAGCATCAGCAACAGCAGGTCATCGTCGCCCGTCTGCCCGTCCGACAGCCCCAGGTAACGGCGCACTTCGTCCAGCGTTGCGTAGAGATTGCCCATGGTCACCTTCCTGTTGCTCACCCCAACGTTGCGCGCTTATGAACTCCGGCTACAATGAAGCATGATGAGCGGGTGCATTCACTGAAGAAGCATGGTATGACCTCCGACAGCCCTTTGATCACGTGCCCTCGTTGCGGCACCGAATACGATCCTGGCCAGGGCGCGTGCCCTCACTGCACGCTGGTCTTGCCGGACACTCCCCCTTCGCTGCAAACCCGGCGACTCAGACGAATGCCCACCATCACCCCTCCCCCCCTGCCGTCCAGCGGGGTGCTGACCCCGCAACACGTGGTACTGGTGCAGGCCTTGCCGTCCGGTCATTGCTTCGCCCTGCCGGCGCAGGGGTCGGTCATCCTGGGCCGCAACAGCGCCGAGGTGCCGCCGGACGCCTACCTCTTGCCCCTGGACGACCTGGATGCCCAGAATCACGGGGTGTCGCGGCAGCATTGCCGCCTGGATCGGCACGCCAGCGAACTGACCGTCACCGACCTGGGCAGCACCAACGG
>DDBP01000122.1 GCA_002332795.1 Anaerolineales bacterium UBA2029 | reverse complement strand
GACAGCCTCCCTGTTCGAGAGGCGCTCAATGACTGTCCGCTCCTGAATTGGGTCTGGAGGGCAGCACCCATGAAACGACTGCGCTTTGGCCTCGCGCCATATCTGTTGATCTTACCTTCGTTCATCTACCTGGCGGTGTTTTTCGCCTGGCCGATGGTGCGCTCCCTGCAACTTGCCTTCATGCGCGACAGCCAGATTCTGCCGGTGCTCAGCGAACCACAAGAGGACGCCGACGTGGTCGGTCGCCTGCCCATGCAGATCGAAGTGGCCGTGGTAGACCGCCTGAAGACCGAAGAACTGCTGCCCAACGGACGCACCCGCCCGGTGTACTGGTTCAAAGTGGTGGGTGAGTCGGAAAGCGGCGAGACTGTCGAAGGCTGGGTGCATCAGAAGAACCTCTTCATCAAGTCGCGCACCGAGTCCGAGACGGCGCGGGTAGTCAGCGGCGAGGGGGCCAAAGAGTGGACGCTCGACTACGTCAAGCGGATGCTCAACGATTACCGCTTCAAAGACGCTCTGCAGACCACCCTGTTGCTGATCGTGCTCATCCTGCCGCTTCAGTTCGTGCTGGCCATCACCATGGCGCTGGTGCTGCAATCGCAATTGCGCGGCAACAGCCTCTTCCTGTACATCTACGCCATCCCGCTGGGCATCTCCGACCTGGCCGCGGGCCTGGTATGGGTGAGCATCTTCACGCAGCGCGGCTATCTCAACACATTTCTGCAACAACTGGGCCTCATTGACCAGCCGTATATCTTTCTTTCTGCCGAACGCCAGCACTGGATGATCGTCGCCATCGTGCTGGCGGAAGTGTGGCGGGCGACCTCGATCGTGATGGTGATCGTCGTGTCGGGCCTGCAGGCCATCCCGCGCGAGTATCTGGAGGCGGGCGAACTGTTCGGGGCCAACCTGTGGCAACGCCTGCGCCATATCATCCTGCCGCTGCTCAAGCCCAGCCTGCAGGTGGCGCTCATCCTGCGCACCATCCTGGCTTTCCAGGTCTTCGCCGTGGTGGTGGCGATCACCGGCGGGCGTGTGCTGAGTGTGCTGGCCTACGAGACCTACCGCTGGTATGACCCCGGCGATAGCGGCTTCAACAACCCCAACATGGCCGCCGCCTACGCGGGCTTCATCATGCTGATCTCGCTCGGCTTCGCCCTGATCTACCTGCGCACCGTCCGTACTCAGGAGGAGGCAGCCAGAGAATGACCACCCGTGCTCTTGACCCTGTGCAACGCCGGGCGCTGCGTCAGCGCCAACTGCGGCGGGCGGGCACCTACGCCCTGGCCATCGCCATTGCGCTGTGGATTCTGCTGCCCATCTGGCTGATCGGGACGATGGCTTTCAGCACCAGCCGCGACATCTACGCCTTCCCCAAGCAGATCGCGCCCATTCCTTTCTCCACCGAGACGATGGAGTTCTTCCTCAATCAGCAGGGTATTCTGAGCGCCACGCGCAACAGCATCCTGGTGGCTCTGCTGACGCTGGCCCTCTCGACGCTGATCGCCACGCCGGCGGGCTACGCCATCTCGCGCTATTTCTTCATCGGGCGCGATGCGTTCCGCCTGAGCGTGCTGGCCGTGCGCGCCTTCCCCATTGTGATCCTGGCCGTGCCGCTGGCCGTCACCTTCATCGAATGGGGCATGTACGATCAGGTCTACAGCGTGGCGCTGATGCACACTGCCCTCACCCTGCCCACGACGATCCTGGTGGTGTCGAGCGTCTTCACCAGCGTCCCCCGCGAGTTCGAGGAAGCGGCCAAAGTCTTCGGGTGCAACGCCTTTCAGGCCTTCATGCGCGTGGTATTGCCGCTGGTGATGCCAGGCATTGCCGCCTCGGCCATCTTCACCTTCGTCATGTCGTGGAACGAAGTCTTCGCCGCCACCCTGCTGACCATTCGCAATCGCACCCTGCCGGCGCTCATCCTCTATCAGCTCAACAAGTCGTCGCTGCAATTCCAGTACGCGGGCGGTTTCTTCATGCTCGTCCCGTCGCTGATTTTCATCTTCTTCATCCGCCGCTATCTATTCAACATGTGGGGCCAGATCACGAAATAGGGGAAAGACCATGGCTGAAATTCGCGTCGAAAACGCCGTCAAGACCTTTGGCAAGGTGGTTGCCGTTGACCATGTGAACCTGACTGTGCACGATCAGGAATTCGTGGTATTGCTGGGGCCGAGCGGTTGCGGCAAGACGACGCTGCTGCGCGCCATTGCGGGGCTGGGGCTGGTCGATTCCGGGCGGATCATGATCGGCGACCGCGATGTGACCTACCTGCCGCCCAAAGATCGCAATATCTCCATGGTGTTCCAGAGCTACGCGATCTTCCCCCATATGCGCGTCTACGACAACATCGCCTTTGGGCTGAAGATGCGCCGTATGCCCAAGGAAGAAATCCGGCAGCGCGTGCAGGCGGCGGCGGAACTGCTGCATATCGAGAACTTTCTGGATCGCTACCCGTCGCAGATGAGCGGCGGGCAACGTCAGCGCGTGGCTGTGGCGCGCGCCATCGCCGTGCACGCCGAAGTGCTGCTGATGGACGAGCCGCTCAGCAACCTGGACGCCCTGTTGCGCCTGGAGATGCGCGCCGAACTCAAGCGCCTGCTGGCCGAGATCAAGGCCACCACCATCTACGTGACGCACGATCAGATCGAGGCGCTGAGCATGGGCGACCGCATCGCCGTCATGCGCGATGGCAAGATTCTGCAGTTCGACTCGCCCACCAAAGTCTACGACATGCCCGCCGACCGCTTCGTGGCCGGTTTCATTGGCACGCCGCCGATGAACTTCCTGGAAGGGCAGGTGCGCCGCGAGAACGGCGAGGTGCGCGTCTACATCGGCGACTACGCGCTGAAGCCCATCCCGGAGATGACCGAGACCCTGAGCCGCTACGACGGCAAGCTGATCGTGGCTGGCATCCGCGCCGAGAACATGGAGGCGCTCAGTCAGCCCGCCGAGGATGCGCTCAAGGTGACTGTGCTGGTGGTGGAGCCGCTGGGGTCGCAGAACCTGCTGACCATCCGCATTGGCAGCGACATCATCAAGGTGGCCACCCATCCGGATTTCCGCGCCGTCCCCGATCAGCCGATCTGGATTCGCTTCCCCAGCGACAAAATCCGCTGGATCGATCGCGACAGCGGCAAGGCGCTGGTGCCCGATTTCGACAAACTGATCTCATGAGCACGGCGTCGCAGGGCCGGCCGCTCGATCCGGCCCATCCTTACAAACCGCTGGATTTCGGGGCGGACGGCGTGATCGGCAGCGTTGACCGCGCCGGACGCCTGATCGCGCTGAACGGCTATCACCCGCGCGTGGGCTTTGTCACCCTCACCGGCGCTGATCCCTTCCCCGAAGATCAGCGCTACAACCCCGCCGCCGTGCGCCGCTACCGCGCCAGCCTGGTGCACCTGGACGGCTTTGGCCCGCAGTTGCCCGTCGCTTCCTGCCGCGCGGAACTGCTCGCCGATGCCATCCCGCGCCTTGACCTGACGCTGCCCGACGGTCAGCGAGCGCAGATGATCGCCTGGGCAGGGGAAGGCGGCGCGTTCCAGCGCTGGGAACTTCCAGTCGCCACTCGCTGGCGCGGACGGCTGTCGTTGCAGCGCTGCGCGTACACACAACTGACTGAGGGCGGGCCGTTGCCCATGCCGCCCGTACAGACGCACGCGCGCTTCGCCGACGGCGTGCTGACCCTCGAAAACCCGGCGCTGGGTTGGGCGGCGGCGATCGCAGGCTTCGCGCCCGGCCCGTCGTGGGAACGGCGCGCCGCCGGCCCGCTGGAGATCGAGTTGCCTGGCGCGGCGGGGACGTGCACCCTGGTCTACGCCTTCGGGCCGACGGCGGAAGCCGCGCGAGAGACGGCGTTGCGTCTGGCGGGGCGGGCCGTCGCCTCGCTGGAAGCGGCCATCGCGGGCTGGCAGGCGCTGCTGGCGGAGACACCCGATCACTTGGCGGTGCGGCGCGGGCTGAGCTACGGGCTGATGCTGGCGGTGCCCGTCGGCGAGACGCGCTGTCTCCTCACCGATCACATGTTACTGCCGCTGTCGTGGAATCGCGACGCCTACTACGTGGCGCGGGCCTTCCTGCAACGCGGGCCTGCCCTGGCCGACGTGGTGCGCCGTCACCTGCTGTGGCTGTTCGAGGTCGCGGAACGTCCGGAGGGAGTCTGGGGACGCTGTTACCTGGCCAACGGGCAGATCAAAGACGGAGCGTTTCAACTCGATCAGCAGCTTTTCCCGCTGCTGGAACTGACCGATTACGTCCGCGCGACCGGCGACCGCGCCCTGTGGGGACGGCTGCGTCCCGCGGCGGAGGCGGTGCTGACCATGATCCTGGCCCGCCGCTCGCCCAACGCCTGGCTCTTCCCCACCGACGAAACGCCCGCCGACGATCCCCTGGCACTGCCCTACCATTTCTCCAGCCATGTGCTGCTGTGGCATACGCTGCGTCGGCTGGCCGCGCTGAGCGACGACGCCCATCTGATCGAGATGGCCGGAGCTGTGCGCGACGCAACGCTGACCCATTTTCGCGCGGCGTATGGAGGGCAGACGCTCTACGCCTATGCCACCGACGGACGCGAGGCACACCATTTCTATCACGACGCCAACGATCTGCCGCTGGCGCTCGCGCCCGTCTGGGGCTTCACTACCGTAGATGATCCGGCCTGGCGGGCGACGGTGAATTTCGCTTTCTCAGCGGCCAACGAGGGCGGTTGCTACGCCGGACGGTTGGGGTCGGTGCATACGCGCGCGCCCTGGCCGCTGGGCGACGTGCAGGATTTGCTGATCGCCCGTCTGCTGGGCGACGCCGCGGGCGAAAAGCGAGCCTGGGCGCACCTGGAAAGCGCCATGCAATGGGACGGGGCGTTACCCGAAGCCTGCGACGCAGACACCGGCGCGGTCATCTCGCGGCACTGGTTCGCCTGGCCAAACGCGGCGCTGACATGCCTGGAACTGGGCGCGTTCCAGGCGGAACGATGACGGAAGCCCCTAAGGTTCGGCCAACGCCGCGGACACGTCCCAGACACGCACCGTGCCATCCAGCCCGCCAGTGACCAGACGCGCCCCGTCCGGCGACCAGGTGATGGTGCGCACGTCAGCATCATGCGCCCCCAGGTCGGCCCAGGGCTTGCCGTCCGCCGCGTGCCACAGGCGCACGCTCCCATCGCGCCCGCCGGTGACCAATGCCGCGCCGTCCGGAGACCAGGCCAGCGCCGTGACGTATTGCTCCAACCCCTGAAGGGTGACGGCTGCTTTGGCCTGCTGCGGCCCATCATCCATCTTCCACAGGCGTACCGTCTTGTCCCAACTGGCCGAGGCCAGAGTCTGCCCCTCCGGCGACCAGGCCAGCGCGGTGAGGCTGTCTTCGTGCCCGTCGAGCGTCGCCAGCAGGTCGCCACTGGCGGCATCCCACAGACGGATGGTCGCGTCGGCGCTGGCGCTGGCGATGGTCGCGCCATCCGGCGACCAGGCCACCGCCGTCACGCTGGCGGTGTGCCCGTTCGCTTCGCGCATCACCTGCGGGGTGAACGGCCCCCCGAACGCCTGGGCCATGACCGCCGTCAGTTGCGCCGGTTCGAGTTCGGGAATCAGCAGATAGCGGCCCGCGGCGACTTCAGCGCTCAGGCCGTCCGCGCCCAGACGCTGTACAGTGTCGAGAATGGCAGCATCTGACAGAGCGCTGAGCTGCTGAACGGTTTCCTCGCCCTGGGGCACGATGAACAGGTAAAAGCCGTTGCGATCCAGGCGGTTGACCGGCACATATGCCCCGGCCTGACGGGTGATGCGTTCCAGGCGCAGCGCGCGCACCGCCTGCAACAGATCGGCGTCTGGACGCGCCGCCATCTCGCGCACGGTTTCCTCGGCGCGGGCGCGCCCGTCCAGCGCCGCCAGGAACGCGCCGTCCTCCAGCAGGGCGGCCAGCCGCAACGCGCCCGCCTCGTCCAACGCGGCCAGTTCAGCGGTGAGCGCTTCGTCATCATCCACGCGGAAGCTGAGGCGGTGCGGCCAGTCGGCCAGCGCCGCGCCCACATCGCGCGCGCTCAGCCCCTGCACAGCCATCACGTCGAACTGCTGCGCGGCCAGTTGGCGCAGCGCGGACATCACCGTTGCGTCGGCGAGCGTCAGGATCAGCCGCAGGCGCGTTTCCTGGTCGAGCGCTTCCAGCCGCGCGTCGAGGTCGGCGTCGCCAGTGCTGAGACTCACGCTCACCTGGGCCTGCCGCAGCCGGCCCACCAGCCGCAATAGTTCGGCGTCGTCGCGGGCATTGAATGCGCCCAGCGTGTCTACTGCGGCGTCGTACTGCTGCAGGGCGGTCAGGAAGTCTGCGTCCTGCAGTTTCGCGGCGATCTCGTCGCCGTTCTCCACGCCCAGGCTCACGGTGAAATCCTGCCCCTGCAGATCAAGCAAGGTGGCGATGAAATCGTCGTTCACGCTGGCGGTCGTCGTCTCGCCGCTGGCCGTGGTGATCACGATCACCGGCTCGGCGCTCTGCAGGCTGCGCACGGTGCGGATGAGTTCGGCGTCGTCGCGGGCATCGGTAGCGGCAATGACTGCCTCCGCCGCCTCCAGGTCGTCCAGCAGCGCCAGCGTCGCCGGATCGTCGCGCAGCGTCAGCAGAGTCAGCAACTGAGCGTTGGACAGATCGGCCAGGTCGGCGTCGAGGGCGGGGTCGCCGGTGTGCAGCGCCAGGCGATAGCCGCGCGCATCCGCCGCCAGCAACGTCTGCATCAGGTCGGCTTCGGCGAAGGACACCAGCAACTGATAATCCGTCTGACGCAGGCGGGCAGCGAGATCGGACAGCGGCTCAGCGGCGAGCGTCGCCAGCGTTTTCTCCGCCGCCTCCAGGGTGTTGATGGCGCGCATCAGCGCCCGATCGCTGACCTGCAGGGTGATCGCCAGCACACGGGTCGCGCCGAGCACGGTCAACGCCCCGCCATCGCGGACATCCCACAGGCGCACGCTGTCGTCCGCCCCGCCGGAGACCAGCCGCGCTCCGTCCGGCGACCAGGCCACCGAGAAGACCCAGTCCGCATGCCCGGCCAGGACGTGCAGCGCCTGACGGCTCGTCACATCCCACACGCGCACCGTACCATCGAGGCTCGCGCTCGCCAGACGATCGCCCTGCGGCGACCAGGCCAGCGCGCGCACCGGTTCGGCGTGCCCTTCCAACGCTCCCTGCGGGCGCAGTTCGGCATCGTAGAGCCAGACGCGCGCACCATCGGCGATGGCCAGGCGGGAGCCATCGGGCGACCAGACGGCGCTCAGCGGTTCCCCCACTGTCAGCCGCAGTACTTCGTAGGGAGAACGCGCCTGCCCGGCAGGAGAATCCGGCGCGGGGGTGAAAGGCTGCGGCGGGCCAGTCCGGCTGTTGTCGTCGTCCCCGCAGGCAGTCAGGGTGACTGTCAGGAACAGCCACAATGCCAGCACGATCGCTCCGTATCCCCGACACCGGCTCCGACAGCGCGACAAATTGGTCATGGTCTGTTGTCCCCTGTGCTGCACTCGCTCAGCCGTTGACACGTTGCCAATGATAGCACACACCCCCAGTGAAGCGCTCCCTTCCCGCTAGAGGCTGTTATGAAC
>DDBP01000063.1 GCA_002332795.1 Anaerolineales bacterium UBA2029 | reverse complement strand
CGAGGGAGAGGGGACTCAGGGGTGAGGGGCAGATACGACGCAAAAATCCATCACAGCTTCTAGAACCCCGCCAGTTGGCTCAGGTCGGCGTGGCCCTGAGCCAGGCGGGCAATCGCCTGTAGCAGACCCAGCCGGTTACGGCGCACGGTCGGATCATCCGCATTGACCAGCACCGCCTGGAACAGCCGCTGAATGAGCGGCACCAGCGGCTCGAAGGCAGTCAGGAAGGCGCTCACGTTGCTGTCGGCGTTCAGCGCTGCCGCGGCCTCCTGGTAGGCAGCGAAGAGCGCCCGCTCGGACTCATCCTCGAAATACGCCGGATCGACCGGGTAGACCTCCGGTTCAGCGCGGGTGATGCGCACGCAGCGGGCGTAGTTGTCCAGGATCAGCGCCCAGTCGTCGCGCGCCACCCACTCCGTCAGTTCGCGCACGCCTCGCAGGGCGCGGGCGGGATTGTGTCCCTGCGCGGCCAGCACGGCGGCGATCACGTCGTGTGCCCAACCCTGCTCATGCAACAGCACGTCCAATCGCCCGACGATGAAGTCCACCACGGCACGCTGTACCTCGGCGCTGACTGGAATTGGCTGGACGGTGCTCACCTGCGCCACCGCCTGCTGCAAATCCAGGTCGAGGCCCTGGTCGAGCACAATCTGCACCACGCCCAGCGCCGCCCGCCGCAAGGCGAAGGGGTCGGCGGTAGCGGTCGGGGCCAGCCCCGCTGCGAACAATCCCACCAGGCTATCGAGCCGGTCGGCCAGGGCCAGCAGCACGCCCGCCGGACTCTGCGGCAGGCGGTCGCCCGCGCCGCGCGGCAACCAGTGCTCGAAGATGGCATCGGCGACGGCGGGCGGTTCGCCCTGATGCAGCGCGTAGTAACGGCCCATGATGCCCTGCAGCGAGGTCATTTCTACCACCATCTGCGTGGCCAGGTCGGCTTTGGCCAGCGTCGCTGCCCGCTGCGCGACGTTCAGGGCTGTCTCGTCCAACCTCAGCAACGCACCCAGGCGCGGCACCAGCGCTTCCAGGCGATGGGTCTTGTCCAGCATAGACCCCAGGTGCTCCTGGAAGGTCAGCGTGCCCAGGCGCGGCAGATAGTCGTCCAGGCGCTTCTGGATGTCGGCATGATAGAAGTAGTCGGCGTCGGCGAAGCGCGCGCGGATGACGTGCTCGTTGCCCCTGATCACCAGGTCGAGGTGCTCGCTGTCGCCGTTGCGCACGGCGATGAAATAGGGCAGCAGCCTTCCCTGCGCGTCTTCGACCGGGAAGTACCGTTGATGTTTGCGCATCACGCTCACCAGCACCTCACGCGGCAGGGCCAGGTACTTTGCCTCGAACGAGCCGCGCAGGGCGGTAGGACGTTCCACCAGGTTGGTCACTTCGTCGAGCAGATCGGGGTCGGCGGGGATGGTGCCGCCGACCTCCGCCGCCAGCGCCGCCGCCTGCTGACGGATGACTTCCCGACGCTGCGTCACGTCCAGAATGATGCCCTGCTCGGCCATGGCCTGGAAGTAGCTCTGCACGTCGCGCAGGGGGATCTCCGGCGAGCGCAGGGGACGAATACCGCGCGTCAGCGCGCCACTGTGCACCCCCGCATAGTCGAAGCGGATTACGTGCCCGCCGATCAGCGCCACAATCCAGCGCAGCGGACGCGAGAAGCTGATCCCGCTATCGTTCCAGCGCATGGCCTTGCCGAACTTCAGCGAGGCGATCAGTTCTGGCAATGCCTCGGCCAGCACTTCGGCGGTCGGACGCCCGGCCTGACGCACCAGCGCCATGACGTACTGCCCGCCGTCTATCTCGCGCACCTGTAATGTTTCGACCGGCACCCCCTTGCCCCGCGCAAAGCCGATGGCGGCCTGTGTGGGCTGCCCGCTGGCGTCGAAGGCACGGCTGGCCGGCGGGCCTTTGACCCACGTTTCCTCGTCGCGCTGACGGGGCGCGACCTGTCGCGCGTGAATCACCAGACGGCGCGGCGTGCCCATCACCGCGATGCCCGCGTGATCCAGCCGCAGGGACTCGAACAGCGCTGGAGCGAGCGTCTGCAGTTGAGTCAGGGCCTCGCTCAGGTCGGCGGCGGGCAGTTCCTCCGTGCCGATCTCCAGCAATACGTCCGCTGGCACATCGGGGGCCGGAGTGGATGCAGGCGTCGGCAGGGGCGTCGGCGCGGGGAGCCAGGCTTTTGCCTTGTGCAGCAGGGGATATTCCAGCGACTGCCGCTGCTCGACGTAGGCGCGGGCGATGGCGCGCGTCATGTCGCGCATCCGGCGGAAGTAGGCCGCCCGCTCGGTCACGCCGATGGCGCCGCGCGTGTCCAGCACGTTGAACAGGTGACTGCACTTGAGCACGTAGTCGTAGGCGGGCAGGACCGCGCCTGCCGCCAGCGCCCGCTGATACTCGCGCTCGTAGATGTCGTAGACCTGCTTCAGGCCGGTCACGTCGGCGATCTCAAAGTAGTACTTGCAGTGCTCGATCTCGCCCCGCAGGCGCACGTCACCATAGGTGATCGCCTCGTTCCAGTCAATGTCCCACACGGCGTCTTTGCCCTGCAAGGCCAGCACGATGCGTTCCAACCCATAGGTGATCTCGACGCTGACCGGCTCCAGGTTGATGCCGCCCGCCTGCTGAAAGTAGGTGAACTGCGTGATCTCCTGGCCGTCCAGCCACACTTCCCAGCCCAGGCCCCACGCGCCGAGCGCGGGCGACTCCCAGTTATCTTCCACGAAGCGGATATCGTGCTCGCGCGGGTTGATGCCCAGCGCTTCCAGGCTGGCCAGGTAGAGTTCCTGGGGATTGCCGGGGTCTGGCTTGAGGATGACCTGATACTGATAGTGCAGTTGCATGCGGTTGGGGTTCTCGCCATAACGACCGTCGTCGGGGCGCACGCTGGGTTCGACGTAGCCCACGCGCCACGGCTCTGGCCCCAGCACGGCCAGCAGCGTAGCCGGGTTGCCCGTGCCCGCGCCTACCTGCACATTGTACGGCTGCCACATGATGCAGCCGTGATCCATCCAGAACTGATGCAGCCGCATGATCACGTCTTGGAAGGAAAGCGGTTTGGACATGCCTGACCCTCGGCTTTCACCTAGATGCGCTGTCTTAAGCGGGCGCATTATAACACAGGCCAGCGCTGCTGCGGGAGCGTGGCTTTGGTTGTGGGTGAACAAGTGTCAGGCAGTTTTGCCGCG
>DDBP01000050.1 GCA_002332795.1 Anaerolineales bacterium UBA2029 | reverse complement strand
CGCTGCGCTCGGCTTGCCCCCTCTCCCCTAGACTGGAGAGGGGGCAGGGGGGCGTGTCAGCGCCGAGTGGGGGTGAGGTAAACCGGAGCGCGGCAAACTGCCTGACACACTTTGCGCGCACCCGGCCTGCCCCCTATGTTTTCGCCCTACCTTCCTTGTGATACTCTTATACCAGCGTATCCGGCTTGTCACGGCTCAGACCGTTTTTGTGAGGAGCTTTGCGATGGATTACAGCAGCGAAGTCCAGACCAAACTGGCGCGCGCCCGCGCGTTGATGGCCGAACATGGCCTCAGCGCGTTGTGGCTGCGCACTGTCAACAGCGTCGCCTGGATCACCGGTGGCGTGGACGTGGCCGTCAATCACGCGGACACAATCGGCGTCGCCAGCGTGGTGATCACCCCTGACGCTGCGACCGTCTACACCAACACCATCGAGGGACCGCGCCTGCGCGGTGAAGACGGCGTCGAAGCGCGCGGCTTTGCGCTGAAGGTCAGTCCCTGGGAAGGCGAGCAGCCGCCCGAACTGGGCAGCGCACCAGGGGTAGACGTGCCTACTGCGGGGGCCAAAGACCTGGGCCGCGCCGTCAAGATCGTGCGGTCGCGCCTGCTGCCTGTCGAGGTCGAGCGCTTCCGCTCGCTGGGGCGCGCCTGCGGAGCCGCCATGAACGCTGCCATTCAGCGCGTGCGCCCCGGCATGACCGAATGGCAGATCGCCGGCGTGCTGGCCGAAGAGACTTACGCGCAGGGCGTCACGCCCATCGTGGTACTGATCGCCACCGATGAGCGCATCTTCCGCTACCGCCATCCCCTGCCGACAGGCAAGACGCTGGACAAATACGCCATGCTGGTGCTGTGTGGGCGGCGTGAGGGGTTGGTCTGCTCGGTCACCCGCCTGATCCACTTCGGTCCGCTGCCCGACGAGATTCGCCGCAAGATGGACGCCTGCGCGCAGGTAGACGCGGCGATCATCGCCGCGTCGCAGCCGGGCGCGTCCCTGGATGCGCTGTTCAGGACGCTGCAAGAGGCCTACGCGCGCGCCGGTTTCGCCGACGAGTGGAAACTGCACCATCAGGGCGGCACGGCGGGATATGCTGCGCGTGAGTTCATCGCCGTGCCCGGCGAGACGGAGACGCTGGAGCCAGGCATGGTCTGCGCCTGGAATCCTTCGATCACCGGCGTCAAGTCGGAGGACTCCATCCTGGTGCCGCAGGCGGGCGGTATGCCGGAGATCGTCACCGCCATCGAGGGCTGGCCGACACAGACAGTCAGTGTCAATGGGCGCACCATCCCGCGGCCCCTGATCCTGGAAGTGCGCTGAAACGGGCCTGGCCGTTGCCAGGATTCGCGGAAGCAGGTGCCCGACCTCACTCCCAGCCGCGCCTCGCCGCCCCCTTTCCGACGCCAAGCGAGGTTGGGGGTGAGGTCAACCGAAGCGAGCCAGCCTTCAGGTCAAGTCCTGTCCGCCCCTGAACACCCGCGCGGCAGGAGACGGGGTCGCGGGTTGAGGGAGTGAAAAGCGCATAACACGCTCCAGCCAGCGGTGAGGACAAAAAAACAGATGTCACGTCGCAGCCGGACGTGACATCTGCCACTCAGGAGCCTGACCCGAAACTTAGAAGACGCTGTCCGGGTTGTAGAACCGCGCGACGTTGTCAATGGTGATCAGCGGCGACGGCAGCACCGTGTCCTTCGGAGGAACGGCCCCGGCCAGGATCGCCATCAGGCGATGGAACGCGGCACGCCCGATCTGATCCGAGTTGTTCAGGCCAGTCGCGGCATAGTTGGTGCCGTTGAGAATCTGCAGCAACGCCTCTTTCTGGCCGTCCACGCCAACCAGGAACATCTCCTCGCTGCGGCCAGCGTCCTGGATGGCCTTCTGAGCGCCCAGGCACATGGAGTCGTTCTCGCAGAAGACGGCATCAATCTTGTCGTACTTGGCCAGCATGTCGGCCATCAGGGTGAAGCCACCATCCTCGCTCCAGCCGCCGAAATCGGGGGCCGTGACGACTTCGATATCGCTCGGTTCCACCAC
Source organism: Anaerolineales bacterium UBA2029 (assembly GCA_002332795.1). Taxonomy (GTDB): domain Bacteria; phylum Chloroflexota; class Anaerolineae; order Aggregatilineales; family Aggregatilineaceae; genus UBA2029. Next base: position 9,137 of record DDBP01000050.1, on the reverse strand, counting down.
CGAGAGCATACCGTTAGTGCGGTCGAGGCCGATGGAGTTGTCCGCCGGGCCACCCCGCAGCACGACCAGACGCCCCTTGCCGCCCAGACGGTCCACAATGTACTGCCCGTCCTGCACGCCGATCTGATAGTTGTCCGGCCCGATCCAGCTGGTGTAGTCGCCGCCCTTGAGCTTGCGGTCAACCAGCACCACCGGCACCCCCGCGGCCTTGATGGCATCCAGGGCAGCGGGCGCAGCTTCCAGCGGGCCACCGCTGATGATGATCCCATCCACCTGCTGCGCCAGCACGTCCTCGACGTCGGCGGTCAGCTTGGCGGCATCACCGTTGGCGTCCGTCACGATCAGCTCGATGTTGGAGTAGTAAGCCGCTTCTTCCTTCACCGCGTCGGACATGCCGATGAAGTACGCGCAGCACAGGGTGAAGTTCACCATGCCGATACGAATGGTCTTTTCCTGGGCCACGGCGCGGGAGGGAGTCGCCACGGGTGCGCACAGCGCCACCAGGATAACCGCGATCAGAATTACACTCGAAAGAATTCTCGCTTTCATGGCACAATCTCCTTCGTTCAATGAGCCTCTAGGGACAAAACTTGACAGGTGATGAGGTGTTCCGTCTCCGTGCTCTCTCCTTTCTGCACCAAGTGAACAGGTCGCATCCGGCTATTGCTGTTTGCGACGAGCCAGAACGGCAAAGACGATGATGACTCCTTTGAGAATTTGCTGATAGTACGACTGCACGTTGTACAGGTTCAGCAGATTGTTGATCAGCCCCAATACCATCACACCGCCAAAGGTACCCGGCACGCTGCCGCCGCCTCCGCCCAGGATAGCCCCACCGATCACGGCAGCGGCGATCGCGTCCAGTTCGTAACCGCTCCCCAGGCTCGGCTGCGCGATGCCCAGGCGGGCCGCCAGCAACACGCCTGCCATGGCGGAGCACAGCCCGGAGATGATATAGGCAGCCAGGATATGCCGTTCCACGTTGATACCCGCCAGCCGGACTGCTTCCTCGTTGCCGCCGATAGCGAAGATCGCCCGTCCGGCGGAAGTCCGGTTCAGAAAGAACCAGACGATGGGATAGCAGATCACCATGATCACCGTGGCGACGGCCAGCGAACCGGCGATGCCCCCCACCGAACCGCCCAGAATGCGCCGAAACGTGGGATTGGTGGGGCTTTGGGGCGTGTCGGAGTAGACGTAGACCAGGCCGCGGATCGCGCCGAGGGTCGCCAGGGTGACGATGAACGGTGCCAGCTTGAAACGGGCGATCAGAATGCCATTGATAGCGCCCGCCACCACACCCGCCGCCAGCGCGATCAGAATGGCCAGAGCCAGCGGGATGTCATCCTGCAGCCCCGCAGAAAGGATACCGCCGAGCGCCACGATCGAACCGACCGACAGGTCAATCCCACCGGTGAGGATCACCACCAGCATCCCCAGGCTGATCAGGCCATTGGGCACGATCTGCCGCAGCAGGTTGCTGAGGTTGCGCTCGGTGAAAAACACGTCGGACGTCGCGGCGGTGATGATGACCAGCACGATGAACGCCACGATGACGCCATAGTCCGCCCAATGGTGGCGCACGGTTTCGCGCAAGAAGTGCCCCCCGCCAGAAGACCAACCGTCGCGCAGACGTGCTTTGAGCGTCGCAACGCGCGAGGGAGATGTTTGTGTGATGTTCCTCATGCTACCTGGCTCCCTACTGCGGCAAGGGCCAACAGCCCTTCCTCTGTTGCCTGTTCTCGTGTGAACTCACCCGCCACGCGCCCTTCTCGCATGACCAGCACACGATCGCTCATGCCCAGAATTTCGGGCATCTCCGATGAGATCAACAAGATTGCCACTCCCCGTTCTGCCAGATCGCGGATGATCTGATAGATTTCCACCTTGGTTGCCACGTCCACGCCGCGCGTCGGCTCGTCCAGGATGAGCACATCGGCGCGTACCAGCAGCCACTTGGCCAGGACGACTTTTTGCTGATTGCCGCCGCTCAGTTGACGCACCAGGCGTTGAAGCTGCGGAGGCCGGATGTCCAGTTCGCGCACCTTGGCCAGGACTTGCTGATCCTGTTGCCGGCGGTTGAGCACCCCCCAGCGCGACATGCGCGACAGCGAGGCCAGGCTGATATTGTCACGAATTGAGCATGTCATTACCAGACCATTGCGTTTACGATCTTCGGTCAGGAAGGCGATCCCCGCTTCTACAGCGTCGCGGGGATTCTTGGGGCGGTAGGGCTGTCCGCGCAGGAAGACTTGCCCGGAAGTCGGCTGATCCGCGCCGAACAGACAACGGGCTACCTGCGTGCGGCCACTGCCCACCAGCCCAAACATGCCCAGGACTTCGCCACGCTTCAGCGAAAAGCTGACATCCTCAAACACGCCGTCGCGGCTGAGGTGCTGGACGCGCAACACTTCTTCCCCGGCCTGCGATCGGCGTTGAGGATAGATTTCTTCCAGCGTGCGCCCCACCATCATCCGGATCAACTGCGCTTGATTGCTCTCTTCGCTGCGCACCGTGCCCACCAGTTCGCCATCTTTGAGCACGGTGATCCGGTCGGCCACCTCAAACACTTCCTCCAGCCGGTGCGAAATGTACAGCACCAGCGTGGACTGTTGCTTGAGCCTGGTGATCAGGTTAAAAAGGCGCGTCACTTCCTCCTGCGACAGGACCGCCGAGGGTTCGTCCAGGATCAGGATGCGCGGCGTCGCCAGCAGCGCCTTGGCGATCTCGACCATCTGCTGATGGGGCACGCTCAGGCGCGAGACAGGTGTGCGCACGTTGATGCCGTAAAAGCCAATTTCTTCCAGCACCGTCTGCGCTTTGTGATGAGCTGCGTTCCAGTCCAGCCATCCGCCGCGCGTCACGGGCATCTGCCCCATCAGGATGTTCTCCGTCACCGAGAGGTGAGGCACCAGGCTGAACTCCTGATAGACCGCCCGGATTCCCAGGTGATGCGCATCGAAGGGGGAGTTGATCTCGACCAGGCGACCGTCAATCAGGATTTCGCCGCTGTCGCGCCGGACGGCCCCGGAGAGAATCTTCACCAGGGTGGATTTGCCCGCCCCGTTCTCCCCTACGATGGCGTGCACCTCACCGGCCACTGCCGAAAAGTCCACACCGCGCAGCGCCCGCGTGCCCTCATAACTTTTGCTGATCTGACGCATCTGCAAAAGCGGTTCGGTCATTTGGAAACGTCCCACGCGCTTTCCGAAAAGGCGTTGTGAACGATGATCGTCTTCTGGTAGGTCATTTCCTCGAGGGTGTCGTGAATACCCTCACGACCGTAGCCGCTCAGCTTGATGCCGCCGAAGGGCAGGGTTTCCACCCGCAGCGCCGACGACCAGTTGATGATGACGCCACCCGCCTGGATACGGTAGGCAATGTCGAAGGCGCGCGAAATGTCTCTGGTGAACACCGCCGCCTGCAGGCCGTAGGGACTATGGTTGGCCAGGCTGGTCGCTTCCTCGATGGACTTGAACTCCACCAGCGGCGCGACCGGGCCGAATACCTCTTCCTCAAACAGCCTGACGTTCAGGGGGACGCGGGTCAGCACCGTCGGCTCGACAAAGGCATCACGGCGATGCCCGCCTGCGGTCACCACGGCCCCCGCGCGCACCGCCTCCTGGACAGAAGCTTCCACCGCCTCAGCCGCCTTCTGGTTGATCAGCGGGCCGACATCCGTATCCTCTTCGAGCGGGTTGCCCACCTTCAGTTTGCGGGCCTGCTCCGTCAACAGTTCGGCCATGGCGTCATAGGCGGTGTGCTCGACGAAGACGCGCTTCACCGCGCAGCAGATCTGCCCGTTGCCACGCGCCAGCCGCCCCAGGACTACGGCATTGGCTGCCTTTTCCAGGTCGGCGTCACCGCAGACGATCATGGCGTCGTTGCCGCCCAGTTCCAGGTGCACCTGCTTGAGATTCCTGGACGCCAGCTCGGCAATGCGCCGTCCGGTGGCCGTGCTGCCGGTCACGGTGATCAACTGAATATCCGGATGCGATGCCAGATACTCACCAATGACTGCCCCAGGGCCGGTGATCATCTGGTGCGCCGCCGGAGGCATGCCCGCCTCCTCCATGATTTGCGCGATCTTCAGCAACGTCAGGGGACACTCCGACGGGGGTTTGGCGATGACGGCATTGCCAGCGGCCAGCGCTGGAGCGGCCTTGTGGGCGTAGAGTTCGACGGGGTAGTTGAAAGGCACAATGGCGGCAACCACACCCAGAGGTTGACGCACTGTCAGAGCCAGGTGACGTTCCTGCCCCGGCACAGCGTCCATCGGCACCACCCGCCCGAACAGGCGCTTGGCTTCTTCGCCGAAGCCGCGGAAGATGCGGGCCGTCACGCGCACTTCGTCGCGCGTCTGACGGATGGGTTTGCCGTTTTCCTGGGCCAGCAATGCAGCCAGCGCTTCCAGATTTTGTTCCAGCGCATCGGCAATGCGGAAGAGCAGGGCGGCGCGTTCGTGAGCGGGCATCCGGGCGATGCGCTGCTTGCCTTCCTGCGCAGCAGCGACAGCTTTGGCGACATCATCCAGGGTGGCCCGCGGCACTGTGTCGAGGACTTCGCCTGTGGCGGGGTTGCGCACTTCTATGCGCTGACCATCGGAGGAATCAACCCATTGGCTGTTAATCAACATTCGCATGCCCGAATTCTCCTCAAAGCAGCGTATCAGGGTCTATTGATCTCGGAATGTGCAAACCCCGCCCGCCGGTCGCCTTTGAGAATACGAGAAACTACCGACAGGCGATCGTGCCGCTTACACTATCCGAAAAGGACGACGGCAAAATCGATCAGCTATTCACATTCCAAGAACGTATATCAACTATTGAAATTGTACGCTTGATTTGCGGCATTTGTCAACTGCTCACGCCAGACGAGGATGCATTCTCAGCTTCTGGCCGTATCTGCCCCTCACCCCTAAATCTCCTCTCCCTCGCGACTGCGTCGCAGGGCGAGGGGACTTACCAGACCTCGCACAGGTGCTCCCCTTCTCCGCGCCTCGCGTGGGACAAGGGCGGACAGCCATTGAGCGTCTCTCGAACAGGGAGGCTGTCCTTAAACTTTACCTCACCCCCGCTCGGCGCTGACGCGCCTCCCTGCTCCCTCAGCCACGTGTGAGGGGGCGAGCCAGGCACAGCGAGGCTGTGAGGTCAACCGAAGCGAGCCAGGCTTTTACGCTTGCTTTAGCTCTGGCCGCCTTTGAAGGCTACTTCCAGGGGGTTCCGCCCAACCGCTCCGACAGCGACCAGGCGGCTTTCAGCAGCGGGTCTTTCAGTTCTTCCAGCTTGTCGAGCGTGAAGCGCGTGTCTGGCCCGGAAATGCTGATGCCTATGCGCACACGCCCTCCATGCTCAAAGATAGGCGCGGCAATGCAGCGCATGTTGTCCGAGAACTCGCGGTTGTCTATGGCGTAGCCCTGCGACCGGATACGTTGCATCTCTTGCCGAAAGGTATGGGGATCGGTGATGGTGTTGCTGGCTCTCTTGGGCAGGCCAGCGGCGATCACCTCCTCGATGAAGCGCACATCCTGGAAAGCCAGCAACGCTTTTCCAATAGAAGTGGAGTGCAACTCAGAGCGGTCACCGATCTGAAAGTCCACCGCGACCAGTTGACTGCCCTTGACCTTCTGGATGACCACCGTCTGAAAGCCATCCAGCACGTTGAGATAGACGGTCTCGCCCGTGGCCGCCGTCAGTTCTTCCAACACCTGACGGCTGAGGCGCGACGTTTCGTTCTCGGCCAGCAGATTGCGGCTGAGCATCACCACCTTGTAGCTCAGGCTGTAGCGCTTCGAAGCGTCGTCGCGCACGACGTAGCCTGCGCCAGCCAGCGTGTTGAGCATCCGATAAGTGGTGCTCTTGTCGAGAGATAGCGCCTGCGCCACATCCGACAGGCTGACAGGATGCGAGGACGCGGCGACGGCTTCGAGCACGCGCAGCGCCTTCAGGGCAGTGGTACTGATATCGTCGTTCGCGGTCAAAGCGGTATCCTCACCTCGTTTCGAAATTCAGAATCATTTCGATAACTGAAATGTCTTTTTAGAATTATAGATGGGCTTTCTGTATACTGTCAATTCGAACCTGACAAGGGGGGGATTACCGCTCTGCGTCGGCTACGATCTGCGCCAGGTTGGAGTAACTGCGGGCGGTCTTCTGCCACGACGAGGAGTCAGCCAGGCGAAAGAGCAGCGTGGGCGTCGCCGAAACGCCCGCGTCGAGCGCCATCATCCTGTAGCGATCCAGCAGAAAACGGTACTGTCCCGTCTGAATACAGGTCATGAGCCGTTCGGCATCCAGGCCCAGCGCGCGGGCGAGCGCTTCGATGGCCTGAAGTTCGAAGGCCACCGTTGGGCCGTCGGCGCTCCCGCGGTAGAGCAACTCGTGCTGCATCTCCCAGAACGCCCCCTGCTCGCCGGCGCAGATGGCTCCCAGCGCGGCATTGTCTGAATAGGGTTGCATGGAGAAGGAAAGGATGGCCACGCGCAAGGCCGCCTGCCCGGAGAGCACGTAGTCCCGGATGAAAGACAGAAGCTCGATCTTGTAGTAGCCGCTGCAGTGCATGCAGGTGAAGCTGTAGAAGAGCATGAACTGCGCAGGGGCCGCCGGATCGCCGATGAAGAAATACCCGTCCGGCGTCATGCCGCGCACGGCACGGGCGGCCTGCCAGCTACCCGGAGCCGCAGGCGCGCCCACGCGCCCAACCCTCGGCACGCAGAACTGCGGATAGTCCTGGCAAAGCTGACCAGTAGAGTCCTGCGCCTGAGCGCAGGGAACGGCAAGCATGCTCAGCAACAACGAGCACACCCCCAAAAGCCGCGCGTACCGTGCTCCGCCCCTGACAGTCATCGTGCCCCCCGTACTGAACCGCCTCTGTCTGCTGCCCGGATTTTACGATCCAGAGGGCGGTGAAATCAACTCCCGTCGCCACCAGCGCCCGATGAGCGCCCCGCCGGGCATGGCCGTTGCCAGACGATAGATCAGGTCCCAGTCGTCGCGGGCGAATGCCCCGCTGAGCAGCAACAGCGCCACATACGCCGGCGCGCCGACCAACGCCGCCAGCAAGGGGTGTACCGTCCGCAGCGCCAGCACTATCACGGTCAGCGCCGCGCCGACCACCCCCAGCCGCCACAGGTGATGGAGCGTGCGCGCCCACCAGTCCGCCGGAAAGTGGAACGAGCGCACGACCGCCAGCAGAATGACGGATTCGGCGATCAGGGTGGCGACCGCCGCGCCGGGCACCTCCAGCGTGGGCAACAACACCAGCAACAGGGCGATGTTGAGCAACAGCCCGCTCACGCGGATCACCATTAGCCGTCGCTGTCGGTTCTGCACCAGCAGCGCCTTGGCGAACACGGCGGAGATCATGGCGACGACGGTGTACCAGATCAGGATGCGCAGCACGTCAGCGGTGCGCGTGAAATCCGCCCCGAAGAGCCACCCTGCCAGCGGCACGGCCAGCAGTGAGGTAAAAATGGCGATGGGCAGGCTCACCGTCAGGTTCAGGAAGGCCAGCTTCTCCAGCATGACCTCGAACAGGCGGTGCTGCCCGCCCGCGTAGGTGCGCGACATCAAGGGGAAGACGGCGACGAGCACAGTCGTGCTCAGCAACTCGATTACGCCGAAGACGATGACGAAGCCCGCCGTGAGCTGACCGGTGCCCTCGGTGCCGATCAGCGCGGTGGTGATCAGCTTGTCGGCGTGCTGATAGGCCAGGGCCAGGAAAGAAGTCACGGCAATCGGCCAGCCGGCGACCAGCAGGGAGTGTGCCAGACCCCAGTCTACGGGGAACTGAGGGTGTGCCCCGACGCGCAACAACGCCGCCCAATAGACCGCCGCCCGCAACAGCCCGGCGATCAACGTCGCGGCGTACAGTCCCCACAACCCCGCGCCCGCCGCCAGCGCGATCCCGGCCAGGATGACCAGGACGATCACGTGGCCAGTGGCGATAGCAGCAGGGATGACCATGCGCTCGATGGCCAGCAACTGGTTATGGCACATGTTGCCCAGCGCATCTACCAGCAGGTTCAGCGCGGCGAAGGCCAGCAACGCGCGCAGTTCGGCGTCGTAGCCGAAGAGGAAGGCGGCGACGATCAGCACGGCGTAGCCCAGCGCGGCCAGGATCGGTTGCAGCGCCAGGGTCGCCGTCAGATAGCGGTTGGCGTCCTGCGGGCGATTGGCCACGTCGCGGATGACGATCAGCCCCATGCCGAAGTCGGGAATCGCCGCGCCGACAGCCATCAGCGCCCCAATCGTCCCGTAGACGCCATAACCTTCCGCCCCCAGCCAGCGAGCCAGCACCAACTGCCAGGCGAAGAGCACGCCTTTGGAGACGACGTTGGAGATCGCCAGCGCGGTGGCATTGCGGGCGGCCCGTTGCGCCGCCGCCGAACTGAAGCCGCCGGACGCCGTCGGCGGGGCGGGCAGAGGCATCTCAGCAGTCATCGGCGCGCTCCCCTGGCGATCACGGCGGCATAGGCTGCTTCCATCTGCGCGACGATCTGCGGCCAGGTGTAGCGCGACTCCACCAGGGCGCGCGCCGCCCGCCCCATGGCCGCGCGGCGATCGGCGTCGCCCAGCAGATCGATCAGCGCCTCCCGCAGCGGCTCGACCGCGCGGGGGACGATCACGCCTGCCCCTGCCTCTGCCGCTTCCGGGAAGTGACAGCCGGGCGTCAGCAGGACGGGTAGCCCGCAGGCCAGCGCCTCCAGGACGGCCATCGAGAAGCCTTCGCCTTCGGCGGGCAGGGCGAAGAGATCGGCAGCGGCCAGCGCTGCCATCCGGTCGGGACCGGTCAGCAGGCCGGTGAAGACGACGCGCTCCTCAAGTCCCAACGCGCGGGCCTGCGCCTGCAACGCGGCCAGCATCCCCTCGTCCGGCCCGGCGATCAGCAGCCGCGCCTGCGGCACATGTGGCAGCGCTCCGGCGAAGGCGGGCAGCAGCAGTTGCACGCCCTTGCGCTCGTGCAGCCGCCCCAGGAACAGCACGACCGGCCCTTCACCCAGGTTCCAGCGCGCGCGGGCAACATGCCTGGGGGGCAGCGCGGCGAACTCGTCCAGGTGCACGCCGTTGGGCACGATGTAGACGGGGATGTCTACGCCCTGTGCCGCCCACAGCACCCGCGCGTCCGCCGCTTCGTCG
>DDBP01000049.1 GCA_002332795.1 Anaerolineales bacterium UBA2029 | reverse complement strand
GTTTCAATGCCCTTACGGGCATGAGGATGATTCCAATATAACCCAAGTCCCAATTTCTGTCAAGTACAACGTAATGAAAAGTGAACTCGCGCGGGTGCAGCGGGGCAATTTTATGTTTGATGTATGTTTACCTTATGCAATTGTTAAATTGCTTCTGAGATTAATCAGATATCCATCATTCTTTTCCGAGACCCCCTCCTACCAAACCCTATTACGTCATATACCTGTTAAGGGGGGTTCTCGGAAAAACATCATTTTTTTCTTGTTAATTGCGGTCAGCTTCTTCCCATACCCGACGTTTTCATCTTACCATCACCTCCCTGGCCGCGCAACTCTTTGCTTGCAGAGGGGTGCATTCGGATTCGGGGGCAGAAGTCACCGCAGAGGCGCAGAGGTCACAGAGAAAGGCACAGAGTCTCTTTTTTTGTTTTCCTCTGCGCTCTCGGCGTCTCTGCGGTTCAAGGTCTCTGCCCCAAAAGGCGAATGCATCCGCCGCTGTCCAGTCTTGACGCGATTGCCCCGATACGCATTGGCCCGCGCCCCGCTCTGCCGCTACAATGAAGACAGGTTCCGGCCAGGCCGGGCCGCGACCGGATTGCAGCGAAAGGGGACGGAGCAAGCATGAGCGCGATCGGAGCTTTCACCTTTGTGTTGCACAGTCACCTGCCCTATGCGCGGCTGGCCGGGCGCTGGCCGCACGGCGAAGAATGGATTCACGAGGCGGCCAGCGAGACCTACATCCCCCTGCTCGATGCGCTCTACGAACTGCGCGAAGAAGGCGTGCCCTTCCGCCTGACGGTGGGCCTCACCCCCGTGCTGGCCGAGCAACTGGCCGACCCCGACGTGCTGGATCACCTGGACGAGTACCTGGAAGACAAGATCGCCCGCGCCAGGCAAGACGTGCTGCGTTTCCGGGGCGAAGCGCCCGCCCGCCCCGTCCCCCGCGAAGAAGCCGAGGAGGGCAAGCTGCCGCCGGTGGATCGCGCGGGGGTCAGCGCCGCTTTCGCCGCCGAGCCGCCCCGTCCGGCGGGTCACCCACACCTGGAGTACCTGGCCCGCTTCTACGTGGACTATTACGAGCGGATCAAAGATGCGCTGGATCGGCGCTATCGCCGCGACCTGATCGGCGCGTTCAAACGCCTGCAGGACGAGGGCTATATCGAGATCATCACCTGCGCGGCCACACACGGCTATCTGCCGCTGCTGGGCACGGATTCGGCCATTCGCGGGCAACTGCGGGCGGGCGTGCAGAGCTACCGGCGCTTTTTCGGGCGCGCGCCGCGGGCGATCTGGTTGCCGGAATGCGCCTACCGCCCCGCCTACTACGACGAAGACGGGCGCATTCGCCCCGGCATCGAGCGTTTTTTGGCCGAACAGGGGCTGCGGCTCTTCTTCAGCGAGACGCACCTGATCACCGGCGGCGCGCCGGTCGGCGTGGCGGCGGGCGAGGCCATCGGGCCATATGGTGAGATCAAGCGGCGTTACCTGGTGCCCATGTCCGCCGCGCCGATGCCCGCTCAGCCACTGACCACCTTCCGCGCCTACTACGTCAGCGACACCACTGCCGGTCCGCAGGCCGACGAGCACAGCGGCGTAGCCGTCATCGGGCGCAACAACGAGACCGGTCAGCGGGTGTGGTCGGCGCAGTGGGGCTACCCTGGCGACTTCGATTATCGCGAATTCCACCGCAAAGATGGCCTCAGCGGGCTGCAATACTGGCGCGTCACCGGCGCGAAGGTAGACCTGGGCGACAAGGACTTCTATCATCCGGACTGGGCGCAACAGAAGGTGCGCATGCACGCGCAGGACTTCGCCGCCCTGGTAGAACGCATCCTGCAGGCGCAGTGGGATCACGGCCTGGGCTATGGCATCATCGCCTCCAACTACGACACCGAGCTGTTCGGTCACTGGTGGTTCGAGGGGGTGGACTGGCTGAAAGAGGTGTTGCGTCTGCTGGCCGCCAACCCCAAGGTTGACCTGGTGACCGCCTCCGAATACCTGGAACAGCACCCGCCACAGCAGGTGATTCACCTGCCAGAGGGCAGTTGGGGCGCGGGCGGCACACACTTCACCTGGGACAACAGCGAAACGCACTGGATGTGGGCGCCCATTCACGACGCCGAACGACAGATGCAGCGCCTGGCCGACCGTTATCGCGATCGCTTCCAGGACGAGGCGCTGCGCAGCGTGCTCAATCAGGCCGCCCGCGAACTGGTGTTGCTGGAAAGCTCGGACTGGCCGTTCCTGGTCACCACCGGGCAGGCGCGGCAATACGCCGTGCAGCGCTTCAGCCAACACCTGGAGCGCTTCCTGGCCCTGGCGAACAGCGTCGAGCGCGGTCAGCCGGACGTGGCGCTGGCCGCGGAACTGTGGGAAAAAGACCGCCTCTTCCCAGACATTGACTATCGCTGGTGGTGCAGCGGGTAGCCGAGGGCGGTCGGCTTGCCGAGGAGGACGACACGTGGCCAAGAAGCACAATCACAAGCGCTCGCTGGTAGACCCGCCGGAAATCACCCTGGGCATTGACCTGGGCGGCACCAAGATTCTGGCTGCCGTAGTGGACGAGCAGGGGCGCATCCTGGGCGAAGCCAAGCGCAAGACGCGCGCCGAGCGCGGCGTGGACGACGTGATCGAGCGCATCGCCAAAACGGCCCAGGAAGCGGTCGCCAACGCGCACCTGGACATGGCGGCGATCGCGGCGGTGGGCATCGGCGCACCAGGCGTGGCCGATCACCTGACCGGCGTGCTGGAGTTCGCCCCGAACCTGCCCGACTGGACGAACATCCCCCTGGGCATGCGCCTGCAGCAATTGCTGGGCGTGCCGGTGCTGGTGGAGAACGATGTGAACGCGGGCACCTATGGCGAGGCCACCGCTGGCGCGGCCAGGGGGTACGGCTCGGTGGTCGGCGTCTTTCCGGGGACGGGCATTGGCGGCGGTATCGTGCTCGACGGCAGGTTGTGGCGCGGCGCACGCAATGCCGCCGCCGAGATCGGGCACATGGTGGTGCTCATTGACGGGCCGCAGTGTGGGTGTGGGCGGCGCGGTTGCATCGAGGCGCTGGCCTCGCGCACGGCCATCGAGCGCGACATCCTGGGCGAAATCCGCGGTGGACGCTCCAGCGTCGTCACGCAGTGGATTGACGTGGAGGGCGAGCCAATCACCAGCGGCGTGCTGGCCCGCGCCCTGGAAGAAGGTGACCCGGTCGTCACCGATGTCGTGACGCGGGCAGCCTATCACCTGGGCGTGTTCACCGCCAGCCTGGTCAACGCGCTCGACCCGGAATGTATCGTCTACGGGGGCGGGCTGATCGAAGCGTGCGGGCGTTTCCTGCTGCCGATCATCCGCAACACGACCTATCGCTACCTGATCCGCCCGGTCGCGCCGGAGAATCTGCCCATCCTGGAAGCCGCCTTGGGCGACAACGCGGTGGCCATCGGCTGCGCCATGCTCGCCAGCCAGCATGTGCGGGCGCTGCAGGAATGATCAAGTCACCGCCCGCTGAAAGGCTTCAGGGGCAGACAGGGTAGAGCAAGGATTAAGGCTGGCTCGCCTGGTTGACCTCACCCCCACTCGCGCTGACGCGCCTCGTGCCCTCTCTCCAACCTGGACTGGAGAAGGGGCAAGCCGAGTGAAGCGAGGCGGGGGTGAGGTTTTCAAACAGTCTCTGACCTATCCGCACCTTGACAAGCCAACTGATTGGGGCAAAATAGCCCTGACCGCGACGATGGCAGTCACGGTAGTCTTAGCTGCGCGGTGAAAGAGCCGGACGCACGGCCTCCCCTCCTGCGGGCGCGGGTGTCACGGGGCAGGCGGTGGCCAAACAGCCAGAGAGGGACAGATGGGCGTACACGGCTTTGGGGCGGGATCAGCAGTGACCGATGCGCGGCGGGTCTACGGCGCGGAGACGCGCTTTGGGCGGCGGGCGACGGTTGGCCCCAGCTACTTCCTGGTGGGCGCGGTGCTGATTCTGGCGGTCGGGTTCGTCTTGCGTCTGTGGAACCTGGGCGCGGCCAGCCTGTGGACGGACGAAGTGCTGACGGCCCTGCGTGCGCAGGCTCCCTTCCGCGAATCGCTCAAGTCGCTCATGTCCGCGGGCAACCAGACTCCGCTCTATTTCTGGTCGCTGCGGCTGCTGCCCAACTCCACCGAAACGCTGCTGCGGTTGCCTTCGGCCTTGCTGGGGTTGCTGGGCATTGCCCTGCTGATGGCCGTCGTCTGGCGCTTCTATCACGATCGTGAGATGGCGCTGTGGGCGGGGGCGCTACTGGCGGTGAATCCCTTCCATGTGTGGCTGTCCCGCACGGCCCGGCCCTATGCGATGGTCTTCGCGCTCAGCCTGACTATCACCTGGGCGTTCTTCGAGCTATGGCATGGTCAGCGTACGCGCCGGATGTGGATCGTCTTCACCCTGGCCAGCCTGACGGCCTATGCCACACACTTCACCACCGCGGCGCTGTTGGGCGCTCAGGCGATGCTGTTTGCCTTTGCCTGGCTGGCCGAGCGCCGCCTGCGACCCTGGTTCCAGCACTGGCTGGCGGCGCAGGTTGTCGCGGCGGTCCCGGCACTGGTGTGGACTTTCGTGGTGCTGACGCAGTTGAACAAGGAAGTCACGCAGTGGATCGCCCGCCCGGAGCTGCGCGACATTCCCCTGACCCTGTGGAACATGGCCCTGGGCTACAGCGGGGCGTTCGAGTGGTACCTGGTGCCGGGGCTGATGATCGTCACGCTGGGGCTGGTCTTCGGGGTGAGCTATGCCGTCGGTGACTATCGTCGCGACGAGCACAACTTCTACTGGCTGTGGCTGTTCGTCGGGCCGCTGACGTTCACCTTCCTGCTCTCGACGTTGATCGTCTCGATCTACGTGGATCGCTACTTCATGGTCTTCTTGCCGGCGCTGCTGGTGTTGATCATCCAGGGCTGGTACCGCTTCTCGCCGCAGACCTGGCGGGTGGCGTTGGGCCTGATCGTCGTCACCAGCGCTTATACCGTGCTGTTCTCCTTCTACGATGGCAGCTTCCGCCGCGAGGACTGGCCCGACGCGGCGGCTTATGTGGCGGAGCACGTGCAGCCAGGTGACGCCGTCTTGCTGGAGCGCGACAACACGTACGAGGCCTTCACCCGCTACTACGCGCAGACCGCCCCCTACCTGGCTGGCGAAGACGACGTGCAGGCCGTGCGCCTGGTGATGCTGGCAGAAATGCCCGATCCGGACGTGCTCGCTCAGCAGGCGGACCGGCTGTGGGTGATCTACCGCAACCCCAACGAGGACGTGCACCGGCTCGGCGTGATGCCGGACTTCGACCCCTTCGACCCTCACCTGACGACATTGGGCGAATGGCTGAGCACTCGCCGCGGCCAGGTGCAGGAAATCCGCGCGTTCAACGGGCTGAAAGTGCTGCTGCTCGATCCGGACGGTGAGTGAAGAGTCAGGAGTTGTGAGTCTGGAGTCAGGAGTGATGAGTCAGGAGTTGTGAGATAGGGGTGAGTGTATGCCTCCCCCAACTCCAGACTCTAGACTCCTGACTCCAGACTCTTTCACTCCCAAATGCGCAATCCAAAGCGGCTCAGGTAGATCGGCAGGCTCTTGAAGCGCGGGTTGGCTTCCTCGATGGCCTGGATCATGCGGCGCTTTTCGCTGGAAGTCGGCCCGCACAGCAGCGTGATCGAGCCGCCGTCGCCGCCCGCCCCATTGACCTTCCAGCCGATCGCGCCGTTGGCTCTGGCGATCTCGATGATCTGATGGGCGTCGGCGCTGATCAGGGCGGGGTGCAGTTCGCCCTGTGCTTCCGTGTTGATGATCATCGAGCGGCCCAGCGCTTCCCAGTCGCCCGCGTAGACGGCGTCGCGGGCCATCTCCGCTGTCTTGCGCAGCTTGTCGAGTGCCTGATGCTCTGGCCCACCCGCTTCCAGCCGCTTGATCACCTGCTCGTGCACCGCCGACGACTGATGGGCTTTGCCCACGAAGACCAGCACCAATCGCCGTTCCAGTTCCCACCAGATGGAGTTGGGGACGTAGATGCTGGAGACGGTGGCGTAGGGGTACTGGAACATCTCGATGAAGTTGATCCCGCCATACGCTGCGCAAAGCTGATCCTGAATGCCGCTCTGCAAGCCCAGCATCTCTGTCTCGACGCGGTGCGCGGCATAGGCGACTTCATGCGGGGTCATGGTGCCGGGGGTCAGCCGGTCGAGCGCGCCGATCAGCGCCACGGTGATGGACGCTGACGTGCCGGTCGAGCAGCCGGCGGGCACTTCGGAGTAGACGGTGATGTGCAGCGCGATGTCGTCGGGCACGCGCATGTACTCGATAGCTGCTTCCAGCAAGGGGTGCCGATCCCATTCCGAATGGCCGGGCACGATCGGGTAGATGTCCCCGTAGTTTTCGGCGTAGAGGATGATACGGTGTGGACGGCCAGTGACCGGGTAGACCTTGATCTGCACTTCGACGTAGGGATAGACGCCGATGTTGAAGATTTCGCCGTGCCCCGAAAACCATGTATCCGTCCAGCCGCCGTTGTCGCAGATGCGGATCGGCGCGACGCTGTTGATCACGCGCAGGGGCCTGGCCTGACTGTCACTCACGGGAGAGAATTCCTTTCCTGGTGGCTGAGAACAAACCAAGTCTTGTAGCGCCAAGTATACTGCGCCCTGCGACAGGGGGCGATCGGGAATGCCCTTGGACTTACTGTACAGTCCACCATCCCGGTACGTCTACCAGCCAGCCTGTTCGTCCATCCGGCAGGCGCAGTTCCCACCACAGGTAGTAGTCGCCATAAATCGGCCCGCCAATGATGGTCAGCGTGTCGCCCTCGTGCAGCAATTGAACCTCTCTGCTGTTGAGAATTGACGGTTGTGTACGCAGGTGACTTTCGTCTCCATTGCGAGTAATGCGGATCGTCTTACCCACCATTGCCCCTGGTGTAGTCTGATCAGGATCGCGTGTCACCAGCCACTCAGGTCTATAGGCTATATAGCCTTCCAGGCCGCCGTAGAAGAATACATGATACCAGGTGTATCCATCGGCGTAGCTTTCTTCCCCTGTCCACAGAACACGGTCACCCCAGAAAAGCCGGTCTATAATGCCTGCGTTCAAAGCAGGGGCCGTGCGCACGTTCAGATCGTCGCCAGCCTCCGTCACTTCCAGGACGACGCCGTCCAGGCCAGGTGTCAACTGGCGCGCCTCCGCCTGTCGTGGACAGGGTAGTGGTGACAGCCAGTAGGTGTAGGTGGCTTTGCTGCCTTCTGCTGTCCAGCCGCGCATCCCGCGATATTCGACATACCACCACACAGTGACTGTTGAGCGCGTGCAGACTGGCCCGTCCAGGACGCGAAAAATCCCTCCCGGTGGGATTTGGCCGATGATATCCAGGCTCCCTGGGGCATCGCGCAGATTATTAGGGGTGCTATCGCTCACACAGGCTTCTGTGCCCACCTGCAGACGCGGTGGCAGAAAGCCCTGCTGGCATTCCGCCGGAAGAGGGGGCGGCGTAGGGGTAGAGGTGGGCCGTGGTGTTCTGGTCGAGGTGGGGGACGGGGTTGGTGTCAGCGTTCGGGTGGGCGAGGGCGTCGGCGTCAACGACGGAGTAGTGGTGGGGGTTGCGGTCTCGGTGGCAGTGGGAGTCGGCGTGCTGGTAGGCGTTGCCGTCCAGCTTGCCGCGATCTGGGTCATCATTGCCTGAGCACTGGCCGCTATATCGGGGGTAGCGGTGTATGTTGCCGTCGGCGTATCGGTCCAACTGGCGGCAATGGCTGTCAGCGTGGCTTGCAACATGGCCTCAGCAGTTGCTTCCACATCGGGAGTGTCACTGGGGGTGGCTGTCTGGGTGGGAGTATCAGTTGCAGTCGGCGTGACGGTGTGGGTGGATGTCGGCGTGGGACTGGCCGTGGCGATGGAGGTCGCGGTGCTGGACGCAAGGACGATCAGACCGCTCACGGCTGCAGGTTCGGGCGACTTTCCAGTAGCATCTGGCGTGCTCTGGGTAGCTATGCCGGGCGCAGCAGGTGGCTGTCGAGCGCCATACCTGCCCAACAGCCCGATAGCCCCTGCGATCAGCAGGATGGCGACGAACAGAGTTGCCAGCCCAAAGAGCGCAGGGTAAGCCCGCCGTCGTTCCCTGCCCGCAGCCGGTCGGGTGCTACTTGCCGCTGCCTGGGAGACCGGCACTATGGGGCCTGACTGCGACGAAAAGGCGGTCGCTGGCGTTGGGGTGACGGCGCGTCCTGATGAACCGCCCGCGAACCCCATATTGGCAACCGGTTTCTCGAAGAAGCCCGTAGGTAGACTTGGTTGGCTGCGGACGGCCTCTTTGATGGTCTGGGCGAAGGCGCTAACCGTCGGGAAGCGCTCCTCAGGAGTCTTGGCCAGGGCACGTTCGAGCGCGGTCGTCACCTCCGCGGGCAGGTCTGGGCGATAGGTCTGCACTGGCGTGGGGTGCTCGGTCAGGTGCTTGTGCATGAAGCCATAGGGTGTTGGCGCGTCGAACGGCAGACGCCCACATAGCAGAGCATAGGTCATCACTGCGACTGCATATTGGTCGGTCGCTGGTGTTGGTTCCTCGGCACGCCACTGTTCAGGAGCCATATACGCAGGTGTGCCAATGGCTGCGCCAGTGGTTGTCAGGACAGAGGTGGCATACAGAAGCTTGGCGATACCGAAATCAACCAGGTAGGCATTGCCCTGGCTATCGAACATCACATTGCTGGGTTTGATGTCGCGGTGAATGACGCCCTGCTTATGGGCATAATCGAGCGCCTGAGCAATTTGCATGAGCCATTCGGCCACTTCGCCAGGGCTGGGCAGCGGGGCTTGTTGAGCAATCTGTTGTCGCAGGCGTGCATCGAGCGTGCCCCCAGTCAACAGGCGCATGACAATATAGCTAATTGGCCCCTCAGTGCCATAGTCGTAAACAGGGACGATATGGCTATGTTCCAGCCGTGCTGCGGTCTCAGCCTCGCGCGTGAATCGGGCGATATACGCGGGGTCCTGTATCAGGTGGGGGGTCATCACCTTGATGGCCACCTCGCGCTTTAGCGATTCCTGGTAACCGCGGTAGACAGCCCCCATGCCGCCAACACCGAGCAATTCCAGTAATTGGTATTGTCCAAGCTTATGACCCTTGAGATCCAGGAAATTCATAGCTCACGCCTGTATGTCATGCAGTCGAATGCTAGGCCATAGTATATTGCAGGTCACGTCTCCGGGATAATATGTCTCAGACAGGCAGCCTTTGTTCAAGCGGTGCTCTGCTTCCAGGCCGCCGAAGTGCGAGACCAAAGCTTCGGTTTTGTGATATACTTTGCCCCCAAAGCATTTCCGCCAAGGAGAGAGAACTGTGACCGAGCCGTCCCATGTGCCCTCCGAAGGGACTATTCTCATGTACGGGGCCAACTGGTGCCCGGACTGCCGCCGCGCCAAGACCTTCTTCGGCGAGCAGCGCGTCCAGTACGAGTACATAGACCTGGATCAGCATCCGGAATTCGTCGCCGAGGTCGAGCGGCTCAACAACGGCATGCGCCGCATCCCGACGATTATCTTCCCCGACGGGTCGCTGCTGGTCGAGCCGAGCAACGAGGAGCTGGCCCGCAAACTTGGCCTCAAGCTGGAAGCCAGTCAGCGTTTCTACGACGTGATCATCGTCGGCAGCGGACCGGCGGGCCTGACGGCGGCCATCTACACCAGCCGCGAGGGCCTTTCGACGCTGGTGATCGAGAAAAGCGGCGTTGGTGGGCAGGTGGGCATGACCCGCTATATGGACAATTTCCCCGGCTTCGACGAGGGAGTCAACGGGGCGGAGCTGGCGAACCGGTTGCGTCGCCAGGCGGAGCGCTTTGGGGTGGAAATCCTGCAGGCGCAGACTGTCACTGGCCTGGGCGAAGATGGCCTGTACCGGTTGGTGCGCACCGCCGACGGTCATGAATATTGCGCTGCCGCGGTGATCCTGGCGACGGGTAGCACCTACCGGCGGCTGAACGTCCCCGGTGAGTCGCGCCTGATCGGCATCAACATTCACTTCTGCGCCACGTGCGATGCGCCCTTCTACAAAGGGAAGCAGGTCTATGTCATCGGCGGGGGCAACAGCGGTTTCCAGGAGGCGTTGCATATCTGTCAGTTCGCCGAGCACGTCACCATCCTGGAATATGACGCCGAACCGCACGCCAGCCTGATCCTGCAACAGAAGATTCGCGACTGCCCCAAGATCAGCGTGCGCACCAACCAGGACGTGCGCGAGTTCCTGGTGAGCGAAAAACGCACCCTGGCAGGGGTGCGCGTGCGCGACCGTCTCACCGGCGAGGAACGAATCGATCACCCCGACGGCGTGTTCATCCTGATCGGGATGCAGCCCAACAGCGAACCGTTTGCACCCTATGTGGAGACCGACGCCTGGGGCTTCATCAAAACGCGCGACAACCTGGAGACGAGCATGCCCGGTGTCTTCGCGGCGGGCGACGTGCGCGCGGGCAGCACCAAGCAGGCCGCTGCCGCCGCCGGCGAAGGGGCGACGGTCGCACTGATGGCGCGCCAGTATGTGCAACGCCTGGCCACTCAGGCCGGCGTTCCGGCGGGCGACTGAAGCCGCTTCGTCAGCCGGTCAGCATGTCGGCGGGCAGGTGCGGCGCGTAGTTGATGCCGCGGATCACCCACAGGCCATCCTGCCAGGTGAGGTAGTGCATGGCCGTGTTGTGCATCCAGATGTCGAGATGATGGCATTTGAGCAGCATGCGCACCATCGTGCCCGCCGTCCCGCCATGACAGACGACCAGCTTGGTCTGCGGAGCCTCAGGGTTCTCAATCAACCGGTTGAGCACCCGGCGGGTCTGCTCGGCGAAGCGCTGATAGTAGTTGTCGGCGGGCATGATGAAATAGTGCGGGCCGTTGTCCGATGGATGCACCAGCCGCGGCAGCTTCATATAGAGATCGTGTGTGGTCTCGCGCAGGTCGTCGTCTACCTTGACCGGCGCGTGAATGTAACGGTTGAGAATGGAAGTCGTCTCGCGCGCCCGCCGCAGCGGACTGCTGACGATGGTCGTGATCTCAGGTTCGTTTTCGGCCAGCCACTGGCCCAGCAGCTCCACCTGTCGCCTGCCCAACTCGGTCAGGTACAGGTTGTCCTCCTCGTCGCCGCGATGCTCTGCCTGCCCGTGCCGAACGAGAATTAAGCGCATTCACCACCTCGTTGCCTGTTGACCTGTGAAGTAACTGGGTGCGGGTACGTTCGCAGTTTTCGGTTGTCGGTGATCAGCTCTCAGTGATCAGTAACCTGCGGCAGGCGCGCCGCCGCACACAACCGGCGTCTGATAACTGGAAACTGATAACTCTTCACTGATCACTGATGACCTGTCTCCGCGCTGCCGAAGCGGATTATACGCAATGAGCGACTGTTTGGTCAACGAGATTCCGCCTCAAACGCCGGGGATGCGGGCAGGACTCTGTGCTCGCTCTGGGCAGGATGCGCGGGCGCAAGTCTCCCGCCAACCAGCGCTCCCCTTCGGTGCCCCGACTTTCACTTGGCCAGGACGTTAGCCAGTTCCAGCAGACGCGGATCGAGCGGTTTGGGCTGACCGATCACCTGGTCGTAGGGTGTGGCGACGATCTCGCCCTTGATCTGCCCGACCAGCACGCCGTAGTTGTCCGCGGCGATCTGCTCGACCGCGTAGGCCCCGAAGCGCGTGCCCAACAGCCGGTCGAACGCGCCAGGCGTCCCGCCGCGCTGCACATGCCCCAGGATGGTCACGCGCAACTGAAAGCCCAACTCCTCGTTGTGCTCGCGGAAGTACTCGGCCAGGCGGGTGGCGTTGTAGCGCGCGCCCTCGGCCACGACGATCAGCGCGTGCGGTTTGCCGCGCTCGTAGGCCGTGGCGATGGCCTCGGCCACTGCTTCGGGCGAAGTCTCGAATTCCGGCACGCAGATGGCTTCGGCCCCACCGGCCAGGCCCGCCATCAGCGCCAGGTAGCCGCAATTGCGCCCCATCACCTCCACCAGGAAAGCTCGCTCGTGCGACGACGCGGTCACCTTGAGCCGGTCTATGGCCTCCAGGGCGATATTGAGCGCCGTATCCACGCCCAGCGTGATATCCGAACCGGCCAGATCGTTGTCAATGGTAGACGCCACCCCCACGACGGGAAAGCCCAGTTGATAGAGCGCCTGAGCGCCGGCCTGTGAGCCGTTGCCGCCGATGACGACCAGCGCCTCGACGCCGCGCCGGTTCAGTTCGCGCACGGCTTTGCGCCGTCCTTCGTCGGTCTTGAACTCCGGGCAACGGGCGCTGCCCAGAATCGTACCCCCAAGCTGCATGATGCCCCCCACGTCGCGCCGGTTGAGGGGCACGAATTCGCCGTTGAGCAGACCCCGATACCCATGCTCGACGCCGAAGACTTCCCAGCCGCGCTCGATGCTGGTGCGCACGACAGCACGGATGGCCGCGTTCATGCCTGGGGCGTCGCCTCCGCTGGTCAGTACCGCGATGCGTTTCATAGAGCCTCCTGTTCTGCTGCGTGTCGAGCGGGAGAGCGCCGGGCCGTCGCGCGGACGCGCAGAGCCTCGGTGAAGGCAATGCTGGTCAGCAGCCAGAGCGTGCCCGCCAGCAGCCCGCCGATCACGTCCGAGGGAAAGTGCGCCACCAATACCAGGCGGCTGAGCGCAATCAGCGCGATCCACAGGGCCGCGCCTGCCAACAACGCTCCGCGCGGGCGCACCCGTCGCCAGCCCAGGTAGACCAGCATCCCATAGGCCAGCGTGGACTGCATGGTGTGCCCGCTGGGGAAGCCATAGCCGCTGGCGGGGTTGTCCCAGCCAGGGAAGGCCGGGCGCGGGCGTGCCAGCCAGGCTTTCAGCGCCTCGTTCCACACCTTGCCGGCAGCCATCGCCAGCGCCCAACCAGCCAGCAGCGCCCATTGCCGCCGAATGATCAGATAGACGCCCACCCCAAAGCCCAGCACCCACAGCACCGGCGAGCCAAAAGCAGTCACCACCAGGAACACATCGTGCACGGTTGGGCCGACGTGTTCGTAGAACCAGGTGGCGGTCTGCGCGTCTGCTTCACGCACGGGCGCGCGGTCGAGGAGCGCGGCGCTGCCGAGCGCGAACAGGATCAGCGCCAGGCAGCCGAGCATCACCGCTCCCCAGGCGAACTGCGTGGGTCGTGCCGCCAGGTGATCTTGCCACCAGTTTCTCATCTGCGATCCGCCTTCTGGCTCCACGCCCCATATGCGTGCCGATCTGTCGTCTGCGGCAGGCTCATATCGCGCACCCATGACTATAACGCACTTTGGCTCATGGCGGTTGCGCCAGTCTTGTCCCGAAGGCATAGTGTGCTCCAGGGAGGGGTTTTCAGTCGGCAGTTCATGGTTTTCAGTTCACAGTTCATAGTTTTCAGTTCGCAGTTCTCAGTTGTCAGTTGCACAATTTCCACCCTGTGTTCGCGGCAGCCATGCCTGTAACAGCCCGCTGTTCACTGCCAACTACCAACTACCAACTACCAACTGATCACTGATAACTGATAACTATCTACTCCCTCTCACTTGCACGGCCCGTTGGCACGGCTAGAATGGGGCATGTGCCGGAAAGGGGACGCCATGGCGACAAGCGCGCCACGGGTGGTGCTGCAACTGAACGATCAAGAGCAGGGGCTGTCGGTGACCGTGCACGACGCGCCCTACGGCGCTGGTCAGACGGCGCATGTGGTGTTGCAGCGCCTAGAAGACGTGTTGCGCATGGCCAGTCAGCCGACCTTTCACCAGGATGTCGGGCGCGGGCTGTTCCGCGCGCTGTTCCCCGGCCCGCTGGAGGAGGTCTATCGGGCGGCGCTGGCCGAAGCGACTGTGCAGGGCGTCCCGCTGGAACTGGAACTGCGCTTCGACCGCGCGGCGGTGCGCATGGCCCGTTATCCCTGGGAACTGCTGCACGACGGCACGCGCTTTCCCCTGCAGACCGGTGCAGTGACGCTGCGGCGCGCGCTGCTCTGCCCGGAACCGCCGCCCGCCGGGGCGCTCCGCCCGCCCTGCGACATGTTGTACGTCGCCGCGCACCCCGCCGACCAGCCCGTCCTGGTGCCGCAATACCAGGCGCTGGCCGAGGCGCTGACCATGCCCTTGCAGTTCGGGCAACTCGATCTGGCCTATCTGCTACCGCCGACCTGGGACGCCTTCATGGACTGGTTGCTGGCGGGCGGGCCGCACCTCCTGCATTTCGAGGGGCACGCGGCGCTGACCCGCACCGGTCGCCTGATCTTCGTGGGCGAGCGCGACGCTTCCGACCCGGTGGACGCGGAGCTGATCGCCGCGGCGTTGCGGGGAGGGGCTGTGCGGCTGGTAGCCCTGGGCGGGGCTGCACGCTATGCCGCTCCGGACGATTTGCCCGCGGGCGCCGCGCCCTGGCTGGTGCTGGCGGGCGTGCCCGACGTGATCGCCTTGCAGGGCGTTCTGCCCCCCGACGAAGCGTTGACCTTCTGGCAGACCTTCTACCTGGCGCTGCTGGACGGTCAGCCGATCGCCGGGGCGCTCGAACAGGGGCGGCGGGCGCTGCGCCGGACGGTGCACTGGCATGTCCCGGCGCACTTCGCCCGCGCCAGTGAACCCCGGCTGGGGCCGCGCGGCCCGCTGAGTGTCCGGCTGGATACGGCAGCGCCGCGCACGGGGGCCATGGGGTACCCGTTGCGGGCGGCGCTATGGCTGGCGCAGACCGACAGTCCGCCCCCTTCCATCGAAGCGCTGCGCCGCCTGATCGGCCTGCGGTCAGGCGGTTGGGGCGACGACGAGGCCGCGCCCACCCCCGTGCCCTGTCAGGCGCGGGCCAGGGGACTGCTCAGCGCGGGTGCGGTCGAGGTGCGGCTGACAGCGGAGGGGTGCACGGTGCACACGCCGCCCGTCCGCGCGACTCTGTCGCCGGGCAGTGATCCGCTGCCCGTATGGTTTGCGCTCACGCCGCATCAGGTCGGCGCGGTGATGTTGCGCTTCACCGTCTGGCAGGCCGGGCAACCGCTGGTCGAGGCGACGCACCCTCTGGAAGTCGTGCGCGGTGAGAGGGTAGGAGCGGAAGTGACGCTGCTGTCGCATCACTGGCCGGGGGCGAGGCCAGAGCCAGTGACCATCCGATCCCGTCCCGTCGCACCGCCCGCCGAACCTGTTGCTCCGCCGGAGCCAGCAGAGCCGGAGACGCCGCCCGTCACCTCAGCAGGCCCAGGGGACATATCTCCGGTCACCGAGACAGAGAGTTTCGACGCGGCGCTGGACGAGGTGCTGGCCTGGTTGAAAACGGCATCGCCGCCCGCCCCCTCGCCGGAGACTGAACTGCCGCCGTCTGCCCCGCCGAGCGCGGTCGCTCCCCCCTTGCCAGCAGCGGAGCGACTGCCCCCTGCGCCTCGCCGCATGGCTGGCCTGCGCCCGCGCGACGCGCTGATATTGTTGCTGGTGTTGCTGCTGACCTGGGCGGCGATCGCGGCGCTGGCGTTGTTTCTCACCGGCTGAACACGCCCGCCCGATACGTGTCAGTCGTCATCCGGCTTGTCGTGCGAGTCGTCGTCTTTGCTATCGCCCCCGTCGTCGTGTCCCCCGTCGTCTTCGCCATCATGTGGCTCGTCGTCGTCCGGCGTCGGGCTGACTGCACCGCCAGGGGGCGGAGGAGGAGCGCCGCCGCCCGGCACCGGCGTGACCGTCGCGACCGCGCCTGCGCCTTCGCGCAGGGGGGTGTCCAGCATCGGCAGCGTTGCGCAGTCACCGCCGAGCGTCCCGACGCTGGCGGCGACCCAGGCTTCGCCCTGCGTGCGGGCGATCTGGAACCATAGACCGCTGGGATGGCGGGCGATCACGGTGAAGACTTCGCTGGAGAAGCCATAGCCGACGATGGCATAGCCTGTGCCCGGCCCGCTGCGCAGGTTGATCGACGTGGGCACGACGGTGAAGGTGCAGGCGCGCGCCGGGGCCGTTGTGACGGTGGGGGCAGTGTGCGTCGGCGTAGGGCTAGGTGAGGTGGTCACCGTCGCCGTTGCCGTGATGGTAGCTGTTGCTGTGGCGCTGGCGGTGACGGTGGCCGTCGGGGCGGGCGTCGTGGGCGTGGCCGACGGCGCAACAGTCGCCGTGTCCGCCAGGGTCGGCGAGGCCGTGGCCGAGGGAGACATGGTCAGTTCCGGACGCAGCGACGGCCCCGGCGCGCGGCGGTTCATCAAGACCATCGCCAGCACGAAGGCGATCACCAGCACCGACGCCGCCGCCAGCGCCAGCCCGGAAGGCACGAAGCGAAACCGTGTCGCAGAGGGCGGAGCCGCCCGCAACACCTGCGCCCGTACCCGCGCCTGCGCTCCTGGCGGGATGGCCGGTCGGGCGCGTTGCACCAGGAGGGCCGTTTCCAGCAGGGGGCGCAGCCGTTCGGCGTGCTGCGGGTGAGCGCGCAGGCAGTCTTCCAGGCTCTGCCCCGCGTTGAGCCGGTCTACGCAATCGTTGAAGGCGTCGAACAGATCATATGAGGCCATGGCTTGCCTCCGGCTCGCTTTCGGCCAACAGGCGACGCAATGTGTCAACGGCGCGGAATTGCAGCGATTTGATGGCGCTGATGCTCTTGCCCATGCTCTCGGCGGTGTCTTGCAGGCTCATCATCTGCCCGAAGCGCAGGATCAGCACTTCCTGCTGATCGGGAGCCAGCATCGCCAGCGCCCGCCGCACCCGTTCGGCGTCCAGCCTGGCCTGCAGGTCGCTTTCCATATCGCCTTCTGCGAGCAGCGGCAGACTGTCGTCCAGCTCGTTGACGGGGGTCGCCCCGCGGTAGTGATCGTGTAGCACATTGCGCGCCACCCGGAAGAGCCACCCGCGCAGGCTGTCGCGGGGGGCGTGCTCGCTGCGCAGCGCGGCCAGAAACTTGAGGAACACTTCGCTGGTCAGGTCTTCGGCCACTGCCGGGTCGTCCACACGCCAGCGGATGAAACGGTACACTGGCTCGAAGAAGCTGTCGTAGATGCGCGCAATGGCTTTGCGGTCGCCCCGGCGGGCCTGTGTCAGCAGGCGATCTTCGTCGGGGAGATCGGGGAGCGCCAGCAGCAGCAAGGGGAGCATCGTGCCTTTTCCAGTGTCCATGAGCCGGATGCCGCTATTGTATAGAGCGGGCCGAAGGCGGGCAACGCCCGCATCTTGCCAGGGGTGTGCACAGTCACGCCCGGTTGACCTCGCCCCCGCCTGGAACGGATGCCGGGGTGTGCCCAGGCCGGGGGCGAAGGCAACGCTCCTGTGTCAGGTACAGGGCGGCAATTCTGACCGCCTGCGCTCAGTCGTCGTCGTGAGTGTCACTCGCTGCCGCCTGGCCTGCGCCCAGGGTGCGCGTCAGACCGTCAATGAGCGCCTGTTTCTCAGCGTCCGAAAGCTGTGCCTCTTTGTGCATGATCGCGTAGTACCAGGGCGGCATTTCGCCCTCGCGCACTACCTCGACGATCTCATCGAGTTCTTCTTGCTGACCCGTCCACTCCGAGAAGTTGAGTTCGCCCCGCCCTTCTTCTACATCGTGGGCCAGCAACCACGACGAAGGGGCGATCCTGGCATACCAGGGCCAGACTGTCTCGTTGCTGTGACAATCGAAGCAGGCCGCCTTGACCAGAGCGCGTGTCTCCGGCGAATCCCACGTCGGCTCGCTGAGCACGGGCGGGTTGGTCTTGTCTACGGGCACCAACTGAATCAGCCCAAAGAGCACGATCAGTGTCCCCAGCGCCACGGCCAACCCGCGTTTCCAGTTCTGCCGCAATCTGCCGAACATTCTCTTTGCCTCCTGTGTTCGGTTTGTCCCTGCCCGACAGGGTATCGTGTATCTCGCAACCATGCTAGGCGAGTCGTTGCCAGCCTCTGTACATCCTCACACCCCAAACAAACGCGGTTCTCCCTGAACCGACAGGCGCGGGCCAGGGAGAACCTCCCCAGGCGGGGCGAAGCCTAGTCGTCGCCGCCGTGATCGTCACCCCCGTGATCATCGTCGCCGCCGTGATCGTCATCGCCACGGTCGTCACCGCTCTTGCCGCCGTGATCGTCGCCGCTATCATCGTCGCGACTGTCGTCCATGCGGTCTCCACCGTGATCGTCATCGCCGCTGTCGTCGCTGTGATCGTCGCCGAAGGCGCTGTCGTCGCGGCTGTCATCGTCTCCGCTGTGATCGTCGTCTTTGAAGACTTCGTCGCCCACAGGCAGGCCGCTGCAATCGTCGTCCAGTTCGCCTACGCTGAGGGCCAGCCAGCCCTGTGCACCGCCAGACAAGGCGACCTTGATCCAAGTGCCGGTGCTGTCAATTTCCACGACGGACAGCTTCTGATCGTGGAGGGCGTAGCCGATCACGTCGTAGCCCGTGCCGGGGCCGCTGCGCACGTTGGCGGACGCCACCTTGATCTCGAAGGCGCAGGCTACCGCGCCGGCAGCGCTGTCGTCACTGCCGTCGTCGCTATCTCCGTCGTCGGCGCTGTCATCGCCGCTGTCGTCGCTGTCGCCATCATCCAGGCTATCATCACCGCTGTCATCGCTGAACAGGGTGGGCTTGATCTCGCGGGCGACCAGGATGCCGCTATCCAGGCGGGTCAGTTCCAGTTTCACCAGCATGCCGACAACCAACTGTCCCTTGATCTCCGCGCCGGTCGTGTCGAAGCGCTGTCCACCGACCACCACGTAGCCCGTGCCCATGTCTTCCAGCGTGCCGATGATCTCCAGCCCGCCATCGTCTACCTTGACCAGGCCCGCAGCCGGGGTGACCTGCGGCTGACTGTCGTGACACTGCGTGCAGTCCGCGCCAGCGGGGATGGGCCGATGCCCTGCCGGAGGAGTCATCGTGGGGGCGGGGCTGCCAGTGACTGGCGGGGCTACAAAGCGTTCGATCTCGCGGGCGATCCACACGCCGCCGTCGCCCAGACGGGCGTGCACTTTGACCGCGACGCCCGCGGCCAGGCCGGGCTGCACTTCGGCAACGGAGATGTCGAAGACCAGGCCGTTCACCGTAGCCGTCGTGGGAGTGAGCGCCTGCAGCGCCCCGACGATCTCGATCTCGCCGGGCAACAGGTCGTCTTCTGCGGCGGCTTTCACCTGACGGGCGCGGATGGTGCCGTCGGGCTGCAGGGTGCCTTCGACCTTGACCTCTGCGCCGATGCTGATCGTGGTCTTGATCTCTGCACCAGCGATCTGAATGCGCAGGCCATTGACGGTGATGGTCGTGAGGCGCTCGATAGACCCGATCACGCCGACGACCTCGACTTCGCCAGGGGAATCCTGGGCCAGGGCGAAGGGCACGGTAATGGCCAGCATCGCCAGCGCCATCAGGGCCAGCACGAGCGTCGCCCAGATCAGGCGGGTACGTGATGGTGCGGTCATGTTGTCCTCCTTGTTGGAACTGTATGGGTTGGCTGGCGCAGGCTCGCGCCATTTTTCAGCCGACTATCTGCTTTATCCGACGGAGGAGGGCGCAAAAGGTTTCGGTGAGTTGTGCTGGTACTTTGGTACCAGGCGGTCGGTGGACGTGCGCTAGAGGCTGTTATGAACTTTCGCGCTGTATCTGGCCCTCACCCCTCAATCCCCTCTCCCTCGCGACT
>DDBP01000228.1 GCA_002332795.1 Anaerolineales bacterium UBA2029 | reverse complement strand
CGTTAAGGTTGGCTCGCCTGGTTGACATCACCCCGCCTCGCTTCGCGCGGCGCGCCCCCTCAGCCCGCCGCGCCGGGCGGGGGATGAGGGCAAAAAGTGCATAACACGCTCTAAAGGCGCTACGGCCCGTCTGGTTTCGTGTTAAGATAAAAACAGATTACCGTTGTTAAACCGTGAACCCGGCTGGTGGAGCTGTGCTCATGAGCGAGACACCCGAAGTGCCCGACGTAGATAGCCTGTTGCAGCGCAACCAGCAGCTCTCGCAAGAAATCCGCCGCCGCGTGGATCAGCTCTCCGCCCTGAACACGGTGGCGGCGGCGGTGAGTCAGTCGCTGGACTTGCAGGTCACGCTCCAGACGGCGCTGAGGGCTATCCTGAAAGTGATCCCGGTGGATTCGGCGGGCATCAGCCTGGTAGACGAGGCGGCGGGCGAACTCGTCTTGCGGGCGCAGCACGGCTGGCGGCACGACTTCGTGACGCAGCCCATGCGCATCCCTCTGGGCAAGGGCATGTCCGGCTATGTGGTGGCCAACGACGAGGTGCTGGTCACTGGCGACCTCTCCGGCGACCCCCGCCTGGCCGTGCCGGAATTTGCCGACGAGGGCGTGCAGGCCATGGCACTGGTGCCCATGCACGCGCGGGGGCGTGTGGTGGGCATTCTCAGCGTCATGAATCATCAGCCCTATCAGTTCAGCGACGACGAGATCAGCGTGCTGCGGGTCATCGCCGATCAGGTGGGGGTGGCGCTGGACAACGCCCGCCTCTACGAAAGCATCAAAGAGCAGTCCAGCCGCCTGGAAGCCATTCTCAACTCAACCGGGGACGCCATCATCGCCACCGACAATCACGGCAGGATCAACCTGGTCAACGCCACGGCGGAGCATCTCTTCGGCCTGCGCCGCGCCGAACTCGTCGGCCTGCCGCTGCGTCAGGCTCCGCTGCACCCCAAGCTGCGGGCCGGCCTGCGCCGCGCCATGAGCGAAGAGGGCGGAGCCAACACAGTCTTCGAGGTGACGTTGGACGATGGGCGCTTCCTGTCGGCCATTGTCTCGCCCGTGTATTCGTACCAGGAACCGGAGAGCGACCGTCAGGCCGAAGGCTGGGTGATGGTGGTGCAGGACGTGACACACCTGCGTCAGGCCGAACAGACGCGCGTCAACTTCATCCGCGACGCTGCGCACGACCTGCGCAATCCCCTGGGCGTGACCATGAACGCGCTAACCATGCTCAAGGAGGAATTCGGCCAGCAGGAGGGGTGTGCCGAGATCGTGGACATCGGCCTGCAAGGCGTGCGCCGCATGCAGGCGCTGATTGACAGCCTGCTCAACCTGGAACATATCGAAAGTGGCGTGGGGCTGCAGTGCAAGCCCGTTGATGCGCGCGACCTGATCGAACGCTGCGTGGCCGATATCCGGCCAGCCATTCAGCAGCGCAAACAGACGCTCGTCTGCGAGGTGCCAGAGTCGTTGCCGTCCATCCAGGGGGACATGAATTGGCTCTACCGCGCCCTGACCAACCTGCTGAGTAACGCAAACAAGTACACGCAGGAAGGTGGGGTCATCACCGTGCGGGCATATGTGCGGGACGACGACCTGTTCATCGAGGTTGGCGACAACGGGCCGGGCATCCCCGCCGAAGACCTGCCGCGCCTGTTCGAGCGCTTCTATCGCGTGCCGGACCTGGATCACGAGATCAGGGGGTCGGGGCTGGGACTGGCCATCGTCAAATCGGTCGTCGAACAGCACGGGGGGCGCGTGTTCGTACAAAGCCGGTTGGGGCAGGGCAGCGTCTTCGGCATGGCCTTTCCGCTGAGCAACGCTCAGCAGGGTCAGCCCTCGGCGCAGACCGTATAGGGCCGGATACAGGGGCACGGTGAAAAATCAGGGGGCACTTGCACGCAAGCGCCCCCTGTTTTGTTAGAAGGACGGGTTTACTCGGAAGCGGGCGGGTTCAGGAAGCCATCGAACAGCGCGGCGAAGTAGGTGAAGCTGCCATCGCGCCCGACATGCAGCGGATGCGCCGCGTCCCACTGCACGACGTAGGACATCACCACATCGTTGGCATCGAGCGTCGAGCCGTCGTGGAAGGTGACGCCAGGCCGCAGATAGAACGTCCACTCCTTCAGATCGTCGCTGACCTCGTAGCGCTCGGCCAGACCCGGCTCCACGTTGGTACCGCCGACCTCGAAGGACAGCAGCGACTCGAAGATCTGCTCGCCAGCGCGCAGCGACTCACCGTCCGTCTCGTCTGCCAGGTACAGGCCGACGGGTTCGGCGTTCTGCATCCAGACCAGCGTGTCCTGGCCAGGGATTTGCATGACGGCGAAGTATTCGTTGCCCAGCGGGCTGGCGTGCGCGCCCTCGACGGTCGCCTTGAAGGCGGTGGCCGACGCACCGTGCGCCACCGGGATCATGGGTACCAGGTCCTTGATGGCCTGGTTGGCCTGGCGGTAGTAAACCAGACGCTCCGCCGGATCGGCGATCGCGGCAGCCTTCTGCAGCGGCTCGGTGATTTCGGGGAACTTGTCACCGAACTGATCCGACGCGCCCACGCCGAAGTGATAGTCCAGGAAGTTGGTCGCGTCGGGGTAGTCGGCGTTCCAGCCCAGCAGGTGCACCGGCAGCTCGCCGCGATCCGCTGCGTCAATGAACGCGCCGGATTCCATGACGGTGATGTTGACCGTCACATTCAGGTTCTCCTTGAGCTGAGCCTGAATGTCTTCGGCCACGCGGCCCGGCTCCGGCAGGTAGGAGCGGAACACGTCGCGGTAGTACAGGTCAATGGTGAAGCCATCCGGATAGCCCGCTTCGGCCAGCAGCGCGCGCGCCGCTTCGGGATCGAAGTCATACCACGTCACTTCGGGTGTGTAGCCGAAGATGGTGGGCGGCATGAACTGCGTGGCCACGATGGTACCCGCCGGATAGAAGTTGTCCACGATGCGCTGCCGGTCAATGGCCATGGCCAGCGCCTGGCGCACGCGCACGTCATTGAGCGGCGGATAGCGGTTGTTGAAGCCGATGTAGAAGATGTTGGTGCCAGGACGATCGTAGAGCACCAGGTTGGGATCGTTGCGAATCTTCTCGTAGTCGTCGGGGCTGGGGTTGTCAATGCCGTCTACCGTGCCCGCCTGCAGTTCGGTCAAACGGGCGGCGCCCTCAGAGTTCCAGCGGAAGACGATGCGCTCGGTCTTGGCCGGCTCGCCCCAGTAGTTGTCGTAGCGCTTGAGCACCAGGCTGTCGCCGCGCTTCCACTCTTCCAACACGTAGGGGCCGGTGCCGATGGGCTTGTCAATCAGGTCACCGCCGCCGCCAGTCGCTTCCAGGTACTCGGCGCTGTTGATCGAGAAGGCGGAGAAGGCCACCTTCGACGGGAAGGCCGGGTCCGGGCGGCACAGCGTGAACTTGACCGTCAGCTCATCGAGCGCCTCGATCTTGTAGATTTCGCCCCCGTAGCTGCAGTCCGGCGCGGAATAGGACATCGGCTGGAAGCCCTGAGCCTTGACCCCGCCGGGCACGGTCACGAAGGACAGCGCCATCACCGCGGCGATGAGCAACGAAAAAGCGGCATAACGCTTGCGGGTAAACATCTTGTCTCCCTTCTACTCTCCAAGTGCGAACGTGCTAGGAACGAAATGGGCCGAACAGGTCATGGGACTCATATGGCGTCGCGGCGATACTCTCTCCTTTCCAACTGTCGAGGGTAACATGCCGGGCGCAAACCTGGCCTAAGAGGGATTATCCGTGCTGTTTGAGAATCGTATCGGCACCAACAACCATACCCTATAAGTAAGCCTTAAGCAAGAAAAGATGAAATGCGTCTGGCAATGGACAATGCCTGCTGCTGGATGGTGCTCATTGTCCACGTTCCGCCGGTGAATACACCCCCTGATCCTCAGCGGCGGGCAATCCGCCTATGGGCGACAGACAACACTGGTGCTCGACCACCACTGTCTTCATTATACGAATAAATTCTCCCATAAGACAATCTGTCGCGAAGCTCATCATGCCCGGATCGGCGTCGTTGCTCCCTGGAGGCTATCACAAGTTCCTGCGCGGTATCTTCCCCTCACCCCTAAGTCCCCTCTTCCTCGCGACTCAGGGGCGGACAGCCATTGAGCGCATCTTGGACAAGAGACTGTCCCTGCTTTACCTCACCCTCGCTCGTCAGTCCAGGCTGGAGAGGGAGCGAGCCGAGCGCAGCGAGGCTGGGGGTGAGGTAAACCGGAGCGCGGCAAGCTGTCTGACACATTTTGCAAGCACCTCCCTTTCACGCCCATTTTGACAAACCCCCTGCCTTGCGGTAGCACTACTACGCTTGCGAGTTGTTGCCTGATCAGTCCGCAGAAAGGGGTAGGCGCGGCGGGCGAACAGCCGTGCCGTCAGGGGCCATGAAACGACCACTGGTTGAGTGCATTCCCAACTTCAGCGAAGGCCGCCGTCCGGAAGTGATCGAGGCCATCGTCCGCGCCATGCGCTCGGCAGGCGGCGTGTATATCCTGGATACCACCAGCGACCCCGACCACAATCGCTCGGTGGTGACGTTCGCTGGCACACCGGAAGCGGTCGAAGCGGCCATGTTCGCCGCCATCCGGCAGGCCGCCGAACTGATTGACATGACACAGCACCGCGGAGAGCACCCGCGCCTGGGCGCGACCGATGTGGTGCCCTTCGTGCCGCTGCGCGACGTGACCATGGACGACTGCGTGGCGATCGCGCGTCGCCTGGGGCAGCGCGTGGGCGAGGAACTGGGCATCCCCGTCTATCTCTACGAATACGCCGCCACCCGCCCCGAACGGCAAAACCTGGCCGACCTGCGCAATGCCAGCTTTCAGTACGAGCAACTCAAAGAAGCCATCGTCACTGACCCCGCGCGGATGCCCGACTTCGGTCCGGCGGAACTGGGCACGGCTGGGGCGACGATCATCGGGGCGCGGGCACCGCTGGTGGCCTTCAACGTGTTTCTGAGCACGCCCGACGTGCGCATTGCCGATCAGATCGCCCGCGCGGTGCGCCATTCCAACGGCGGCCTGCGCTATGTCAAGGCGGCGGGCTTCCTGGTCGAGGGGCAGGCGCAGGTCTCCATGAACCTCACCGACTATCGTCGCACGCCCGTCGCCCGCGTGATGGAGATGATCCGCCGCGAAGCCGCGCGTTACGGCGTAGCGGTGACCTGCAGCGAACTGATCGGCCTGGCTCCCCAGGACTTCTTCGTCGAGGCGGCGCGCTGGTACCTGCAACTGGACAGGTTCGTCCCCGACCAGATTCTCGAAACGCGCATTCAACGCGCCGAAGCCGCCGAAGCCGAACTGATCGCCGCTGAACCGCCCGTGCCCGAAGATGCTGCCCGTCCGATGCCTGCTGTGGAGCCGGTGCCCCCTGCGCCCGCCACCTTTGTCGAAGCGGTCGCGGCGGGCACGCCGACGCCTGGCGGGGGGGCGGTGTCGGCGCTGGCGGGGGCGCTGAGCGCGG
>DDBP01000168.1 GCA_002332795.1 Anaerolineales bacterium UBA2029 | reverse complement strand
TCGAGCACGAAGCAGCCGTCCGGAGACCAGCTCAACAGGTGTTGCCAGTTGGTGGCTTCCTGTTGCCACCCCAGACGCTCTGCCAGGGCGACGGCAGCCGGAATGTCGTCCGGCGTCATGCGCCGCAAGACGCGCTCGCCAGCCCGTGCGGAACGGTAGCGGTCGTGCCAGCTCAGACCACTCATGGTTCAGCTTTCTCTCAACGGCGAACAACGGCAAAGGCGCACCGCCAGCGGTACGCCCCCTCCTGTCACTCTGTTGTGATGATGCTCAGTCTGACCCCAGGCTCGCGTCGGCGGGCGTCAGCGTCGGCGCAGGCGTGGGCGCGGGCAGCGGTGGCGGAGCCAGATTGTTGACGTTGATGCGAATGTCCCGCTTCACGAATCGCCCGAACTGATCGTAGACGATCAGGCGCAGGGTATAGGGGCCGTTCTGCAACACCGTGGTGTCGAGTTGCCCCAGCAGGGCGTTCGGCTCGCGGTGCTCGACAAACTCGGTGATCAGCGGCTCGCTGAAGGCTGTCGGCGTGTGCCCCAGGCCGTAGCGCAGTTCATAGCGGCTGAAGCCGGGCATACTCACCGAGCCGATGATCTGGAGCACGCCCTGAACCTGCGCATCCTGGACGGGCGCGGCGACGGTCACGCTGGGGCGCGGTTCGCCCGGCGTGCAGTATTCGGTCGGCGGTGGACCGACGGGCGGTTGCAGACCGCGCTGTGCCAGCCAGGCGTTGCCTGCCGGGTCGTTGTTGAGCCATTCGTACGCCCAGCGATCCTCGATGACCAGGAAGGTTTTCTGCTCGGCCTCGTTGGCGCAGGCATCGCTGGCGAGTTTCTGAGTGTAGGTATCTACCAGCACGGTGCGGAAGATATCTTTGTCCGGGCCGGGCGGCGGCGCGCTGCTGGCGAAGATCTCCACATAAGTGCGCCCGGCGCATGCCGGTGATGGCAGCGTGCCGGAGTCGCGGCAGACTTCGGCCTGCATCACCCCCGGCGGCGGCGCAAAACTTTCGATAGCCAGGCCGGCGTGAGCCTGCTCCATGATCTCGTTCCAGATGGGTGCTGCGCCATAATAACCGGTCAGACCGGTCATGGGGGTGTTGTCGGAGTTGCCCACCCACACACCCACAGTGAGCTGCGGCGTGTAGCCCAACGTCCACACATCGCGGCTGTCGTTGCTGGTGCCCGTCTTGACGGCGACCGGTCGCCCGCCCTGCAACTCCAGCGGCCAGCCGCGCCCGAACTCTTCGGCCCGCGCTGCGCCGTCCGAAAGAATACTGGTGATCAGGTAAGCGTATTCGGGCGGCACGATCTGCGTGCCGACCGGCTCAGTGGCCCGGTAGATTTCGTTGCCCTTGCTGTCCTCGATGTAGACGATCGAGAAGGGTTCGAACCGCACGCCGTTATTGGCCAGCGCGGAGTAGGCAGCAGTCAGGTCGAACAGGCGCACCTCTACGGCACCCAGGGCGGTGGGCAGACCGGCGTTGCGCTCGACCGGATTGCCCAGGGGGAAGCGGATGCCAAAGCGCGTCGCCAGTTCGGTGAAGCGCAGCAGTCCGGCGAACTCCAGCGCTTTGACGGCGGGCACGTTCAGCGAGTTGCCCAGCGCCTCGCGCACGGTCTTGGGGCCGTGATAGAGCCGGTCGTAGTTGACAGGCACGTAATTGTTGCCGAAGTCGGTGCGCACGTCCCACAGCACGCTGGCTGGAGTCAGATAGCGGCCCTGTTCGTCTGGCAGGAAGGCCGTCAGATAGACGAAGGGCTTGATCGCCGAGCCGGGCTGCTGAGCCGTGAAAGCAACGTTCACCTGTCCGTCAATCTGCTCGTTGCGATAGTCCGCGCTGCCGACCATTGCCAGCACCGCACCATTCCTGGAGTTCAGCACCACGACCGACGCATTGGTGGCATTGATGCCGCGGGCCTGCAACGACCCTAGCTGACTGGCGACGGCGCGCTCGGCGATGGTCTGAATGTTCTCGTCCAGCGTAGTATAGACCCGATAGCCAGCGCTATAGATCGCCTGCGGCCCGTAAGTTTCCTCAAGCTGCTGCCAGACGTAGTTGACGAAATGCGGGTGAATGAATTCGTTGGCTGGCGGGGTGAAAGTCTTGGTTTCCACCAGGGCCAGTTCCAGCGTCAGTTCCTGCGGCTCCGGCACATTGGGCGTGGTGTAGTAGTACAGTACCGAGCCGTCGGGCTGCTGCCGTTCGATGATGCACAGCGACCCGCCGCGCGGCACGCCCCACTGCGTGGCATCGTCGTGCTGAATGGCGATACAGCCGGTCCCGTTGGCTTCGGCCATCAGGTGCAGCACCGTGTGCATACGCTGGATGGCCGCCTCGCGGTTGACCACCGGATCGTAGGTCGCCGGGGATTGCGGCAGACCAGCCAGGAAAGCGGCCTCGACCGGGTTCAGTTCGCTGGCCGGTTTGTCAAAATACGTCTGCGCGGCGGCTTCAATGCCATAGGCGAAGTTGCCGTAGAAAATCTCGTTGAGATAAATCTCCAAAATCTCGTTCTTGGTGTATTTACGGCGGATTTCCGAGGCGACGATGACCTCGACGAGCTTGCGCTCGGCAGTGCGCTGATAGGCGAACTCGGTCTCCAGCACCAGGGCGCGCGCCAGTTGCTGCGTGATGGTGCTGGCACCCGAGATGGTGCTGCCTGCGCGCAGGTTCTGCACCGCCGCCCGCACGATCGCCAGCACGCTGAAGCCTGGATCGGAGTAAAAGGTCTCGTTTTCCGTGGAGATGGTCGCATGAATCAGCCAGGGCGAAATCTGTTCGAGCGGCACTTCTTTGCGCAGGCCGGTGTCGGGGTTGTTGAACTCGGCCAGCGTTGCGCCCTGTGCGTTGAGGATCAGCGTCGTCTCAAAGGCCGAAGCGCGCGTGCGCAAGGAGTCCACTGCCTCGGCATACTGATCCACTTTGTACAGGTAGTAACCGATGATCAGCAACAGGATCAGCAGGGCCAGCGCCATGCCGCCGATAGTCCCGAAGACGCCGAAGCGAATAGCCCAGCGTACATAGGTGTTGCGGTTGCGGGCGACGCCGAGCGCTGCGCTGTAGTCCGGCTGTGGGAAGCCGCCCAGCGGCGGTTTGGGCGGGGCGGGGGTTTCCTGGGTGGCTCGCTTGTCGGTCAGGTCGGCTCCGCGCGCGCCGCGCACAATGGTCACGTCGGCGTCGAGTGGCCGTCCGTGCACGAGCGTTTGTTCGCCGGGGGTGAGATCGGCTGCTCCCAGCGGGCCGCGCGGATGCGTGATCACATTCGCAGCGGCGGCGTCCACTTCGCGCGACTTGGGCAGGGTCGGCGCTTCGGAGCGGCGCACCGGCTCCAGGAAAGGCGTGTTGGGCGAGACGAGCGTCGCGCCGGGGTCTTCCAGCGGGACACGCTGTGGGAGCGGGGCGCTATCTTCAGCGCCTTCCACTTCGAGCGAATCCAGCGTGACTTCGTCGCCCGTCAGCCCTGCCGCCGCCTCGACGACTACCTGCTGCACGCCCGTTTCTGTGCGGATCGCGCTGCCACGGATGCGCTGAGCATAGCCGGGCGGATCGGCGGCGATCCAGCTCTGGCCGTCGTAGTAGTACCAGCGGTTGGATTCCAGGCCGATCATCCACCAGCGGCCCTGATCGTCCAGGATCATCAGGCCGCGCAGCTCGTTCTGTAACTGTTCGCGGCTGATCTCGCCCGCGCGGTATTTCTCGCGCAGGACTTTGACCTGTTGCTCGACCTGCTCGAAGCGCTCTGCCTCGGCTGAGGGCGCAGCCGAAGCCTGCGACGGAGCCGCTGCTTCAGCCGCCTGCACAGAGGTGGCTTCAGGAACAGGTGTGCTTTCTGCGGCAGCAGGTGCGGCTTGCGGAGCCGTAGCGCTCTCGACCTGTTG
>DDBP01000167.1 GCA_002332795.1 Anaerolineales bacterium UBA2029 | reverse complement strand
TTATGAACTTTCGTGCAGCATCTGCCCCTCACCCCTCAATCCCCTCTGCCTGGCGACTTCAGGAGCGGACAGGGCCAGAGCAAGCGTTAAGATTGGCTCGCCTGGTTAACCTCACCCCCAGCCTCGCTGCGCTTGGCTTGCCCCCTCTCCATACACGGAGAGGGGGAGTAAGCGCGTAACTAAACCCCCCTCTCCGCGTGTGGAGAGGGGGCGACAAGGCGCATCAGCGCCGAGTGGGGGTGAGGTAAACCAAAAAGTAGCAAACTGCCTGACACATTTTGCATGCACCCAATCATTTGAATGACTTGACAGGCTGGTCAAGGTGCTATACACTGATAGTGATTTTGCATATTCATTATAGGATGAATAATTATTCAAATCAAGTGGATCGTTCGGGAATATGTACTCGCACCACCTCTTGTTACCCTCTCTGTGTTCGCCTTCCCTCTTGTTGCAGGACGAGGAGTAGCTCGATGGCTCTGCTTGATCGGCCCCCTCTCAGGACTGGTGCGCTGTTGGTGGCGCTGGCGCTGCTGAGTGTGTGGCTCAGTGGCTGCGTGATTGCCACTGTGCGCACGCTGGAAGAAGACCAGGGTCTGAAAGCTGGTTTCAGCCCCGAAG
This sequence comes from Anaerolineales bacterium UBA2029, assembly GCA_002332795.1. Classification (GTDB taxonomy): domain Bacteria; phylum Chloroflexota; class Anaerolineae; order Aggregatilineales; family Aggregatilineaceae; genus UBA2029. The sequence goes on along the minus strand of DDBP01000167.1, from coordinate 3,729 downwards.
CCTATGTAGAAGAAATCTGGGAATCGCGCGTGTTGCCCACGTACCGCGAGCAGGCCCAGGAACTGACCGACCTGCTGGCGCAGCTCAGCGCCGACGAGCAGGGCACCATCGCCCGCTTCGGGCACCGGTCGGGCACGGGGCCATACAGTTTCATGGTGCGCGGCGAGGGTGTGATCGCCGCCATAGACACGTCTTCCCGCTCCGGTATTGCCAGCGTTGATCTCAACCCGCCCGATGGCACGCCCGACCTGACGTTGACCATCGGCCCGCTCATCAAGATCAGTCAGCGAGCCGGTGTGCGCGATGCGGTGGGCTTCATTCAATACGGTAACTTCACCAATCAGCAGGAGTTCGCCGGCGTGGCGAACGCCATGGGCGAGCGCATCGTGCAGCATATCGCCGCTGCGCTGGGGGTCGAGTCACCCGATGCCATCAGTGGCATTGATCCGGCCCAATATGTCGGCAAGCCAGTGCGTTTCATCGGGGCGTTCACCCTGGAAAGCCGCGACAACATTGTGGTGGTGCCGGTCGAGCTTGAGGTGGGGGACTGATGGCCGCGCAGACGATGGCCGCGCCTGAAGGCGTGCTGCTGGACGACGTGATCTTGCGGGCGGAGCAGATCACCAAGGTCTATCCCGGCACGGTGGCCCTGGACAAGGTGGATTTCAACGTATACCGGGGCAAGGTCAACGTGCTCGTCGGCGAGAACGGGGCGGGCAAGTCCACCCTGATGAAAATCCTGGCGGGCGTGGAGCAGCCCACCGAAGGACGGCTGTTGCTGGAAGGGCGCGAGATCGCCCCACGTTCTCCCCGCGAAGCCGAACACCTGGGGATTGGCATCATCTATCAGGAACTGAACCTGTTCCCCAACCTCAACGTGAGCGAGAACATCTTCATCGCCCACGAATTGACGCGCGGTGGGGTGGTCATTCAGCAGCAGGAGCAAGAACGCCGGGCGCGCGCCCTGCTGGAGCGCCTGGAACATCCCATTGACCCCAAAGTGCTGGTGCAGGACCTGCGCATCGGGCAGCAACAGGTCGTGGAGATCGCCAAGGCGCTGGCGCTCGACGTGCGCATCCTGATCATGGACGAGCCAACTTCGGCGCTCAGCGATGCGGAGGTGCGCGTCCTGTTCAAGGTCATCGAAGAACTGAAGGCCAACGGCGTCACCATCATCTACATCTCGCACAAGCTGGAAGAACTGCTGCAGATCGGCGACTACATCACCGTGCTGCGCGACGGTCACAAGGTGGCCGAAGCGCCCATGTCGCAGGTCAATCTCGCCTGGATTGTCGAGCGCATGGTCGGGCGCGACGCGGCCAGCGATTACCGCGCGCCACAGCATCCCTTTGGCGACGTGATCCTGCAGGTCGAAGGCATCTCCCTGCCCAAGCCGGGCGGTGGAGAACTGCTATCGGACGTGTCGTTCACGCTGCGTGCGGGCGAGATTCTGGGCATCTACGGCCTGATGGGAGCCGGGCGCACCGAACTGTTCGAGTGCCTGATGGGGCTGCGCCCCCAGGCTACCGGCAACGTCTGGCTGGCGGGCAAGAAGCTGAGCGGAGGCATTGATCAGCGCATTGCTCAGGGCCTGGTGCTCATTCCGGAAGACCGTCAGCGCGAAGGACTTGTGCCCGAACTCTCTGTGGCGCACAACATGCTGCTGGCCAGCCTCAAGCGCTACCTGCGGCGCTTCTTCCTTTCGAGCGCCAAGGAGAACGCCAGCGTCAGCCGCATGATCAGCGATCTGGCCATCAAGGTCGCCAACCCGCAGTACCCCGTAGCGTCGTTGAGCGGGGGCAATCAGCAGAAGGTGGTGTTGGCCAAAGGCTTGCTCACCGAGCCGAAAGTCTTGCTGATGGACGAACCGACGCGCGGCATTGATGTGGGGGCCAAGCAGGAAATCTTTGACCTGGCCCGGCGGTTGGCCGCGCAGGGGTTGGGCATCGTCTTCGTCTCCACAGAGTTGAAGGAGATCATGGCCATCGCCGACCGCATCCTGGTCATGTCCAAAGGCAAGATCACCCGTGAATTGCAACGCGCCGAGGCCACGCAGCAGGCGCTGGTAGAAGCCTCGGCCATCGGTCACGAACTGGTACGAAAGGATTCTTGAAGCATGGCCGACGCGAAGATTCAGCCGACCGAAACCGTGAGAGTGACCAGGCTATTTGGCGGACGCCTGACGGTGCAGGGGGTGTTGGTTCAGTTACGGGCTTTCATTGCGCTGATCCTGCTGGTTGCGTTCTTCACCATCGTGTCGGAGCCGTTCACCAAAGAGAGCAATCAGATCATCCTGGCCAAGCAGGTGGCCATCAACGCCATCCTGGGCATTGGCATGACCTTCGTCATCCTCACCGGCGGCATTGACCTGTCGGTCGGCTCGATCGTGGGGCTGACGGGCATGATTGCCGGCGGCCTGATCAACGAAGGGCTGGTGCTCGAACCGCTCAACAAAGTGGTCTACTTCAACGTCTGGATCGTGGGTCTGATCGCGATCCTGGTGGGGATGCTGGTTGGGTTGATCAACGGCATTCTGATCACCCGCTTCAACGTTGCCCCCTTCATTGCCACGCTGGGCACGCTCTACATGGCGCGCGGCTTTTCGCTGCTGCGCAACAATGGCGCGACCTTCCCCAACCTGATCGGCAAGCCCGAACTGCACAACACCGGCTTCCCCAAGCTGGGAGCAGGTAGCTTCCTGGGCCTGCCCTACTCGATCTGGATCATGATCGCCATGGGGCTGCTGGCCATCTTCATCACCAAGAAGACCCCCTTCGGGCGGCAGGTCTATGCCATCGGCGGCAACCGTCGGGCCGCTGAGCTTTCTGGGGTGCGGGTCAAGACCATCACCCTGATGACCTATGTGATCAGCGGCTTCTGCGCGGCGGTGGTGGGGTTGATCGTCACCTCGCAGTTGGTGGCGTCGCACCCCTCCACAGGCGAAACGTGGGAACTGAACGCCATCGCTGCGGTGGTGCTCGGCGGCACGTCGCTGGCGGGAGGGCGCGGCACCATCCTGGGCACCATCGTCGGTGCGTTCGTCATCGGCGTGCTGCGCAACGGCATGATCCTGGAGGGCCTGAGTTCGTTCTGGCAGATGGTCATCACCGGCTTTGTCATCATCCTGGCTGTCATCATCGATCAGGTGCAGCAGCAGTTGCAGGAGCGCAAGCGCTAGCCCTGCCTGCCAGGCAAAAGGAGGTGTTGGCACGAAAGAGAGTTCGGCGATTTGTCAGCAACAACTACACCTGTATCTGTCACTTAGCTATGTCTAGCGAACAGGAGCGCAAGATGTTGCACAAGAAATTCTCAAGACTGCTCGTTTTGGTGATGGCGCTGGCTATGGTGGCCGCGCTGATCCCCGCGACGACGCCCGCTCTGGCTCAGGAGAGCAAGGGGCTGATCGTGATCATCACGCCGGCGCACGACAACCCGTTCTTCAAGGCGGAGGCGGACTCGGCGCAGGCGGCGGCGGAGGCATTGGGGTATGAGACGCTGGTGCTGATTCACAATGACGACCCGGCGTTGCAGGATCAGCATTTCGACCTGGCGATAGCGCAGGGGGCGAAGGCGATCATAGTGGACAACGCGGGGGCGGACGCCTCGATAGCGGCGGTGCAGAAGGCGAAGGACGCGGGGATACCGACGTTTCTGATTGACCGGGAGATCAATGCGACGGGGATAGCGGCGGCGCAGATCATTTCGAACAACTACCAGGGTGCGGTGCTG
>DDBP01000288.1 GCA_002332795.1 Anaerolineales bacterium UBA2029 | reverse complement strand
CAGACGGTGGGCATCGTCGCCGTAGACCCCACCAGCCCCTTCAGCGGCGGAGCGGTGCTGGGCGACCGCGTGCGCATGATCGATCTGGCGGGCGACGCGGGTGTGTTCATCCGCAGCATGGCTTCGCGCGGCAGCCTGGGCGGCCTGGCCGCGAGCACCGGTGACGTGGTGCGCGTGCTCGACGCGGCAGGCTTCGCTGTGATCCTGGTCGAGACGGTCGGCGCAGGCCAGAGCGAAGTAGAGATCGCGCGCATGGCGCACACCACTGTCGTGGTGGAAGCGCCCGGCCTGGGCGACGACGTGCAGGCGATCAAAGCGGGCATCCTGGAGATCGCCGATATCCTGGTGGTGAACAAGGCCGATCGCCCCGGCGCACGGAACACCGTCCGCGCCCTGCGGGCCATGCTGGAACTCGGTCATCGTCTGCAGACCGTGGGGCATCATGGCGCAGGGGCCATCCAGGCCGCCGAACCCGTCTTCGATAGCTGGATGGTGCCCCTGATCGAGACGGTCGCTACCGAGCACAAGGGCATTGACGACCTGCTCGCCGCGCTGGATCGCCATCAGGCACACCTGCGCGAAACAGGCGAAATCGCCGACCGCGAGCGGCAGCGCGTAGAAGCCGAACTGCTGGCCCGGCTGCGCGAGGCGTTGCTGGCGCAGTTGCTGGCGGAGCGCCCCCCAGAGACTCTGGAACTGACCGTTCAACGCATCCTGCGCCGCGAACTCGACCCCGGCGCTGCCGTCCGCGCTCTGCTGGAGGGCGGCCTCTCTGCCCCTGACGGCAGAGACTGAGCCGCAGAGAGGACACAGACGAACCTCTGTGGTGTGCTCTGCGCTCTTGGTATCTGTGCGCTCCTAACAACGCCGCGACACCCGTGTCACGGACGTTCGGCGGGCGGCTCAAGCCGACACTGCGTCAACCCCAGCCACCGCGACAGGCGGGCGCGATGACGCGCCACCAGCCGGTAACACGGTTCGGCCAGCAGGCTGACGGGTGTCCATGCGCCCACGCGGCCCACCCATCCCCACCAGCCGGGCAGATGGCGCAGCGTCTCGAAGACGGCGCGCGCCCCCCGCAAGCGTCGCCCGTCCGGCGCGATGGCATAGAGCGCCCGCGCCGCCTGCGTTGCCGTCAGCCCAGGGGCGAGGCGTTCCAGGTCCGCCGCCTGATAGGGTACGAAAGACAGGCGATGCTGTCGGTCGCGGCGCTGTGCCCAACGTCGTGCCGCCTGGCATAGCCCACAATCGCCATCGAAGACGATCAGCAGCGTTTCGGGGTGCATGCAAAGGTTGTCAGCGACAGATACGGACTCTGTGCCAGATTATCGCAACGGGGGAGTGGCTCAGTCCAGCGTCGCCAGCACCAGCGCGTCAATGTTTTCGGCGGGCGTGCCAGCGTTGGTGCCCCCGCCAGGAGCCAGGATCAGACCCGTGCCGCCAACCTGTGCGATGCAGTCGCGGGCCACCGCCTCCACCTGTTCCGGCGAGCCATTCATCATCACCTCGATGGGCGGCACGTTGCCCATTAAGGCGATGGTCGGGCCGAGCGCGGCGCGCGCTTCGGCCAGGGGAATACGATGACTGAAGTGCAGCACCTCGAACCCCAGGTCGCCGAAATAGGGGAAAAGATGCTGACAGGGGGAGTCGTTGTGATAGATGCGGATCAGCCCCTCGAAGGCGGCGAAGATGCGCTGCAAAATCGGTTTGCCCACCGCCTGAAACAGGGCGGGCGAGAGCATGCCCACCGCATCGTCGAACACCATCACGCCCCACGGTTCGCGCAGACAGCCCAGTTGTGCCTGCAAGAAGCGGATGGTGGTGTCGGCCAGGATTTCCAGCGCGTCGAAGGCCGCGCCGCCCTCATCGCCTCCGGCCAGCGCTCCCAGGAAATTGGTCGCGCCGAACAGGTGCGTGGCAATGGTGAACGGCCCGCGCGCCGCCACAAAGCGGATGCGATACGGTTCGGGCAACTCCCCTTCATGTTCCAGGTTCCAGTAACGGCGCAACACCAGCGCCATCAGCCCATCGGAATAGGGGTCGGGGCGGGGCAATTGCCGCCAGGCGTAGACAGGCAGCGTCAGGTGACGAATGGCCGGAGCCTGATCCTGTCGCCAGAGCACCGACGTCCCGAAGGCGCTCGGTTCGGTAGCCATGCCATATTCCACCCAGAAACCTGGCAGGAAAATCACCTCCGGAAAGCGGGCGCTCAGGGTCAGATAGGCGTTGAGCCAGCGATCCGGATACATGAAGAAGTCCAGCGTATTCATGCCAAACGCGCCAGCGATGAAGCCCCCATCCACTCCCAGCGCGACCGGCACCCGATCGGGCTGCCCCCCTTGTGCGGCGATCAGGAAATTCTCCCAGGCGTGCTCCGACATGACCCCTCACTCTCCGGGTGACTGAGCTGCTCTCCTACCTCTCGCTTTATAGCATAAGCGGGCCAATCCTGTAAAATGCTTACCGTTTGTCCTTCGCGCGTTAGCTGATTCCGCTGTATGATTGTAATCTGATAATCGCATAAGTCCCTCGATTTGAGCGACCGGAGGCCCGTGAACGGACAGTTTGTCCTGCCCAGAAGGTGGCAGAGGATGGCCGCGCATGACCCAGGCCACTGACTCCTTCTCGCTCGATGCGTTTGATTCCACTGGCGAGCTTTCTGCCGCGGTCACCATCGTCGCGGCGGACGGCACGATCCGCTTCATCACGCCCGCTACGGCTGCCTACTACGGGTACAAAGTCGAGGATGTCATCGGGCAGAACGCGCTGCGCTTCGCCGCGCCGGAGAATCGGCCAGCCGTGCAGGCCCGCTGGCAGGCCCTGGTGCGCGATCCGGCGCGCCTGTCCGACACCTTCCCCCTGGTCATGCAGACCGCCCAGGGCCGCCGCATCCCCATTCGCGCGTCGGCGTGGCGTCTGCCTGGTCGCGACGAATTCCTGGTGCTGCACCACGTTATCGAGCGGGTGAGCGACCGCCTGGCGACCCTCTACGCCATTCAGGCTGCGGTCGCTGCCATGCTCGATGTCGAGCAACTCATAGACACGGTGCTGCGCGAGATTCACCGGCTGATCCCCTGCGCAGTCGCCACTTTCTACGTGCTGGAACGCGACGGCTCGATCATGGTGCGACGCTGGGTAGCTGATCAGATCGAGCACTTCCATGCACGGATCGAAGATCACCTGCCCGAATTCATCACCAGCAAGATCATGCGCGAGACCGGTCGGCCTGTGCTCATTGACGACACCGAGACCGATCCGCGCTGGGTGCGGCTGCCCCATGGCCGCCTCATTCGCAGTTGGCTGGGCGCGCCGCTGGTTCACGGCGGGCAGTTCATGGGCGAACTCAACCTGGACAGTCCCGATCCGCATCAATTCACCCAGGAAGATGCCGAACTGGCACATGCCCTGGCGACGCAGGTCGCGGCAGCATTGCACAACGCCCGTCAGTACCAGGACGAGCAACGCCGGGCGGAGCGCTTCCGTGTGCTCAATGAGGTCAGCCAGGCCATCAGTCAGCTAGACCTGCGCAGCGTGCTCGAACTGGTCTATCAGAACGTCAGCCGGCTGATGGACACGACGACGTTCTTCATCGGCCTGTACGACGCCGAAGCCGATGTGGTACATCTGGTGGGATCGTATGACTTCGGTCAGCCCCGCCCCGACGAATTCCAGCCCGCGCAGGCGGGCATCACCGGCCTGGTGTTGCGCACACGCCGCCCGCTGATCATCCACGACACGGCCACGGACCCTCTGCCGCCGGAGATGATCATTCAGGGAGAATTGCCGCGCAGCATCCTGATGATGCCCCTGATCGCGCAGGATGAGATCGTCGGCGTGATCTCGGTGCAGAGCTACGAGCCGCACAGCTACTCGCAAGACGACATTGACATGCTGGAGACCATCGCGGGAGCGGTGGCCATCGCCGTGCGCAACGCCCGCCTGCACGATCAGACCGTCGAGCGGCTGCGCGCGCTGGAAACCCTGCACCGCATGAGCCTGGAACTGGCTGGCTCGCAAGACCCGCGCGCCATTGCCCAGGCGCTCACCCGCGCGGCAGCAGAACTCTTCGGAGCGGACGAAGTGCGCCTGTACATCGGCGCGGAGTTTAGGGAGGCGGGCGAAATCTGGCAGTGTGGCGGCTCACCCTGCGAGCCGGTAGCGCTAGATGGCGAGAGGCCACCTCTGGTGGCGCGAGCGTTGAACAGCGGCGAAGCCCTCTTCGTGGTGGACATTGCTCGAGAAGAAGAAGCGCTGCGCCGGGAATTCGCCGAACTGTGGGATGGGCGCGCTGGCGCTCTGCTACCGATGTCGCGCGGTGAAACCACCTTCGCCGCCCTGGGCGTGTTCTACCGCCAACCCTATCTCTTCCGCTCGGACACGTGCCGCATCCTCGACCTGTTCTGTCTGCAGGCGGCGACGGCTTTCGAGAACGCCTGGTACACGCTCAAGCTGCGGCGCAACCTGGAAGAAGTGAGCGCCTTGCACGAACTGGCCCGCCGCGTCAGCGAGTTGCAGAGTCTGCAAGAAGTGCTCGATGTGGCGGTCAATACGGTGCGCGAGGTGTATCACTCCTACTCCGCCTCCATCGCCCTGCTCGATGAGGCGACCGGCGATGTGATTACCAGGGCCGGAGCCAATCTGTCGCCGGAGATGATCCGGGCGGCGCGCTTCAAGTATGGCGAATACGTGGGCGGAGAAGTGGTGGCAACTGGGCGGGCGATCTATGTGCCGGATACCTATGCCGACCCCAATTTCCGCATCATCGAACCCAACATCCGCTCCATCATGGTGATTCCGCTGATTGTGCGTGGGCGGACAATTGGTTCGCTGGGCATCGACAGCGTCATCCCCAACGCCTTCACGCCCGATCACGAGCGTGTGCTGACCATCGCCGGTGGGCAGATCGCCGCGGCGATCGAAATGTTGCGTCTGCTGGAGGAGACCCGTCAGCGCGCCAGCGAACTGGCCGAGGCCAACAGTCGCCTGCAGGCACAGGATACGCTGCGCAAGGAACTGATCTACCAGGTGAGTCACGACCTGCGCAGTCCACTGCAGATCGTCTATGGCTACGCCGGCATGCTCTACGAGGGCGACCTGGGGCCGGTCACGGCGGCGCAGCGCGACGTGCTCGACCATATCATCCGGCGTAGCAAGGCCATCGAGCAGATGACGCACGACATCATGGCCGCCGAGCCGATCAGTCGCGACGCCCTGCAACTGGGGCCGGTCAACCTGACGGACCTGTGCGCACAGGCGGTCAATTCGGCCAGAGTGGTGCACCGCCACAAGCCCAATCTCTCCTTTCACTTGGAGGCAGAAGAGGGTGATTTCACCGTGGAGGCCGACTACAACCGCCTGACGCGCGCCCTGGACAACCTGATCGGCAACGCGGTCAAGTTCTCGCCGGACGGCGGGACGATCACGGTGCGGCTGCGCGCCGATCGCGACGCACACTGCGCCCTGATCTCGGTCAGCGACCAGGGGATCGGCATCGCCCGCGATCACCTGCCCTACCTGTTCGAGCGCTTCTACCGGGCGCATCGCGGGCGCTTCGATGGCAGCGGGCTGGGCCTCTACAACGTGCAGCAGATCGTGCACGCCCACAACGGCCAGGTGTGGGTGGAGAGCGAAGAAGGCTGTGGCAGCACCTTCACCATCAGTCTGCCCTTGCCGCGCTAGAGCGTGTTATGCA
>DDBP01000160.1 GCA_002332795.1 Anaerolineales bacterium UBA2029 | reverse complement strand
GCATAACACGCTCTAGCCCTGTCCGCCCCTCTGCAGGACAGGCGCAGGGGCGTATCGCGATACGCCCCCACGAACTCTCTCACTCCCCCAATGGCTGCGCGATGACTTCCGGCGCGATGGGAATGGCCTGGACGCGCACGCCGGTCGCCTGGAAGACGGCATTGGCGATGGCGGGCGCGACCGGCACCAGTCCCATCTCGCCGACGCCTTTCACGCCATATGGCCCGCTGGCCTCTGGAATCTCCAGGATGATACTCTCGATGTGCGGCGGCACGTCCTCTGCCGTGGGCAGCAGATATTCGGTGAAGCTGTCCACCCACTGCCCGTTGGCCTTCAGGCGCATACTTTCGTAGAGCGCATAGCCGATGCCCATCGCCACTGCCCCTTCGATCTGCCCTTCGACGCCCGCGCGGTTGACCACCTGCCCCACGTCGTGCACGGCCACCACGTCGGTCACTGTCACCGTGCCCAGTTCCGGGTCAACTTCCACGCGCACCGCCTGTCCGCCAAAGACCAGCTTGACGTGCGGCATGCCGACCGGCAGATGCTTGGGCGTGCTCTCTTCCGGATAGGGGAAGGAGAAGGTGGCTTCGGCCATCAGCGCCACGTCCTCGTCGGCGGCGCGGCTGGCGAACTCGGCCAGCGGCACACGCTCCCCTGCGGGCGTGATCACCGCGCCGTCCTCATAGCGCAGCGCGTCGCGCGGGACGTTGAGCGAGCGGGCCGCATAGTCGAGCAGGGTGACGATCAACTGCTGCGCGGCCAGCACCACCGAGTTGCCGATCAGGTAGGTCATGCGCGAGGCGCAGGTCACGCCGCCGTTGGGCGAGACCCTGGTATCCACGTCCACCGTGCGCACGGCCTGATAGGGCACCCCCAGCGCCTCCGCTGCGATCTGCTCGGCGACGGTCGCCAGGCCCTGCCCCAGGTCGGGCGAGCCGATGTACAGCAGCACCGTGCCGTCGGGGGCCAGCGCCAGCCGGTTGGTCGAATCGTCGGGCACGCGGTAGCCCAGGCCCATGCTCTGCATGCCCAGGGCGATGCCCACTCCGGCGACCCGGCCTGGCGCGGGCGGCTTCTGCGCCAGCCGTTCGCGCGCCGCCGCCAGATGATCCAGGATCAGCGGCAGGCTGTCGGCGGTGCGGTCGAGCGCCACCCGCGTGAAGAGGCGGTCGCCGGGGCGCAGAACATTCCTGCGCCGCAGTTCGAGCGGGTCCAGGCTCAGTTCGTGCGCCAGCATGTCCATCATGCTTTCGATGGCGAAATGCGCCTGCGGGCTGCCAAAACCGCGCATCGCGCCGGAGAAGGGGCTGTGCGTGTAGACGACGTTCGTCTCTACGTGCACATGCGGGATGCGATAGGAACCGGCCAGCATCTCGGTCAGCAGGCCGCCGACCGCCGGCCCATAAGACGCATACGCCCCCGTGTCCATATGCACCACGACTTTGAGCGCGGTCAATTCGCCCTCGCGCGTTGCGCCCAGCGTGTAATGCAGCCGCGCCGGGTGACGCTTGGGATGGGCCAGGAACGACTCATGGCGGTTGTTGACCAGGCGCACTGTCTTGTGCGTTGCCCAGGCTCCCAGCGCCGCCAGCACGGGCAGGCCGGAGTCTTCCTTCCCGCCGAACGCCCCGCCGATCACCGCGCTGCATACCTGCACCGCCTCTTCCGGCAGCCCCAGGACACTGGCGATGGCATGGCGATCTTCGAACGGCTTCTGCGAGCTGACCCAGACCGTCAGCGTGCCGTCGTCGTTCCAGCGAGCCATGCTGCTTTCTGGTTCCATATAGGCGGGGGAGATGCGCGGTACCTGGAACGTCGCCTCGATGACCACGTCCGCCGCGGCCAGTCCCGCCGCCACGTCTCCTTCGTTGATCTCATAGCGGGTGAGCAGGTTGCCGCCGGCGTGCACGCGCGGCGCGTCCGGCTCCAGCGCGGCAACCGGATCGTGCACGGCGGGCAACGGTTCGTAAGTCACCTGCACGGCGGCGACACCGCGCCGGGCCGCTTCTTTGCTCTGCGCGATCACCAGCGCCACCGGTTCGCCCATGTGTCGTACCACGTCGAAGGCCAGCGCGGGCTGATCCTGCACCAGCGGCCCAAAGGTCTTGCTGCCGGGCACGTCGGCGGCGGTGAGCACGGCCACCACGCCGGGCACGTCGCGCGCCGCCGCCGTCTCGATGGCGACGATGCGGGCGTGATGGTGCGGCGAGCGCACCACTGCCCCAACCAGCACCCCTTCGCGCGGCAGATCGTCCACGTAGGCCGCGCGACCGGTAACTTTGTCCCAGGCGTCTTTGCGCAGTTCGGCCTTGCCGACCGTCTTCAGTTCAGCGGACATGGCTCATCTCCTCCGCCGCGCGACGCACCGCCGCGATCATTTTGCTGTAGCCGGTGCAGCGGCACAGGTTGCCGGAGAACGCCTCGCGAATGGCGTCGTCGCTGGGGTGCGGGTCGCGGTCAAGCAGCGCCTTGGCAGACAGAATCGCGCCGGGTGTGCAGAAACCGCACTGCACCGCCCCCATTTCCACGAAGGCGCGCTGCAAGGGGTGCAGTTGGCCGTCCTGCGCCAGCCCTTCGATGGTCACCACGCTGCGCCCGTCCGCCTGCCCCACTAGCACCAGGCAGGCGTTGACCGCTTCGCCGTCCAGCAGCACGGTGCACGCGCCGCATTCCCCTTCGCCGCCACAGGCATCCTTGACGCCGGTCAGCCCCAGGTCCTCGCGCAGGGCATAGAGCAGCGTCTTGTTGGGCAGGGTGGTGATGGTGCGCGTCTCGCCGTTGACCTTCAGCGTGACGGTGATCGGTTTCATGCCCTCACCTCCTGGGTGATCTGCGCCGCCGCCAGCCGCAACGCCCGCGCCGTCAGGCGTGCCGCCGCCTTGCGCCGGTAGTCCGCGCTGCCGCGCACATCGCTGATCGGCGCGATGTCGTAGAGCACCGCCCGCGCCGCCGCCTGGAAGACCTCTTCGGACAGCGGTTGCCCGCGCAAGATGGCCTCGGCGTGCGGACTGCGCACCGGCGTCGGGGCGACCGCGCCCAGCGCCACCC
>DDBP01000241.1 GCA_002332795.1 Anaerolineales bacterium UBA2029 | reverse complement strand
GCGATCGCTCTGGAAGACCAGGCGTGCACCCTCCGGCTGATCGCAGCCGCCATCCGGGAACCAGAACGGGTTGATATCGTTAGCCGCATCGTCGGTCAGGCGGACGGGCAGACCGTCGCCGGACACGTCAGCCATGTACAGTTCCCAGTTGCCGTCGCGGTTGCTCTCCCAGGCGATCAGGTTTGCCGGCCCCCACACGGGGTTCACGTCGTTGGCCGTGTTGTAGGTCAGGCGAACCTGCTGCGAGCCATCCACGCGGGCCAAGTAAATCTCCCAGCCGCCCAGGATGTCGCGGTTGGTGGTGAAGGCCACCCATTCGCCATCGGCGGAGTAGGACGGCTGCACGTCCTGGCTGCCATTGCCGCGGGTGACATTGTTGACCAGGGAATTGAGACCGTCTTCGGCCAGGCGGTAAATGTCCCAGTCGCCGTCGCTGTCGCTATGATAGAAGGCGTCCTGCGGACGGCACACGCCGCAACCGATCTCGATCGGCTCCCAGGCCAGGCGCTCCAGTTCGGTGCCCGGCTCGCCGAATGTCACCGGCACCACCGGGAAGACGGGCGGACGCGGCGGGATGGGGATGATCGTCCCGCCGGGGATTTCGATGATCACTGGCGGCACGCCGATGCCGGAGGGCTTGATCACGTTGGGGGTCACTATCTGATACACCACCACATTGGTGATCAGTTCCACTGAGCCGAAGGCGTCCCATTCTGGCTGTTCGAGCGTGCGCCACTCTGTCCAGGTGCCACCGCCCAGGATCACCGCAGTGCCCGCCTGCACCCGCACCTGATTGGGCGCATCCGGATAGGCCCACGACTCGCCGTCGCTGGCCAGAAGCTGGAAGCGTCCATCGGACAGGGTGCGCAGGAACACCACGCCATCCACGCGAATGGGCACCTCATTGGCAATGATGTCCACCGGCACGCCGCGCGGACTCTGCACTACCAGCACGTCGGGCGGCACCACCAGCGATGGCGGCGTGCCCCCACCCGTGCGGAAGGTAAATGCCTGCATGGGCGTCAGGCTGTCGCGCGTGATCACCGGCAAACCGCCCACTGGCGCGTCGCTGTTGACGCTCGCGCGTGGCACCCAGGCCGCCTGCCGCTCGAACATGACGCGCAGCCAGACTCCGTCGGGGCTGATGCCATCGGCCTGCAAGACCGTGCCCGCAGGCAGGCTCCCCAACACCTGCCCACCCGCGCCCGGCGTGCGCAGGACGTTGGTGACACTGGTGAGCGTCACGGGGACTACCGTCAGCGGCACCAACGCCCCCTCAGGCGACACGGCGTTGGTCACTTCCACGTCGCCCAGCAACAGGAAGACCGCCGACTCGCCCGTGAGGCCCGCGGGGACGTTGGCCTGCACGTTCATCACGGCCACACCCCAGGTGCCGGTATTCAGGTTGATCGGCGAGGTGCGCAGGCTGAGCAGGCCCGTCAGCAGGGCGCGGTCACCGGGTTCGTCCAGGGCCGCGCCAGGCGTCAGCTCCGAAAACGTGGCACTCACTTCGGCGAAGCCATAGCAGGCGCTGTTCGCTGCCAGGTTGGCGCAGTTGGTGTCCAGTTCAGATAGCGCCCGGCGCACAAGTTGTTCGTAGCCCACCTGCGCCCGGCTCGACTGCGGCGCAGGAATGGCCATAACCAGCACAACGATCATCGCTACAAAAAGAGATAGGCGTCTCATAAGATAACTCCTTGCCTGCCTGTCACGCCCCGGCTGAATGACAGTGGCCTTTGCCCACACGGCGCGAATGCGGTTAAGTTGGAAACTTGCAGCGGACTGTGCGATGAAGTGCTCTCTTCCCCCATCATACGCAAAGTAGCCCACCTTCTCTCAACACTATGGAGCGTTGAGCATCGCGGCAAGTCGACATTTGCACGAGATCTCTCCCTTGTACAGAGAGAGTCACCACCCGCATACTGGTCAGAAGGCGCCTTGTGGGAAACGGCCAGGCTACGACGAGGCAATCGCGCGACAAGACGCTCACAGAGATGCGCCCTTGGGCCGTCTTAAAGGAGACTATCTATGCGCTATTCCCCCCTTACCCCACCAGGCATTCTAAATTGCAAGACGAGAAGGCACTCCTTCTGCGTTCCACAGAGTGCGTCACCCGGTCTCGCAGAAATCCTCAACGTGCTGTGATATGCACATTATGCTCTTATAGTACAAGGTTTGTCGCCTGGAGGCAACTACTTTTTGTCAACATACCGGTGCTCTTATACGCCTTTCACAAAATCTTCACAAGTCAGACGGGCCTTTTTCCCTGCGCCCGGCCCGCCCCATTTTGCTTTTGCGCCAATTCCGGTTATTGTAGCTGCGTCGCTGACTGCGATGGTCGTTTCGTGCACGCCGTTGTGAATCGAGGGACTGGCTCGATGCCCGATCTGGAGACTCCCACGCTGCCCAAGCCACTGGATGCGCCCGAAGAACTCTTTCGCGAAAAGCGGCGCCGACGTCGGCGCACCAAGCGGCGCTGGTATCGCAAGCTCACGCGACGGCTGGGGCGTTACAACTGGCGCGTGCTGCTGCTGATGGCGATCACCATCCCGGCGGCGATCGTCATGGGGGCGCTCATCCTGGCCATGAACGCTCGCACGCAGGTCGAAAACTCGTGGGAGAGCCTGGATCGTATCTGGACGACGGTAGGCCGCAAGTCCGGCGCAGACCTGACGCTATCTGACTTCGAGCATTTGCAGGCGGGCGTGCGCGATCTCAACGCCAGCCTGGGCAGCGCCCGCCGTCAGACGCTGTTCCTGCGCCCTCTCATCCGTCTGAGCGGCGACCTGCAAACGACCTTCAACATGCTCGACGCGGCCCAGGAACTCACCCTGGCCGCCGATAATCTACTCACCGGCCTGCAACCGGCGCTATTCTTCCTGACCCAGGGAGAAGAGGAGGAGCGCGTCGCCACACAGTTCTCGTCGGGCGAGCGCGTGGTAGAGCTGCTGAGCCTGGGACGCGGACGTTTCACCCGCGCCGGTCAACATCTGGACGCGGCCAAAGCCATCATCGAGCGCCTCGACCCCACCAAGGTCTCGCCCGGCCTGCTGGCTACCGTAGACGGCCTGGAAAGCACCTACCAACTGCTGGCGGACATGGACCGTGTGTTGCTCCGCTCGCCGGAACTGCTCACCGCCGCGCTGGGCCTGGAGGAGACGCAAACCTACCTGATCCTGGCCCAGAACAACGACGAACTGCGCCCCGCGGGCGGCTATTTGAGCACCTATGGCTGGATGACCGTGCGCAACGGGCGCGTGCTGGACTACGACTATCGCGCTACCACGCCCAACAGCCCCAACCCGCCGCCGCAGTCCATGGCCGATCAAATCCAGATTCCGCAGTGGTGGATTCCCTATCAGCAACCCATCTACGCCGCCTGGGATTCGAGCTGGTCACCGGATTTCCCCACCACGGCGCGCATGGCCGCCTGGTTCTACGACAACGGCGGCAACCCGCACAGCCCCGTAGATGGGGTGATCGGCATTGACCTGGTGGCATTCGAGTACATCCTGGCCGAACTGGGCAGCGTCTACGTGCCCGACTATGGCATCACCGTCAACAGCGACAACTTCCGCGAGACGGTCTACACCATCCGCGCGGCCAACGAAGGCGAACACAAGGAATTCGTGGCCGCCGTCTACCGCCAGATTTTCGACGACTGGCAGCGGGTAGATCAGGAAAAGAGCGTGCAACTGCGCGGCGCACTGCTCAAAGCGCTGCTGGAAAAGCACATCATGCTCTACTTCACCGACGACAGTCTCAACGAGGCGATGCGCGTGCTGGGCTGGCTGGGCGACCAAAAACCCGCCCAGGATCACGACTATCTGCTGGTAGCCGAAGCCAACCTGGGCAACAAGGCCAACCGTTCGGTGCTGCGGCAGTTCACCTACGACGTGACCATCCAGGATGACGGCTCGCTGAGCAGCCGCCTGGCCATCGCCTACGACTACTCGGAGCGGGTAGCCGAAAAGGACCCCGCCGTCGCCCCGGCGCACGGTGACCTGGACTATCGCAGCCTGGTACAGGTCTTCGTGCCCGCCCAGAGCACGCTCACCGAGACCAGCAACCTGCCTCAGGCACCGGTCGTCGTGCCGTGGGAGGCGCACACTGCCTTCGTGGCGCGAGCCGCGGTGGACTACAATCACAGCGAGCGCTATCAGTTCCTCTATCGCACGCCCCCGCTGGTGACCCAGGAAGGCCCTTACTATCGCTACAGGCTGGTGGCGCAGAAACAGGCGGGCACGCTGGCCGAACCGCTCAACGTGCAGATCACCCTGCCCGCGGGCGCGCGCACGGTCTACACCGACCCGCAGCCCGCCGCCAGCTACAGCCTGGATCAGCCGGTGCTGGAGTTCCGCCTGACCCTGACCTCCGACCGGACGATCGAGGTCGTCTATACGCGCTAGAGCGTGTTATGCA
>DDBP01000127.1 GCA_002332795.1 Anaerolineales bacterium UBA2029 | reverse complement strand
TTGAGGGGTGAGGGGAAGATAACCGCCTTTAGATCACCTCCAGGAAATCGCGATCGGGCAGCGGCGGGAAGGGCGCGTGCGGCTCGGTCTGATACCAGAACGCCGTCGAGGCGATGTCATCCTGCAGGGGCAGGTAGCGCCCTTCCGAGCGCCAGCCGAGCGCCTGAATGGTCACGCGCAGATCGCGCTCGAAACGGATGGGATCCATGATGTGCCAGCGGTACATACCAAAACGCTGCTGACTCTGATACAGTCCGTCGGGCAGGATCACCTGCGGCAGGCCGGAATAGGGCGAGCAAAAGACGCCGTATTGCCCCGCCGGATGCTCGAAATTCCACGCCCCGCCAAAGTAGTCTTCTGTGCCCGTCCCACAGATGGTGGGGAACTCGTCGTCGCCGTCCAGGTAGAACTTGATCTCGCCCTCGCCCCACCAGCCGTTGTTGTGCACGCCCCAGGCCAGATACGTGCCCACATAATGTCCCCACCCTCGCACTCCGTCCAACAGGGTATGGACAGCCTTGTAGGGTAGCGGGTTGCTGCGCCGCCACTGCGCGTGCAGGTAGGCCGCGTCGTCGGGGACTTCGGTCAGGGTATAGGTGATCTGATAGAAGAACCCCTTGATCTCCTCACCAGTCAGGTTTTCGACGGTGACACGAGCGCGCCGCCGAAAGGGCATTTCCCAGTAAGCATTGAACCCGCCCGCCGGGTTGACCGCCACCGCCAGCGAACTGACGTTGCAGCGCACACACCAGCCATTGCAGAAGAAGTCACCCAGGGGCACTTCTACCGACGGCTGCGGCTCGTCGTCCCAGTAACAGCGCAGGATCAGCGAGCGCCACCAGCGCGGCGCGACCGTGATCCACATATGCTGGATCGCCCCCGATCCCTCGATGTCGGCCAGGGTCGCCGTCTGATGCGGAGCCAGGTGAATGCACGGCGAGACCTTCCACCCCTGGCCCAGGTCACGGGCGGCCTGTGCCCCCGTGCCGTCGGTCGCCATGCCCCCCTTTCCCTTCTCGCCGGTGAAATTCTCCGCGCTGATGGAGCGCGTCTGCGCGTGCGACAGGCGCGATAGCATCCCCAGGCTCATATGCAATCCGTTGAACGCGGCCATTGTCCCTCCTGTTGACAAAAGCAGGCCTCAGTAACTCCCTCAAAGATACCCCGCCGGAGCATCTCCGCTAGCTGAATTCTGAAAAACATCGCCCGCCCCTCTAGACACAGCGCGAATTCGGCCTATAATGGACAGTAGAGGTCTATACCGCCCTAGACCAGTGAGAGAGTATGACCCTGAATCCCGACTCAACCGTCCCGCTCTACGTGCAGATCAAGGAACACCTGCGCCAGCAAATTGAGAGCGGCGTCTATCCGCTGGGCGCGCGCCTGCCTTCGGAACGAGAACTGTCGCGCACCTTCCAGGTCAGCCGTATGACGGCGCGTCAGGCGCTGCAACTGCTGGCCAGCGACGGTTTCGTCGCCGCGCGGGTAGGCAAAGGGACGTTCGTCCAGAAGCCACGCATTGACCAGGAACTGCGCTTCCTCACCAGCTTCACCGAGGACATTCAACAACGCGGCATGACCCCCACCAGCCGCGTCATTGTGGCAGCGCTGCGCCCTGCCCCGCCCGACGTGGCCGGGCCGCTGAAGATTTCCACCGGCGCTGAAATCGTCCTGCTCAGCCGCGTGCGCCTGGCCGATGACGAACCAATCGCCTGGGAAATCTGTCACGTCAATCACCGTCTGTGCCCCGGCATTCTGGATCGGCATGATTTCGCGCGGGAGTCGCTCTACAAGGTGTTGCGCGAGGAATACGGTCATCACCTGATCTGGGCGGATCAGCTCATCAGCGCGCGCATGCCCAGCCGCGAAGAGCGCAAAGCGCTCAACCTCGATGCCAACACGCCGGTGCTGAGCCTCACGCGCGTCACCTACACGGATCACGATCAACCCGTGGAATACGTGGTTTCGGTCTACCGGTGCGACCGCTATCAGCTTCGCACCGTCTTGCGCTATTCAAAGTGAGGGCCAGGATCACACCATGAGCGAACAAACACACCCCCAGGGTGCTCAGGCATACATGCAGGCTGTCCTCGACCGCCTGACGGCCATCCGCGATGGCGAGTCTGCTGCCATCGAGCGAGCGGCTGCCGCTGTGGCCGACGCCATCGCCGCCGGAGGGATGGTCTACCTGTTCGGCACAGGCCATTCGCATATGCTGGCCGAAGAAGGGCATTTCCGCGCGGGCGGTTTTGCCGCCGTGTGCCCCATTCTCAGTTCCAGCCTCATGCTGCACGAAAGCGCCGAAATCAGCACCCGGCTGGAGCGCACCAGCGGCGTGGGGCCGGCGGTGCTGTCGCGTTATCAGCCCTCTGCCCGCGACGTGCTGGTGATCTTCTCCAACAGCGGCGTGAACATGGTGCCCGTAGAGACGGCGCAGGAAGCCAAACACATCGGCATGACCGTCATCGCCGTCATCTCCAAAGACTACGCCGCGCAGATTCCCACCGGCCCGGCGGGAGCCAAGCTGGCCGACATCGCCGATGTGGTGCTGGACAATCACGGCATCCCCGGCGACGCATTGGTGGCGCTGGACGAAGGAGGGCTGCGCGTGGGGCCGCTCTCCACCATCGCGGGCGCGTTCCTGCTCAACGCGGTGCTGGCCGAGGCCGCCTGTCGCCTGCAGGCCAGGGGGATCAAGCCGCCGATTTTCATCAGCGCCAACATGCCCGGTGCCAAAGAGCACAACGCCCGCCTGATCGCCGAATACCGCTCGCGCAACCCGCATCTATAGACGGGCCTGGTGATGGGTTTTTCCGGATGACCCGATCCGGTTACCAAAAACAGATCGTTCGGACTATCTATGGCAGAGCAAGGAGATTAGGAGATGAGACGCACACTTTCTACGCTGGTCATCGCACTGGTCGTTGCGGTGATGGTGCTACCGCAGGTACCGGCGACGGCCCAGGAAAAGGTCCAGATCACGTTGTGGCACATGGAGCAGCCGCCGCACCGCGTCGAGCGCATTCAGACGCTGATTGACGAGTTCAACGCGGCCAACCCCGGCATCGAAGTCAAGCAAGAGCCGCAGAACTGGGGCGAAATCTACACCAAAGCGCCGGCTGCGGTCGCCGCGGGCAACGCGCCTGAACTGCTCTTCGCCATCCCGGACTTCACGCCCATTCTGAAGGACCTGGGGGCCGTGCAGCCGGTCGAGGACTTCGTGGCCGAGCTGGATGCCGCGCACAAGTTCTATCCGGCAGCCGTCGCGCAGTACACCTATGAGGGGCACACCTGGGCGGTGCCGCTCTACAACATGGCTCATTCGCTGTGGTATCGTAAGAGCGTCTTCGAGGCCGCCGGGGTAGAAGTGCCCACCACCTGGGACGAGTGGCTGGCTGTCACCGAGAAGCTGACCACGGGTGAGCAATACGGCATCGGCCTGCCCGCCAACAAGAACCTCTACACCGATCAGACCGTCTACGATCTGATGATCAACGCGGGCGCGGACGAAATCTACAACCCCGATGGCTCGCTGCGCTTCAACAACCCGGCGACAGTCGAAGCCTACGACATGTACAGCAAGCTCTACAAGTTCTCCCCGCCCGATAGCCCCAACTGGGCCTGGGGTGAGGCCGAAGCCTGCTTCGCCAACCGCACCTGCGCTTCCATCCTGCAGTTCACCGTCATCACCACCTACGACACGCAGGCCGAAGGCGATCCGGCTGATCTGGGCGTCGCCCCCATCCCCTACAAGGAAGGCGTGGAGAACCCTGGCACCATCGCCTACGTCAACGCGGTGATGATCCTCACCGACGATCCGGCCAAGATCGAAGCCGCCAAGAAGTTCATCAGCTTCATCCTGGAGCCGGAGAACTACGGGCGCTTCCTGAACATGGAACCGGGCCTCTTCCTGCCAGTCACCGAGGATGGCGCGGTCGCCGAGAGCTTCTGGAACGACCCGCTGGTGGTCAAGTACAAGGAACAGGTCGAGATCATGGTGCAGAACTCGACCACCGGTCGGCTGTTCGGCTTCACCGGCGGCAACACCTTCCCCAGCATCGCGGCCATCTCCGCCCAGAACCTGCTGGCGCAGACCCTGCAAATGGTCGTCATTGACGGCATGTCGCCCGCTGACGCCGTGGCCGAAGGCCAGCAGTTGATGGAAGAAGCGATCGAAGACTAGTCTCATCGTTACGCAGTGTGGGGGAG
>DDBP01000076.1 GCA_002332795.1 Anaerolineales bacterium UBA2029 | reverse complement strand
GTCGGCCAGGGCGGGCACGTCGGCGCGACCTGCGGTGCAGGGCACGCCCCACGCTGCCGCCGTCGCCCGGACGAAGGCGGCATCCGCCGCGCCTGCTTCTCCGCGCAGGCCGTGATCGAGGGTGGCGACGTGCAGCCGGATGCTCAGCCGGTCGCGCAGGGCCAGCAGCACATGCAGCAACACCAGCGAGTCCACGCCGCCCGATACCCCCACGACGACCGTCTGACCAGCGGCGCACAGCCCATGGCGCTCGATGGCCTGAGTCACACGGGCGAGGAGATCGGACATGGCGTTATCGTTCGTGTCGGTTAAGGCGTCGGAAATAGCCGTGCGAGATGCCGCGCAGTTCTTCGAGCATGACGAAGGCGTTGGGGTCAACGCGGTGAATTTCTTTGACGACTGTGCCTACGTCCTGGTGCTTGACTACCGCCGTCACCGCGCCGACCTGCCCTTGCGCGCCCTGACCGTAGGTCTCGGTCGCGCCGAAGCCCGCCGCGCGGATGGCCACAGCGATCTCATGCGAAAGCTGCGGCGAGATGACGTGCACCGAGACGAAGCGCTGAATCAGGCGCTGTTCGAGAGTCATGCCCAGGTAGCCGCCGACGGCGAAGCCCACGCTGTAGGCACCCAGGTTCCAGACATTGTTGAGGTTGGAGACAACGCTGCCCAGGGCCACGGCGAAGATCAGCGTCTCCAGGATTGCCAGCAGCGACGCGGGCATCTTCTGCCCGCGCACGATCAGCACCAGCCGTACTGTCGTGATCATGTTGCCGACTACGCGCAACACGAAAATGCCGCCAGCGGTCAGCAGAGTGTCTGGGTTTACCACCGATGAGTCCCCTTCCACGCCGCGGCAGCGGGAGTATACTCTGTTCCGCTGCCGCCCAGGCCCGTCACGCCGATCATACCACACTTCCCCGCGCCGCTTGAGGGGCAGTCGGCCCGCGCGATCCGCACGCCTGCCCCACGGCTCAGCGCGGGAACACGGACAGCCGATAGGCACCGGTTGCTGCGCCGCCTGCCCCGGCCTCGACCATCAGCCGGTAGTCCCCATCCTGCGGCAAGACAGCGATCAGCGCCGCCCCCGTTGCCAGCAGATCGCCCGCCGGACCATATAGCGAGGCCTGCGGCTGCAAGAGGCTGCCGGGCAACGGTTCTACTGTGATTTCCCAGGTTTCTCTGGCCGCGCCGGAGAACTGATAGCCGCGGCGCGGGACAGCGGCGGTCAGCTCGTCGTGAATGAGAGCAGGCAGCGTGTGTGCGACGAAGCGCACGTCGGCGGGCCAGGCACCGATGATTGTCGGAGACGGTGATGCAGATGGAGAGAGCGGCGCGGGGGTGGGGTCGCTGGCGTGCCTGTCTTTTGTGTTCCCTGCCAGCAGCAAGGCGATCAGCAAGAGCAGGGGCACAGCGAAGGCCGCGCCATAGAGCAGGCCGCGCCCCAGTCGCGCCAGTAGCGCCGGACCGGTGCCCGCAGACCGGCCAGAGAGGTGCCCGGCGGGTGGCGGTTCGTCCGGCCAGGGAGTGCTCACTGGCTCACCCTTCGGCGATGGCTTCCACGGTCTGCCGCACCATCTCCGGCGTGATGCGCTCGTCCTTCAGATAGTCGCGCTCCATGATCTGATAGAGGGTGGGGATTTCGCAGATGGGCACGACGGGGCCGGAAGCAGACAGGCGCACGTTGGGCGAAGTGAAGACGACAATGGCATAGACCGGCACATTGGCCAGGCCACGTTTGGCCAGGAATTTGCGCAGCGCGTAGACATCGCGCACGGCTTCGCGGGTGGGGTTGGTGCGGGCAGGGCGTAATTTGCCGTCGCGCGTCTGATTGATCCATTCCGCCCGTTCGTTGATCCACGTCCCCGCGTAGTCCACGATGCGGAAGACCAGCGCTCCCGGCGGCCCGACGAGCACAGCGTCAATATAGCCCACGCCGCGCTTGCTCACGTTGCGCAGGTACGTGTAGCGCCCGTCGAGGAACTGACTCAGTCCTTCGCCCACGGCGTAGGCAAGGGGATTGTCCTTTTGCAGGGTGAGGGCGCGGACGATGAAACCCAAACCGACCAGCACTGCGATGATGCCGACGACGAACAGAAACCCCTGGAACAGGTCGAAGAAGAAGCTATCCCAGAGGGGGAAGAAGATGAACAGCACCCCCAGCGCCACGGCAATCGCGCCGCCGAAGAATGCCAGGCTGCCCAGAAACAGGTAGTAACGCCCGCGCCGGGTGATGTTCTGCGAAGGGTTGATGTTCTGCATGGCTACGCTCAGCCGTCTGTGCGCTCACAATTCCGTCCGCGAACGGCGCGCGGACGGCTCTTTGCTGCTTTGCGGGTGAATGGCCTCACCGTCTGCTCACGCATCGGCCCGGCGGGAAACCGGAGGGGCCGTTTGTGGCTTGATCTCGATCTCTCTTCGCTCTATTTGCGGGACAATAGCGCCATCGTGCGCTGACGGGTTCGCTGCGGGCACCGGCGCCGCGACTTCTGGTGGCTCGGTTGCCCTGGGCGCTGGCCGGGTGAGGCCAGGGTAGTCAGGGGCCATCGCCTTGCGTTTGGCGATGATGGCGTCGAGCTGCGCACGCAGTTCGGCCATGCTGGGCAGGGGCTTCTCGATGAAAGCGTCTGCCTGCGAGATCGCCATGATCTGCTTTTCGATGGCCGGGGAAATGCGATAGGTGGTGATCAGCGCGATGGCCATATTGCCGAGCCGCGGACTGCGGCGGATGCGCGCGGCCACGTAGTGCCCGTCTATGCCCGGCAGGCGAATATCTATGATGGCCATTTCGGGTAGCTCACCAGAGTAGGTGCCGTTGTCCACGCTCTCCACCCACTGTATCGCTTCCGATCCATCCACAAAGGCGATGCCCTCGATGCCCCAGAGCCGGAACATTGCCACCAGGACATCGTAGATATCCGGCTCGTCGTCAATCACCATCCACGTAGCCAAGGCCGTGCTCCTGAGTGCTATCGTTATGGTTGAGCATCAGTTTACAATAAAGAGGGCCTGCCAGGCAACCAGCGGGACGAAAGGGGGGTGCATCCGGATTTGGGGGCAGATTTCACCGCAGAGCTTTCACGTCGTCATCTGTCAGGTGAGGGCACAGTGAGCGTCAAGACACATCGGGGCTGGACAGGGGCAGTGCTGCCCCTGGTCGTCTACCTGCTGGCGGCGGTGATCGTCACCTGGCCGCTGGCGCGTCATCTGAACGACCGGGCGGCGGGCACCGGTTACGCCGACACCTACGAGGTGACGCGGCACATCTGGTGGGCGGGCGAAGCGCTGCGCCAGGGCGCGAATCCCTTCGACCAACGCCTGCTGGCTTACCCAGACGGCTTCATGAGCTGGGTGCAGTGGGCGCATCCTCTGCAATATCTGCCGGGGGCGCTCCTCTCGCTGATCGTCGCGCCGCTGACCGCCTTCAACATCGCGCTGCTGATCACCCTGGCGCTGAATGGCCTGGCGGCATACTGGCTGGGCCTGGAACTGAGCGATGGTCGGCGGTCCGCTGCCTTGCTCGGCGGGCTGGTCTTCCTGGCGTATCCTGCCGTACAGGGACACCTGAGCGTGGGCCATCTGGGCATCGTCACGCTGTACCCGCTGCCGGTGTTGGCGCGGTGCCTGTGGCGGGTGTGGCGACGGGGCGCGGGCTGGCGGACGGTCGTGCTGGGGGCAGCGGCCTTCGCCCTGGCCGCGCTGGCGTACATTGCGCACCCGGCCTATCTGCTCGCCCCCCTGGTGATTCTGCTGGGCGGGGCGCAGTTCCTGGCCGAACGCGGGCGCATCTGGCGGCGCGGGGTGCTGCCTGGCGAGCAGCCCTGGTTGCGGGCTGCGGCCATGGTCGTCCTGGGTGGGTTGTTGCTGCTGCCCTTCTACGGCCCGCTGTTCACCGCCGGGGGCCGCGCCGAACTGCGCGCCGTGCAGGAGACGGGCCGCGTGACCTTCAGCACCGACGCGCTCGGCTTCGTCAGCCCCTCGCCCTTCGGCATGCTGGCGGAATGGGGGATCGCGCCGGACTTCGCGCGGGACGTGCTCGGCACCAATTCGGCGGAAGGGACGGCTTATGTGGGCGTCATTGCCCTGGCGCTGGCGGCGCTGGCCGTCCTGCGGCGACCGCAGAGCCGCCCCTGGCTGTGGCTGGCGCTCGGCGCGGCGGTGCTGTCGCTGGGGCCGCTGCTCAAGTGGCGCGACGCTCCTGTGACCGTGCGGGTCGAGTCGTTCGAGTCTTATGTGACGCTGCCCTGGCTGGCGCTGCAACACCTGCCGCTCTTCGAAGCGACGCGCACGCCGGGCCGCTTCAATCTGCTCACCGGGCTGGCGGTCAGCGCGCTGGTCAGCGCGGGGGCGGGGGTGCTGCTGACGCGGCTGCGGCGACCGATCCTGACGGCGGCGCTGACAGTGTTGCTCGGCGCGGGAGTGCTGGCCGAATATCAACTCTTCTGGCCCTTCCCGACGGGTGATGCGGCGCAGCCCGCCTATTTCCGGGCGCTGGCGGGCGCGGAGGACGTGCGCGCGGTGTTGGACGTGCCGACCGACAATCTGCTCGTCGCCAAGATCGCGCTCTATCAGCAGACTCTGCATGGCAAGCCGCTGATCGGCGGGCACGCGCTGCGCCGCACTCCACAGAATCCGGCGCTGCTGGCCGTGCTGAACCGGGCCGCGCTGGGAGAACAGGAAGGCGTCTTACCCGCGCTGGCGGGCGAGCAGGTGACGGCGCTGCTTTCCGCTGCCGGAGCCGACCGGCTGATCGTGCACAAACGCTTCCTGGCCGAGCCAGAAAAAGTGGTCGCTCGCCTGCGCGATCGGCTGGGTACACCGGAATACGAGGATGGGCAGATTGCAGTATTTGCCGTGCCGCGCACCGATGCCCCCGCGCGGGGGGTCTGGCTGGCGGCGGGCGATGGCTGGGCGGGGATGGACGACGAGGGGCGCTTCGTGCTGGCGGAGGCAGGCGCGTGGCATTTCTACACCGACGCGCCGCTGATCGAGCTGCGCGTGCCCGTGCAGACGTACGGTGTCCCGCGCACGATAGGCATGTCTCTGGATGGCGATCTGCTGAGCGGCGCGACGGTTGGCGATGGGGCGCTGGAGGTCACGCTGTGGACGACGCCCGGCTATCACACCCTCCGTTTCGAGTCGCGCGACGGCTGCGATCCCTATCCCTTCGCGCTGAGCTGCCTGGCTGCTGATCCCCTGGGCGGGGCGTGCGCGCGGGCCGCAGCGTCCGCCTGTGTGAGCGCGGTCTTCGGTGCGCCAGAAATCAACGCAGTGTCGGCGGAACCGCAGCGGCTCGCTGTGGCGCTGGAGGATGGGCTGCATCTGGCCGGCTACGCGGTGACGTTGCGCGACGAGCCGCGCGCGCTGGACGTGCACCTGTTCTGGCGGGCGGAGCGCGCCTTGCCGGGGCGCTATGCGCTGTTCGTGCATCTGGCCGATCCGCTGACAGCGGTTCCGCTGGCGCAGTTCGACGGTTACCCGGCTATCGCTACCGACGACTGGGCAGGCGGGACACGCTGGGTCTCGCAGGTGAGCGTACCCCTGCCGGACGATCTGCCGCCCGGCGACTATGCGCTCAACGTCGGCTGGTTCGATCCGATGAGCGGGAAGCGGCTGGGCGTGCAGGGCGGGCGCCCCTGGGCTGCCGCCGGGATCGTCTACCTGGGCGACGTGACGGTGAGATAGTCACCGCGCGATGCAGAAATCAATTAATATTGATAAAATCATTCTTATCAATGCGCCGCTACAGGCTGATCTGCCCGGCGCGGCCACAAGAACGGTCAGGACAAGGAGCAAAAGCAGTGGTGCGATCCTACGGTCACTATATCAACGGCGAATGGGTGCCTTCCGAGAGCGGGCAGTGGTTCGAGACGAAAAACCCGACGACCGGCGAGGTGCTGGCGCGCTTCCCGCTGGGCACGCGCGGCGATGTGCAGCGGGCTATTGACGCGGCGGAGGCAGCCTTCCCGTCCTGGCGACGGACGCCCCCGCCCCGGCGCGGCGAAATCCTGCTGCGGGCCGCGCAGATCATGCGCGAGCGCAAAGAAGAACTGGGTCGCCTGGTCACCCGCGAGATGGGCAAGGTGATCGCCGAGGGCAAGGGGGACGTGCAGGAGGCCATAGATTTCCTGGAATACATTGCCGGCGAGGGGCGGCGTTTGCTGGGGGAGACGACGACCTCGGAACTGCCCAACAAATTCTGCATGACCGTCCGGCAGCCGATGGGCGTGGTGGGCTGCATCACTCCCTGGAATTTCCCGATGGCGATTCCCATGTGGAAAGTGGGCGCGGCGCTGATCAGCGGCAATACCATTGTCTTCAAGCCCGCCTCGCTGACGCCGCTGTGCGTGGCGACGCTGGTCGAAATCTTCGAAGAGGCGGGGTTGCCGCCCGGCGTGTGGAACGTGGTGACGGGCAATGGCGGCACGGTGGGCATGGAGATCGTGGAGAATCCGCGCGTGAAGGCGGTGTCC
>DDBP01000376.1 GCA_002332795.1 Anaerolineales bacterium UBA2029 | reverse complement strand
AGTGTTCGAGAGGCGCTCAATCGCTGTCCGCCCTTGAACCATTCCACGTAGGGGCGGGTTTGCCAGCCCGCCCCTACCCTTCTCTAGCGCGATCCCGTGCCTGTCCTCAGTACTTGATGTCTACCGCGCGCCCGCTCTGTGCCGATTCCAGAATGGCGTCGCAGATCACAGCGTTGCGATAGCCGTCTACGAAGGTCGCGCCATAGGGAGCCACATCTTTGTTGTTGACGATGGCATCGAAGAAGTGATGGAATTCGTGTACAAAGCTGTGCTCCCAGCCGATCATATGCCCGTGCGGCCACCAGTTGGCCCAGTAGGGGTGATAGCTCTCGCTGATCAGCGCCGTGTGGAAACCGCGCGTCTCCTTCGGCTCTTCCTTCGCCCAGAACACTTCCAGCTCGTTGAGCCGTTCCAGGTTGAAGCGGATCGAGCCATTCTCGGCGTTGATTTCGAAGCTGTTGTAGTTCTTGTGGCCGGGGGCGAAGCGCGACGCTTCCATCGTGCCCAGCGCGCCGCCCTGGAACTCGAACACGGCGACGAAGGCGTCGTCTACGTCGGAGGGCACCATCTTGGTGGGATCGCCGGGCGAAGGACGTTCCTTCATCCAGTTCTGGGTCAGGCCCATGACGCGAGTTGGCTCGCCCACCAGGAAGCGCGCCAGGTCAATGATGTGCGCGCCCAGGTCGCCCAACGCACCGCTGCCCGCGATATGCTTCTGGAAGCGCCAGCTAATGGGCATCTTGGGGTCCATGCCCCATTCCTGCAGGTACACGGCCCGCCAGTGATAGATACGGCCCAGCGCCCCGCTTTCGATCAGCTTGCGCGCCTGCACCACCGCCGGCACAAAGCGATAGTTGAAGGCCACCTGATGCTTCACGCCCGCCTTCTCCACCGCATCGAGCATCTTCTTGGCCTCTTCGGCAGTGCGGGCCAGCGGCTTCTCGCAGAACACGTGCTTGCCCGCCTGCGCGGCGGCGATGGTCGGCTCGGCGTGCGAATCGTTGGGGCCGCCGTTGTCGAAGACCTGAATATCCGGGTCTTCGATCATCTTGCGCCAGTCGGTGTAGTACTTCTCATACCCGTAGCGCCGGGCCGCCTCGGCCACTGCCTCCTGGTTGCGCCCGCAGATGGCCACCAGGCGCGGGATCGCCACCGGCGGATACATGATGTAGGGCAGCTTCTTGAAGGCGTTGGAGTGCGCCTTGCCCATGAAGGCATAGCCCAGCATCCCGATGCCCAGCACCGGAGCCTCGCCCGCGGCTTTGGCCCCGGCCATGCTGATGAACCCGACTTCTTCCGACATGGTCTGTTCTCCTCGAATGGTTACTTTTCCGCAAACGCTGCGTCAAATGCCACCGCAGAGGGCTTGAAATCGGCCTTGCGCACCACCTCGCACGCCTCGCGCGCGCCGTGCTCGCGATCCATCCCGCTGTCTTCCCACTCGACCGAGAGCGGGCCGTCGTAGCCGATGCGGTTGAGGGCGCGGATGATGTTGTCCAGGTCAACATCGCCATGCCCAGGCGAGACGAAGTTCCAGCCGCGCCGGTGATCGCCGAACTGCAGGTGCGAGCACAGGATGCTGTTGCGCCCGGACAGTCGTACCTTGGAGTCTTTGACGTGCATGTGGAAGATGCGATCCGGAAAAGCGTTGATGAACTCCACCGGGTCGAAGAGTTGATGCACGAAGTGACTGGGGTCGAAGTTGAAGCCGAAGGCTTTGTGATAGTTCAGCGCCTTCAGGGCGCGTTCGGCAGTGTAGATGTCGTAGGCGATCTCCGCCGGATGGCACTCCAGACCAAAGCGCACGCCTTCCTGCTCGAACACATCGAGGATGGGCTTCCAGCGAGCGGCGAATTCCTCGAAGCCCTTGTCAATCATAGCGTCGGTGGTGGGCGGGAAGAAGTACAGCATATGCCACACCGGGCTGCCGGTGAAGCCATTGACCACCTTCACGCCGAACAATTTGGCCGCGCGGGCGGTGTTCTTCACTTCCTCGGCGCAGCGCTGACGCACTCCTTCGGGGTCACCGTCGCCCCACAGGCGCGGGGGCAGGATGGACTTGTGCCGCTCGTCAATGATCGCGTCCGCGACGCACTGCCCCACCAGGTGCGTGCTGATGGCGAAGCACTTCAGGCCGTGCTTGTGCAGGATGTCCCAACGACTCTGGACGTAGCCGTCCTGCTCCAGGGCCTTGTCTACCTCGAAGTGATCGCCCCAGCACGCCAGCTCCAGACCATCGTACCCAAAGCTCGCGGCCTTTTCGGCCAACACCTCCAGCGGCAGGTCTGCCCACTGGCCGGTAAAGAGAGTAACGGGCCTAGCCATGTCGTAAATCCTTTCTGCTACAGACAACCGAACCTGTCTATGCAGTCACCAGCCGTCGGGCCAGTGACCGCCTATCACCCTCCACGATCGCGCAGTCCATCCGCTAGGCTGGCGACGAGCCGACCGGTTGCGCCGCCTGCCCCTGGACAGGCTGCCCTCCTTCGTCGGGCACCAGTTCGCGCACCACGAAATAGGCCAGCCCGGCGGGCAGCAGGCTCACCAACACCAGGGCCGGCACTTTGCCTGTGCGGAACTCATCTTCGGCCTGCTCGCGGATCTGCGCCTTCTCCTCGTCGCTCTTGAAGTCCCACAGCGTCTGCCCCAGGCCATACGGTTCGCGCGGGCGCGACGCCGGAATCAGCACCGCCGCCGCAATGACGAAAGCAATCACGGCAGCCGCCAGGCCGATCAGGTGTGCGCGGCGGCTGATCGGCGGCAACTGCTTTGCTGCGCGGGCGGGCATCGGCTCGAAGTGACTCCAGATCATGAACAGCAACACCGACACGAGCAGCAGCAGGAAGCCGTACTGATAGGCGAACAACTTCCACCACTGGAACAGCCCCACGACGCCCAGCAAAATGCCAGCGATGATGATCCCCTCGACCGGCCTGTAGGTGCGCGCCGGCACTCTGCCCCCGAAGCTCACCGCCACCACCACGATCAGGCAGATGAACGCCAGCACGATGGAGACGAACACCGCCACGAAGGGAATGGCCTTGATCAATACTTCATTGCGCTGCTCGGCGGAAAGCTGAGCAGCGGTGTAGAGCTTGAACAGGCCACCAAAGGCCAGCACCATGGCGATGGCAATGGCGAAGCGAGAGATGATCCTGATCAGTCTTCTGCGCATGGTCCTCTTGCCTCTACAAGATTCACCGGCGAGGGAGCCTGCGCCCCCTCGCTCCGGTGAATGGCGAAGGCGCCCTCTACGACGACAACGTGAAGTCCGGCAGCTTGATCGTCACGCCGCCCTTCATGGCGGACTCGTGCGCCAGGATGCCCACTGCCGTCCAGTTGGCCGACTGCCGCGCGTTGGGGAACGGCTCGCGATCTTCCACGATGCTCATGATGAACTGATGCGCCAGGTGCGGGTGCGATCCGCCGTGCCCAGACCCCTGGATGAACGACAGATGTTTGACATCCTCGCCATAGACGCCCTTGGTGGTGAAGCGCTGAATCGGCTCTGGCAGCAGGTGCGCGTAGTCGAGCACGTCCACCAGGTGCGGCGTCTCGCCGATGTGTACCACCGGCGGCTGATGCTCGATCAACGGCCACTCGAACGACATCTTGCTGCCGTAGACATCGAAGCTCTCGCGGTATTGCCGCGCCGTGTTGAACAGCGAGCGCATCACCTCGGCCACGATATCCGAGTCCTTTATTTTGATATGCGCCGCCTCGACCGCAAAGGGCGAGTTGTACTTGGGAATCAGGTGTTCCTGGATGCGCCCGGAGCCAAAGCAGGTCACGGCCTCGGCATCCTTGCCCACCAGCGCCAGGCACGGGCTGACCACATGCGTGGCGTAGTGCATGGGCGGCAACCCTTCCCAGTAGCCCGGCCAGCCCAGCATTTCCTGTTGATGGGTGGCGCGCAGATACTGAATGCGCCCCAGCCTACCCGACGTATAGAGTTCCTTGACGTAGAGGAACTCGCGCGAGTAGATGACGGTCTCCATCATCATGTACTTCTTGCCGGACTCCTGCTGCGCCTGCACGATCTGTTCCAGTTCCTCGATGGTGGTCGCGGCAGGGACAGTGCAGGCCACGTGCTTGCCCGCCTTCAGCCCGGCGATGGCCATTTTGGCGTGCTCGTGAATGGGCGTGTTGATGTGCACCGCATCTACGTTGGGGTCTTCCAGCAGTTTGTAGTAGTCGGTGTAGCGCTTCTCCACGCCGAACGCATCGCCAATCTCATTCAGACGGCTCTCGGTGCGCTGGCAGATGGCGTACATATTGGCGTTGGGGTGATTCTGATAGATGGGGATGAACTCCGCCCCAAACCCCAGGCCAATGATGGCGACATTAACTTTCTTATCGGACATAACGGCATCCTCCTGAAGGTATCAAGGCATCATGTTTGAAAAAACGTCTGGCGAAAGAGACTCGCGTCAGGCCAGCAGTTGTTTCAAGAACTTCAGCCCGTCCTGCGCCAGGGCATCCTGGCTCGGTGCCAGCGGACGCCAGATGGCCGCGGCGCGGGCGATGCTCTGCACCTTGTTGGTGAAGGACTCGATCACCACTGGCCCGTCATAACCGATCTCGCGCAGCGCTGCCGCTACCTCGCCCCAGGTGACATTGCCGGAGCCAGGCGCGCCGCGATCGTTCTCGCAGGCATGCAGGTGCACCAACCGTTTGCCTGCGGCGCGAATGGCCGCACCGAGCGATTTCTCCTCGATATTCATGTGGAAGGTATCCAGCATGACCCCGCACGCCGGATGATCCACGCGATCCACCACCTCGACGACCTGCGACGCCAGGTTGATGAAACTGGTCTCGAAGCGGTTGAGCGGCTCCACGCCCAGCACCGCGCCCTTGTCGCCCGCGTAGGTGGCCAGTTCGCGAAGCTGCTGTACCAGCAGATCGGTGTCGCGGGCGCGCTCCTCATCGGTCATCTGCCACACGCGCCCCACTGCCGAATAGAGCGGGCCAACGACATTGGTGCCGCCCATCGTGCGCACCGCGTCAATGCAGTGCTTGAGATAGGCCATGCCGTTGTCGCGAATGGCTTTGTCGGGGTGTATCAGGTCGCGATCCGGCCCCATGGCGGCGCACACGCTGACGCCCAGGCCGTTGTCGCGCAGAATCTGTCCAGCACGGGCATAGTCTATATCGCCCGTCCCCTCGATGGGCACTTCGAACCAGTCGAAACCCAGGGCCTTCACCTTGGGGGCCAGTTCGGCGACGCCCTCGGTCGTCAGAGGTGACACCCACACCCAGGCATTGACTCCGAATTTCATAAGATTTTCCTCCTGAACGTTGCCATAGTCCTCGCCGCGGACAGCGTGTTCACAGCCGCACGCCGTCCAGATTGAAGAAGTGCAGGCGCTCGCGCACAATGCTGTACGCGATCACGTCGCCAATTCGCAGATCGGTGATCCCCGGCACGATGCTCAGCAGCGTCTGCTGCCCCGACCGGATATGGATCACCGTTTCCACGCCCAGCGGCTCGGTGAGCACCACTTCGCCGCGCAGGTCGCCATCCGCCGCCAGCCGCACGTCCTCCGGGCGCACTCCCAGCAGGAACCGCTGCGGGATGTTGAGATCGGGCGGCAGGGCCAGGCGAATGGTGCTGCGTTCTACGTTGAGGGTGCCGTTCTCGCGCACAGCGGGCAACAGGTTGATACGCGGGATGCCCACCAACTGCGCCACGAAGGTCGTCGCCGGGCGGTCGTAGATGTCGTAGGGCGTGCCGATCTGCACGATGCGGCCCTGATTGAGCACCGCGATGCGGTCGGCCATGGTCAACGCTTCGATCTGATCGTGCGTGACGAAGAGCGTGGTGCTGCCTTCGGTCTTCTGCAGGTGCTGCAGTTCGATGCGCAGCGCCTCGCGCAACTTGGCGTCGAGGTTGCTCAGCGGCTCGTCCATCAGGAAGAGGCGCGGGCTGCGCACCAGGGCGCGCCCCAGCGATACGCGCTGCATCTCCCCGCCGGACAGGTTGGCCGTCTTACGGTTCAGCAAGTGCGCGATGCGCAGCTTCTCGGCCACTTCCTTCACACGCTGATCGATGCGCTCCTTAGGCCACTTGCGCAGCGGCGATTGCAGCGGAAAGGCCAGGTTTTCGTAGACGGTGCGGGTTGGATAGAGCGAGTATTGCTGAAAGACGAAGGCCACATCCCGGTCGGCGGGCGTGTATTTGTTGACGTTCACCCCGTCGAAGATCACGTCGCCGCGATCCTGCTTCTCCAGGCCAGCGATCACCCGCAACGTCGTCGTCTTGCCCGCGCCCGTCGGCCCCAGCAAGACGAAAAATTCACCGTGCGCAATCGAAAACGAGACATCGTCCAGCGCCGTGACATCCTTGAAGCGCTTGGTGATATGCTCTAGCGCTACATTACTCATGCTGTCACCTCCCGGACGATCGCTTTCTCGGTGACTGGATCAAAGAAACGCACCATCGCTGGCTCCAGGGTGAAGCGCACCGCCGTGCCAATAGGGTAGTGCACACTGCGCGGAGCGCGGGCGTGCACGATCTCCTCACCGCCCAGGTCGAGATGCAACATGGTATAGCCGCCGTGCAGGTCGGTGGCGTAGACGGTGGCCGGGATGCCTTCGCTGTTGACCGTCACTGCTTCGGGCCGGAAGCCCAGGATTACGTCGCCTTCGCCTTGCAGCGCTTCGTTGAGCGTGGAAACCCAGAA
Organism: Anaerolineales bacterium UBA2029; assembly: GCA_002332795.1. Classification (GTDB taxonomy): domain Bacteria; phylum Chloroflexota; class Anaerolineae; order Aggregatilineales; family Aggregatilineaceae; genus UBA2029. The sequence continues at coordinate 3,196 of DDBP01000376.1, read as the reverse complement.
GTCCGGCACTGCGTAAGAGACCCCCTCCCGCAGATGCACCGCCCCCGCTGCGTAGTGCCCTCTGACCAGGTTCATACCGGGGCTGCCGATGAAGCGGGCCACGAACAGATTGGCCGGATCGTGATAGACCTGCGCCGGCGTGCCGATCTGCTGCACGACCGCGTCGGACATGACCACAATGCGGTCGCCCATGGCCATCGCCTCGATCTGATCGTGCGTCACATACACCGTGGTCGCGTGCTGTTCCAGGTGCAGCCGCTTGATCTCCGCCCGCATGGTCTCGCGGAACTCGGCATCGAGCGCGCCGAGTGGTTCGTCCATCAGGAAGGCGGCAGGCCGCCGCACCAGGGCGCGGGCCAGCGCCACCCGTTGCCGGTCGCCGCCGCTCAGCGCGCCGGGCTTCACGTCCAGCACATGCTCGATCTGTAGCAGACGGGCTACCTCGGCCACCCGCTGCCGCACAGTCTCCTTGGATTCGCCCTGCGCCTGCAATGGAAAGGCGATGTTCTGCCGAACAGTCAGGTGCGAATAGAGCGCGAAGAATTGAAAGACGAAGGCGATGTCGCGCTCGCTGGGATGCGCCCAGGTCACATCGCGCCCATTGAGGATAATCCGCCCGCCGGTGACCGCCTCCAGGCCGGAGATCATGCGCAGCGTGGTAGTCTTGCCGCACCCCGACGGGCCGAGCAACACGACGAATTCCCCGTCGTGTATGGTGAGGTCCATCGGCTTGACGGCGTGCAGGTCACCGAATTTCTTCTCTACCTTTTGCAGTTCAATGGTTGCCATAGTCGTATCCGGTCATGTGAACAGCCCCGCTCACCCCTGACGAATGGCCCCGAAGGTCACGCCACGCAGCAGATAGCGCCGCAGCGAGAAGGTGACGATGACCACTGGGATGAGAAAGCCCAGCGACCCGGCAGCGATAGCCGCCCACTCGATGCCGCCCGTCCCCAGAACCGACGGGATGCTCGGCGGGGCGGTGCGCGCCTTGTCTGAAGTGAGCATCAGGGCAAAGGCGTATTCGTTCCAGGCGAAGATGAACGAGAAAACCGTCGTCGCAGCAATGCCCGTCACCGCCTGCGGCAACACGATCTTGCGGAACGCCTGCATGCGGGTGTAGCCGTCCACCAGCGCCGCTTCTTCATACTCTTTGGGGATTTCGTCAATGAACCCCTTCAACAACCACACCGAGAACGACAGGTTGAAGGCGGTGTAGAGCAGGATCATGCCAATGTGCGTGTCGTATAGCCCCAGCTCGCGGTACATCAAGAAGATAGGGATAGTCACCACCACCGGCGGTAACATGCGCGTGCTGAGGATGAAAAAGAGCAAGTCTCCCTCGCCCGGAATGCGGAAGCGACTGAACGCATAGGCCGACAGCACCCCCAGCGTCACCGACAACACCGTCGAGACGCTGGCGATGATCAGCGAGTTGCGCAGGCGCTTGACATAATCGCTCTGGCCGATGATCGCCTGCCCACGTTCGAGCATGACTTCGTCGTACCAGGCCAGATCGTCGCGCTGTTTGTATTCGGCGATCTGCGCGTCGGTGAGCTGCCGGCGTTTGGTCAGCAGGCTGATGAAGCCCTCCATCGTCGGCTCGAAGATCACTTTGGGCGGCGAGGCAACCGCGTCGGCGCGCGACTTGAAGGCGGTCATGCCCATCCACACCACCGGGATCAGCGACAGCACGGCCAGCATCACCACCACCGAGGCGCGGATACTCTGCCGCGAGAGCCACGACGGGTCTACCTTGTCCACGCGCGTCGAATAGGTGACCGGCGCGCGCGGCCCGCCCTCGGCCAGGGTGACGACCTCATTACTCTGGGCCAGCGGGACGAAGCGCCGCAGCCACCCCAGCACGGCCAGGATCAGCACGGCGCTGATCAGAATAGAGACCAGGACGCCCAGGAAGGGATCGCCCAGCACATCGGCCAGGGGCTGGAGCGCGGTCAGCAGCACCATGAACACCACGCCGCTGAGCACGCCCACCACGCCTCCGACCAGGACTCCCAGCCAGACCGGGTGCCCCTGGTGACGGAACATCACCGGCGCGGTCGTGCCGCCGATCAGCAGCCAGAAAATGAAGAAATAAGCAATCCAGAAGTCCGGCAGCGGTATATCCAGCCCGAACATGGCTAGCCCTCCCTCGCCCGGTTGAGCGCGCGGATATACAGATTGCTGACGGCGATGATGATGATCAGCACGATGTAGGCCAGCGCGCTGGACTCGCCGGTCTTGAACTTGCCCAGAAAAGCTTCGCGGTAGAGCCGGACGGAAACGGTCTCGGTAGCGTCACCAGGAGTGCCGCCCGTCAGCCCCATGACCAAGTCGAACTGTTTGAACGCCTCGATGGTGCGGAAGAGCACCGCGATCAACAGCAGGGGCATCACCTGCGGCAGAGTAATGCGGCGGAACTGAAACCACCCACTGGCCCGGTCAATGGCCGCGGCTTCGTAGAGGTACGCGGGGATGGCGCTCAGGCCAGAGAGGCACAGCAACATGACGAAGGGACTCCACATCCACACGTCCACGATCACGATGGCCCACAGCGCCAGGGTCGGGTCGGAGAGCCATTCCTTGCCGCCCGTGGCATTCATGTAGATCAGGTGATTGAAAATGCCCTTGGACGGGTCGAAAATGAGTTTCCAGAACAGCCCCACGACTACTGGCGACAGCATCATGGGAATGAGGATCAGCGTGGTAATCAGCCCGCTGCCGGCGAACTTCTCTTTCAGCAGCATGGCCAGGCTGAACCCTACGATCACCTGCAGGCCGACCGAGAGCACCGCATACTTGCCCGTCACGGTGAAGTTGTGCCAGTAGCGGCTGCGCTCGTTGGTCAGAATCTTCTCGTAATTGTCCAACGCCACCCACTTGGGCGGTTCGTTGGCAATCACCGAATAGTCATTGAAACTCAGGTACAGGCTGTAGAACAAAGGGAAAATATTCATCAAAATGAGCAGGATCAGCGTCGGCCAGATGAACAAATGGGCAATGGTCTTGTCGCTCATCTGGCGGCGCTGATACTGCCTGTGAACTGAACCGGTGGTCATAGCCGGAGCATTCGCTTGGGACATGTAAGCACCTTCAGCTTAGCGTCAACGAGGGAGCAGATATGCTTCCTCACACGACCTGGCGAACTAGAGCGTGTTACGCCCTTCTCGCCCTCATCCCCCAACCCCTTCTCCCG
>DDBP01000353.1 GCA_002332795.1 Anaerolineales bacterium UBA2029 | reverse complement strand
TAAGTGTTCGAGAGGCGCTCAGAGGCTGTCCGCCCCTGAAGTATGCAGGTTGGGGGTATTCACTCGCTTTCTCGTTCTCGCCAGGCGCTGTCCATCGTGAGTCCAACCTCGTCCTTGCCAAGCGCGACGCTTTTCACTAGAGTTGGGGTGGTGAAGCGCCAGGGACAGGAGCCGCCATGTTGAGGGGGAAACCGATTGCCATCGTGGGGTTGGGCGAACTGGGGATAGAAATCGCCCAGGCCCTGGCACTGGGTGGGGGGCCAGTGGTGCTGCACGACACCGACGAACGCGCGTTACGCCTGGCCGTCGGGCGCATCAGCCGTCGGCTGGACAAAGCGGCTCGCCTGGGACGCATCTCCCCACAACTCGCCCGCCGCGCCAAACGGGTTTTCACACTCAGCACCGACCTGAGCGCCTGCGCCCCCGCCGGGCTGATCGTCGAGGCGATTCAGGATCGGCTGGGCCTGAAGCAGGCGCTGTTGCAGGCGCTCGACGAGGTAGTCAGTCCGGACGCTGTGCTGGCGATCACCTCCAATACGCTTTCGGTGACGCGCCTGGCCGCCAAGAGCAGTCACCCGGAGCGCGTGATCGGGTTGCACTTCCCGCGTCCCGCGCATGTGCTGCGCCTGGTGGAAGCGGTGCGCACCCCCCTGACCCGCCCCGACATCCTGGAAGAGGTGACCTGGCTGGTGCGGCAGTGTCAGCGCACGCCCGTAGTGATAGACGATGCCCCTGGCCTGATCGTCAACCGGGTGGTACAGGCCTATTTCAACGAGGCGCTGGCCCTGCTCGATGGCGGCGGCCTGGACGAAGCCACCATTGACCGGTTGCTGGAAGCGGCGGGTTTTCCGATGGGGCCGTTCCGTCTGATGGACTTCCTGGGCATTGACCGCGTGCTGGATATGAGCACGGCGCTCTACCAGGCCACGTTCCAGCATCCGCGCTATCGTCCACAGCCGCGCCTGCAACGCCTGGTCGAGGCCGGGCGCACCGGGCGCAAGGCCGCGCTCGGCGGTTTCTTCGCTGCACAGAGTGGGGACGGAGCATGAGATGCGCGTGCTGATCGTGGGCGAAGTGCCCGTCGTGGATACGCTGGCCGGTCTGTGCCGGGCCAGGAATCACAAGGTTGACCTGTTCTTGGCCGACGACCTGACCGATCAGGAAATTCTCGACAAGATGGTACGCGCGGCCTCCCGCTGTCAGATCGCGCTGGAGAGCCTGAACGAATCGCGCGAGGGCAAGCAGTGGCTGGTAGAAGGTGTCGAGGCCAATCTGCCCGCCGAAGCGATCCTGCTGACCAACGCCCTGGCTGCCAGCGCGACAGAAGTCGCCAGTTGGGCAGAGCACCCGGAACGGGTGGTGGGCTATGGGTTGCTGCCGCCCATCTCTGTCACCGGCCTGGTCGAGTTCGCGCCCGCCCTCCAGACGGAATTCGAGGTTGCTGCTCGCGCCCGCCGCTTCTGGGAGGAGCTGGGCTTCGGCGTGGTGCGCGTGCCGGACGCGGCAGGGCTGGTGCGCCCGCGCATGGTCTGCGCGGTGATCAACGAGACGGTGCAGGTGATGGTGGCGCACAACCTGACCGTCGAGACGGTAGACACCGCGGTGCAGCTTGGCCTGAACTACCCGCGCGGTCCGCTGGCCTGGGCCGACGAGATCGGGCTGGATGTGGTCGTCGGCACGCTGGAAGCGCTGTGGCGCACCTGGGGCGACGAGCGTTACCATCCCGCGCCTCTGCTGCGGCAGAAGGTCTTCGCCGGTCACCTGGGGCGCAAGACCGGGCGGGGTTTCTACACCTACGAGAAGACCGCTGCGGCAGACGCGACCTAGAGCGCTGCTACTGTTGTCCGGCGGGCAGCCAGGCCGGGAAGAAGGCATTCTCCGCCAGCAACTGCGTCTGCCCCGTCTGGGTGTCGAATACCCATATCTCCGGCTGAGCGTTCGGATCATTCAGGGCGAAGCGTTGGTAGACGATCCAGCGCCCGCTGGGGTCCCACTGCGGGGCGGCGTGCGTACAGGCCGCGTCCACGATCAGCGGCGTTGCAGCGCCGGACGACACGTCCAGCAGGTAGATTTGCTTGCCAGCCGTATAGCGCTCGTCCAGGTAGCGCCGCGCCAGGGCCAGATGTGTCCCGTCTGGTGACCAGGCCGCGAACGCATCCTCGACCGGCGCATCCTGTTCCCCGCTCAGCGAAGCCTGGGTGTCGGCGTTCAGGTCGGCCAGCGCCAGGTGCGTGTAGAATTCCTGCCCCAGCGCGCCGCGTACCAGGAACGGGTAGACCAGGCGTGTCCCGTCCGGCGCGAAGGCTCCGGTATCGCCCGGTTCGCTGACCAGCAACGTCTCCTGTCCCGTCTGCAGATCGCGCACACGGATTCCCCCTGCCGCCGCGTCGTAGATGGCGATGCGCCGCCCATCCGGTGACCACAGCGGATCAGCTCCCAATTGCTGCGGGTCGTCGAACAGCAACTGGCTTTGCGCTGTACCGACGTCCACCAGCCACACGCGCGTCGCCGATCCTGAAGCCGCGCTGAAATCCTGGCGCTGGTAGGCAATCTGCGTCCCGTCGGGATGCCAGGCAGGCGACGAGCAACGCGCCCGCACGCAGTGCGTCAGGCGGCGCGTCGCCCCGCTGCGCACGTCCAGCAACCACAGGTCGGCGGTGCCGTCGTCGTTGTTCTGTGTGAAGGCGATCTGCGTCCCATCGGGCGCGGGGGCGAAGTCGTCGATGCTGGCTGGACTGTCGAGCAGGGGCGTGATCGTTCCCGTGTCGAGGCGAACCAGGTAGAGATTACGCGCGTAGACGTCGGCAGGGCCGAGGAACACAACCCCAGGCACCGTAGCGCGCGCCGCAGTCTGGGCAGGGCGATCCCCTCCCAGCATGAACACCAGCGGCGCGGCGATCAGCCAGGCGAGAACCAGCGTCGGCAAAACGACGCGACGCCGCAGGGTGCTCAGCCAGAGCACCGTGCTCATCAGATCGGTGCTGCCGAAGACCAGCAGAGCCAGCACCGCCCGCCGGGAATAGCTGCCGAGCAGGTCGCGGGCGAGCGCAGCCTCGCGCAGGCTATCGGCAGGCAGCAGGTAGGCGCGGACCGCCAGCGACAGTCCCTCGCCCGCCCGTCCTCTCGCCAGCGTTTCCAGGTCGTGCGGCGCGATCGCCGTGCGCACGCCCGCTGCCAGCGCCGCGCCGAGCACCAACCAGGGAAGCAGTGCCAGGAAGTCGCGCAGGCCGAGCGTCAGCGCGCGTCGCCAGCCGCGAGACAGCGGTTCGCCAGGGATGAAATCGTCCTGTGTGCCCTGTGTCCCCTGCCCGGCACGCCAGCCGACGATCGCCCCTGTCAGCACGGCTGCAACCGCCATCACCAGGGCGCGGCTGAGCACCAGCGAGGAGGCGCGGTCGTGCAGGGCGCTGATGCTGGCCGCCAGAGCAATGGGCGTGAGCGCTGGCCCGGCCAGCAGCAGGGCGATCACCGCCGCCAGAGACAATCCCTTGCCCAGCAGGCGGCGGGCAACCGGCACGACGGCATATTCTCCCAGGGGCAGCGCCAGGCCGATCAGCACACCGATGCTGGCAGTCAGCCAGGGGCGTGAGCGCGAATCAGTCACTGGCTTGAGGAAGACGGCCAGCACGCCGGAGACCAGCGCTCCCAGCAGCAGCCAGGGCGCGGCCAGCCACAGGCTGGTCAGAAAATGGCGGGCGAAGTCGGCAATGGGCGTAGACAAGGAGCTGATCAGTCCTGGCCGCTAGCGGGCGGCCTGCGCCTGAGGCACTTCGGCACGGGGCAGGGTGAAGTAGAACAGGCAGCCGCCATCGGGGACGTTTTCCATTCCCACCTGCCCCCCCAGCCGAGTCACGATGCGCTGCACGATGGACAGGCCCACCCCGTGCCCCTGACGACGCCGCAGCGCTCCCTGCTGGAACGGTTGGAAAAGGTGAGCCGCCTGCTCCGGATGTATCCCAGGGCCGTGATCGCGCACCCAGAAGCGTATCGAGCCGTCGTCCTGCCCGGTCGCGCCGATCTCGATCACCGGCGGTTCGCCGCCATACTTGAGCGCGTTGCTCAGGTAATTGATCCACACGTGCTCGATCCAGGGCGCGTACCCCAGGGCCTGTGGCCAGTCAGTGGGACCGGTGATACTTGCGCTTTTCTCGGCGATCAGCGGCTGCAACAGGCGCTGCGCCTCCGCGACGATGTCGGCCATGAGCAGCGGTGTCGTCTGCACGTCGCCCTGACGTACCTGTGCCAGCAGCAGCAACTCGTCAATGATGCGAAACATCTTTTGCGCTCCGTCGGTCAGGCCAGCCAGGTATTCGCGCAAGGTCTCTTCGGGAGCGTTGCCCAGGTCTTCGCGCAGCAGATCGGCGTAGGCCAGCACCAGGCTGAGGGGGTTCTTGAGGTCGTGCGCGACGGTGTGCGCAAAGGCATCCAGCTCGGTGATCAGTTGCTCGCGCTCAGCCTCCATCTGTTTGCGCGCGGTGATGTCGCGCACCGCGGCCACCCGCACGGCCCGGTCGCCATCCATGATGACCTTGCCGTTGACCTCGATGGGAAAGCGGCTGCCATCGGCGCGGATGCCCACTGTTTCCAGCGTTTCGGCGCGGCGTTCGACGATGTTGCGGCGCAACCTTTCGCGATCTTCCGGCACCACATAGGCCAGCGCGTCGCGACCCTGCACCTGCTCCAGGGTCACGCCGAACATGTCGAGCAATACCTGATTGGCGTCGAGCACGATGCCGTCTTCGTGAACTACCACGCCCTCGAAGGTCGCCTCGGATAGGCGGCGGAAACGCGCTTCGTTCTGACGCGCCTGGTGCGCTGCGCGCTGCCAGGCCGCCCGGTAGTACGCCTCGCGGTAACGCGAGCGCAAAATGTCCTTGAGCGTGCCCATACGGATGATATGGGCCAGGGTGCCGATGGAGAGACTGGCCAGGACATCTGTCACGAACTCCTGCGCCGAAATCTGGGGGTAGGCTCGCTCGACCACAAAAGCCCACGCCCCCACCAGCATCAGCCAGGTGAAGACCAGCCAGCGCCGATCCAGGTAGAGATACCCTGCCGTGATGACCAGCAGAGAGAAGCTGGTCAACAGCGGCGGAGTCATCTCCAGGTGATAGGCGCAGACGGCTATCAGGAGCACCAGCAGCAGCGCCGTGCCGACCGGGTGCGCATAGTGGGGCGGCAGGGCGCGCCGCCCCAACAGCGCGAACAATCCCAGCGAAGTGATCCCCAGCGCGGCCTCCAGCGCAATCAGCCAGTCCGACACTTCGACGGGCCGGGCGATCAGCAGCATCGCCGCGTGCAGCAGATACACCAGACCGAGCAACAGGGCGGTCGGGCGCAACCCTCGGCTGGCAATGCGGTTGAGGGCCAGGCGCAATTCCTGCGCTGGCATGGCCGACGGTTCGGGGTATGGTTCGAGCGGTTCCATGGCGCTGCTGTAGAGTGCTCTCAGGGCTTACAGATGGATCATGTGCCCGGCCAGCCCATGTGCCACTTCCATCAAGGCTTCGGAAAGAGTGGGGTGCGCGTGCACATTGCGGGCGATCTCATGCGCGGTCAGTTCCCATTTCTGGGCCAGCGTCAGTTCGGGCAGCAATTCGGTCACGTCCGGCCCGATCAGGTGCGCGCCCAGGATTTCGCCATACTTCCTGTCCTGAATGACCTTGACAAAGCCGACTCCCTCGCCCAGGCCGAGCGCCTTGCCGTTGGCCTGGAAGGGGAAACGCACCACTTCGATGTCGAAACCGGCCTCGCGGGCCTGCGCCTCGGTGTAGCCGAAGCTGGCCACCTGCGGCTGACAGTAGGTGCAGCGCGGCATCATGCGGTAGTCGAGGGTGGTAGTTTCCACACCGGCGATGTTCTCCGCGGCGATGATGCCCATGGCGCTGCCCACATGGGCCAGCATGAGCTTGCCGGTCACGTCGCCGATGGCCCACACGCCGGGGATGTTGGTCGCCATGCGCTCGTCAATCTCGATGGCACCGCGCGGGCTGATGGCCAGCCCTGGCAGGTTTTCCAGGCCGTACCCTTCCAGGCGTGGCTTGAAGCCAGTTGCCATCAGCGCCCATTCCGCTTCCAGCACCTCCGTCTGACCGTCTTTCTCCACCGTGACGCGCGCGCCGCTGCCCGTTTCTTCGACCTTCTTCATGGCCGTGCCAGTCAGGAAACGCACGCCCATGCGCTTGTACTGTTTCTCCAGTTCGGCGGAGACTTCTTCGTCCTCGTTGGGCAGCAGGTGTGGCAGATATTCCACCAGCGTCACCTCGACGCCGTAGTTGTGCATGATATAGGCAAACTCGACGCCAATCGGCCCCGCGCCCACGATCACCGCGCTCTTGGGCAGCGTCTCGGAGAGGATCGCTTCCAGGTAGGTGATGACGTGTTCGGAGAGCGTCACACCCGGCAGCAGGTTGACGACTGCGCCGGTCGCCAGGATCAGGTTTTTGGTCTGCAGCGTCTCCGTCGAGCCATCGTTGAGGGCGACGGTCACCGTCGAAGCGTTCTGGATGGTCCCCCAGCCCTCGTAGGTATCTATGCCGTTTTTCTTCATCAGGAAGCCGACGCCCTTCACCAGCCGGCCCGATACCTGCCGGCTGCGTTTGAAGGCGACGCTGTAGTCCACCGAGACGCCCTGCCCGCCGTTGAAGCCGAATTCCTTCATACGGTGCTGCACGATATGCGCCAGTTCGGCGTTGCGCAGCAGCGCTTTGGACGGGATGCAGCCCACATTGAGGCACACTCCGCCCCACCATTCCTTCTCGACGATGGCTGTCTTCAGGCCGAGCTGAGCGCTGCGGATGGCGGCCACGTAGCCGCCGGGCCCAGCGCCAAGCACCACCACATCATAGCTCTTGGCCATGGGTTTGTGACTCCTTGGTTGTGTACAGGAAGCTGCGCCACTCACGGGGATGTGATGCCCCCCCTCTGGGCGCACATAGCCTGACATTTTCTCAAACAGAGCTTAGCGCAAATGCGCCCCGCTTACTAGTCGTTCAGCCACCAGGGGCGAGGCAGCGGCTGCGCGTCTGCGCGGCGCACGACTTCGACCGTGAGCCGGTCGCCCGTGGCCGTGATCAGATGTAGCGCGTCGGCGGTACCCAGCACCGCGCGTACCTCGTCCAGGCGTGCGCGCAGAGCGTCTTCTTCGACAATCACCAGCGCGGCGCCAGGCGTGACATCCAGCGGGTGCAGCCGACATGCCTTCAGCACGGCTCGCAGCGCGGCATAGCGGGCGGGCGCGTCGTCATCCGGCGCGAGGGTGATCCATACCAGGCAACGGCCCGCCTTCAGCGGTGGAAAACGCACAGAATGCACCTGTGTTCGGTCTACGTAGGCAGGATGGCGCGTAGTATACCCCCAATGGGGCAGATGTGCAGTGGTCTCGCCAATTCGAACGATTTCCTGACAAAATGTGGGACTGAAGTACCAGCCCCAGACGCCTTGGATGGCTCAAAGTGGTAAGCGCAGCGCTGAGCCATGCCGCTTAGAATGCAGCACAATCCTCACCGGTACGATGGACGCAGAGGGATGGCTTGTCCTGGAGCGATGGAGCGTGGTCGCCTTCATACATTTTTCACAACAGGGGGATTGAGCATGGCTCAAAACAGTGATAAAGTGGTTAGTATGGCGCTGCAAAATGGTTAGGATGGGGTGGGATGTATACACAGAATGAGCTGATGTTCCCCAGCCATGCGATTCCCAAGCTGCGCAGCGCGCGCGGGGACGCATGGGCGACGCTGGTCGAGCGGCTTTCCAACCTGCCAGAGACCCATGAGGACGTGCTGGCCTTCATGCTGCTGATGATCCGGCTCAACGGGTGCCTGCCCTGCGAGACCGACAGCTATCGGGCCATGCGCGGCTGCGTGATGTGCGCTTTGCAGACGTTGCGCCGCTTCAAAGAACCCGACGACGTGTTGCTGCAATATTACGAAGAGGCCCGGCGCGACATTCGTCACTACCTGGCGCAGACGCTGCCCGGTACGCAGGTGATCAATATCGCCGCACGCTGACGACGGGCTGCAGTCCCGAAGGGGTCGGGGGGATGAGGGCGAAAAGGGCACAACACGCTCTAGAAATGCCCTGCCCGCTGACAAGGGTGCATGCAAAGATTGTCAGCGACTTACTTGACACGGAAGTGTTTACCTCACCCCCAGCCTGGACTGGAGAGGGGGCAACGAGGCGCGTCAGCGCCGAGTGGGGGTGAGGTAAAGCGGAGCGCGGCAAAACTGCCTGACACATTTTGCACGCACCCGCTGACAATTCACCGCTGACAAGTGACGCACAATCTGCTATACTATAAGCGCATGGGGGTGACTGGCTTCGACGTGGGAGGTTGGTCACAGACTGCAAGCCGAGGCGCTCTACCCTCGTTAATCCAGAGCACACCTATAAGTGCCAACCAGAGCACTTCCCGTCTCGCCCTGGCCGCGTAGTAGCCAGGCGGACAAACCGATACCCTGCGGGGTATCCGTCTGCCCCGACCGTCTCCTGTCCGGGCGGCAAGCAGGCGTCACAAAGGACAGGATGCGCTGCGCTGACGCCGATACGCAGCAGCTAAGACTGATCGGCTAGCGCGTGGGATAACCTCCGCCGGCTTGGGTTGCCCAGCGCGAAACTGAGAAGCTGGCTAAGCTTGTAGACGTTTGTGCCCGAATCTTGCGGACGGGGGTTCAATTCCCCCCACCTCCACCTGAACGAACAGCGCTGACCTGCCCAGGCCAGCGCTGTTTGTTTGCTCTGCAGAGGCGCGCCGCTATTGCTCCGGCGAAGCAACCGCGCCCGTCGCCGGTCTTTCGGCGCGGGCAGAAGCCCCGCTCCCCGCCTGCGCGCGACGTTCCTCGGCCAGTTCCGCTTCCAGCCGGGCGATCTCTTCCTGCTGTGCACGCAGCGCGCGGAAGCGCAGCGCGATCCACACCACCATCAGCGCCAGGACGAGCGCCATTGCCGCGTAGCCCAGCGCCATATACTCGGCGTACTTGCCAAAGTCGAAGTCCATCGTCGCCTCCCTGCGCGCCCCTATAGCTCCGACAGCACTTCCAGCTTGCGCCGCATGACGTGCTGCGTCAGATTTTCCAGGCGGATGCGGTACCAGATCAAGACCACGGTGATCACCGCGAACGAGAACAGGTTGAAGAACAGCGTATCGCGGATGCGCCCGGTGACATCGAAACTGCCGGTCGGGTCGGCCTGCGACGGGCCAGCCACCACCGGATGGATGGTGTCTGGACGCACGCGAATGATGATGATGGTGAACAGCACGCTGGCGAAGGCGATGATGCCATAGACCGCGGCGAAACGTCGCCGCCGTTCCGGGTCTTCGATGCCAGAGCGCAACATCAGATAGGCGGCGTAGGCCAGCCACATGATGGTGATGCTGGTCAGGCGCGGGTCCCACGTCCACCACGTGTTCCAGATCGGGCGCGCCCAGGCCATGCCGGTGAGGATGGTGATGGCCGACATGCCCAGCCCGATTTCGACGTTGGACAGGCCGAAGACGTCCCACTTGGGATCGCGCGTGCGCAGATAGGCGATGCCGCCGACCATCGTCGCCGCGAAAGCGATGAACGCACCCAGGAACGATCCCAGGTGCACGTAGAAGATGCGCTGTGCCGCGCCCTGTTGCTTTTCCGGCCCGACCCAGAACAGCGCCAGATACAGGCCGATGACGAACAGCACGGCGGCAGCTACGGTCAGCGCGCGCAGGATGCGGGTGCGTGTTGCAGAGTATGTCATAGTGCCAGGCTCCTCAATAGCACATAGCGGTCAGCAATCAACGGTCAGCGAGAACGGCTGAGGGCTGATCGCTGCAAGCTGATCATTCCTCGACCACGTAATCGAACAGGCCGTAGCCCGCCGCCAGGAAGATCACGTCGGCCACGGCCAGCAGTTGGATCCATGGAAACCAGTCATCGCGCGGCAACCCCTCCAGGATGGCCGTGCTGGCGCGTACCGCGCTGATCAACACCGGCAGCACTACCGGCATGAGGATGATCGGCAACAGCGCTTCGCGGGCGCGGGCGTGCACGGTCATGCTGGAGAGCAGCGTCCCCGCGGCGGTGAAGCCCACGCTACCCAGCAGCACCACCAGCAACAACAGCGGCCTGAGCAGCGTCACGTTGAACAGCACGGTCAGCAGCACCTGCAACACCAGCGCGATCACCACCACGAACAGCAGGTTGCCGATCATCTTGCCGAAGAACAGCGCGCCCCGGTCAATGGGGGCCAGCAACAGCGCGTCCAGGCTACCGCGGTCTTTTTCGGCGGCCAGGCTGCGCCCCAGCCCGATCATGCCCGCGAAGACAACTGTCACCCACAACACGCCGGCGACCGTCGTCTGCCGCGCCTCTCTGTCCAGTTCCAGGGCCAGGCTGAAGACCATCACCGTCATGAAGGTGAACAGCACCATGCTGTTGACCAGCTCGCGGCTGCGGATTTCGGCGCGCAGGTCTTTCCAGGCGATCGCGCCCACGGCCCGCCAGAAGGGCGTCAGACGTTGACGGGGACGGGCGGTCGCCGTCACGGGCCGCGCGGCGACAGTCTCTGCCGGAACAGTCGAAGTACTGCGTTCGGGGCTGACGGTCATCGCGTCGTCACCGCTCCTGTCACGTCGGCATAGAGCGCGGGCAGTGCCTCCGGATCGATCTCACGGCAGGGCGCGTCAAAGGCGATCCGACCCCGGCTGAGGATAGCGATCCGGTCGGCCAGGGCGTGTCCCCGCCGCAGATCGTGCGTGGTCATGATCACCGTGCGTCCCTCGGTCGCCACCTGACGCAGCAGATCATCGAGCACCGCCGCGGCATCCTGATCCAGGCCCGTGTACGGCTCGTCGAGCAACAGAATAGCCGGGTTATGCAGGATGGCGCGGGCGATGGCCAGCCGTTGCAACATCCCGCGACTGTAGGTCTGCACTACGTCCCGCGCCCGCCGCGCCAGCCCCACCCGCTCCAGCACCTCGGCGACGCGCTCGCGGCGCGACTCCGGCGGCAGGTGGTACAGGCGGGCGAAGAAGAGCAGGTTTTCCTCGGCGGTGAGCGTGTCGTAGAGCAGCGGTTGATGGCTCACTACGCCAAGCTGCGCCCGCACGAATTCGGCTTCGGCGGGCAGGTCCCAGCCGCCAATGCGCACCGTCCCGCTCGTCGGGCGGGCCAGCGCGGCCAGGATGCGCAGCAGCGTCGTCTTGCCGGAACCGTTCGGCCCCAGCAGGGTCAGGAACTGTCCGCGCGGCACATCCAGGTCCAGCCCGCGCAGAACCGGGTTGAGACCGAAGGTCTTGGTCAGCTTGCGGACTTCGATCATCCGCTCGGCGGCAGACACAGACTACTCATCCTCGCCCATCAGCGGCAACAGGCGCTCCATCAGCAAGGCGCGCCGCTCCTGATAGGTCTCCTCGTCGAGCTTGCCCGCCTCGTAGGCATCGTCGAGCGCGGCCACGGCCCGCAGCAACGTCTGCCTGTCAGCGTTGGCGGGCGGCTCCTGCCAGCCATCCGCCGGACGGAGCGTCACTGGCGCGGGGGCCACCGCCTTGCGCTGCCGCAACCACAGCACGCCCGCCAGCACCAGGGCCGTCACTCCGGCGACCGCCAGGACAATGGCCGCGATATTGGTGTTGGAGCGGCTTGTCCCGGAGGTCGTGCTGAAAGTCGCCAGGGTGCGCGTGGGACGGCCCACCAGCTCGAAGGCCAGGCGTTCGCCGCCCGGCAGGGGCCTGATGAGCGGATGTTCCTTGACCAGCGTGAAATCTTTACTGGGATCAATCTTTTCGTCGGCGGCCAGTTCGGTCACGCGCACCCCGCCATGCGATACGCGATAGCGCCACGCGCCTTCCTCGTCCAGTTGGGCGCTGCGCAGCGTCACCGTATCGTTGGGCAGCAGCACAGCGCCATCTACCACCGGGTAGCTGAACGCCTGATCAATGACTGCCCCGTCTTCGTAGGGCAGGTAGTAGGCGATGGTGATGGTGTGCACCTGACCAGGGCGCAGCGGCCAGGTATCGCGCACGACCGGCACGCCGTTTTCTACCTGCACGTCGTAACGCTGACTGCCCTCTGCCTGCATCGGCTGAATGCCAAAGGCCGCGGGCGGCAGCTCAATGGCGACCGAGGCGTACCAGTCATTGGGGCCGGCGCGTTCCGGCAGGGTGACGATGCGGTCACCGGTATTGGCCAGTTCCAGGCGCAGCCACACTTCCAGCCCGAACTGCTGAATGGGCGCGTAGTTGATCAGTATTTGCGCCCAGGTGATGGCCACCGTAGCCGGATCGGTGGTGTGCTCATAGACGGTGACATCCTGCGTGATCGTCTGTTCGTCGCCGTTGATGGCGGGAATCTGCGCGCCCTGCGGGATATCGTCGTAGGTCACCTGCACCAGATAGACGTTGCCCGGCGCACGGGCGACGTTCTCGAAGACAAATGCGCCCCCTTCGCCCGACTGCGTCTCGTAGGTTCCGGCCAGGTTGCCGTGCACATCCAGCACGTACAGTTGCATGGGCAGCCCGGCAGGGAGCGTTTCCCCGCCCGCCGTCCCCTGTATCAGCCGTCCGCGCACGACCAGCGACTCTTCCTGCTCGATCGCGGGCGGCTGACTGGAATCGCTCTGTTCCTGCCCGCCGGTCTGTGCACTGGACTGCGCGCCGCCCATCATGGTGGCCGGGTCGAATTCCAGGATGAAGCGCACCAGGCCGGCGATCTCGTCCTGAGTGAGCGTCTGACCGTAGTCCTTGGGCATCACGTCCTGATAGCCCTCGACGACGAACGCGCCCGGCTCGACGATGGACTGCCACAGATACTCCTCTGCCGAAAGCCCCGCTACGACCGTGGGGGCACGGTCGCGCATGGCCGTCAGCGAGGGGCCGACCCCATTCGCCGCGCCATGACAGACCGCGCATTCGCGCATGTAGACCTGAAAGCCCAGGTCATAGCTCGCGTTCGTCAGGTCAATGCCCGTACCCGCAGCCGCGGGCGTACCGGTCGGCGTCACGTCGCCGCTCGCTGCCCCGCTCGTTTCCTGCGTCGGGGCAGGCGTGAGGGCCTGCGTGGCCGGAAGAGTGGCCGTGGGCAGCGCCACGATCTCCGACTGCCGGACGATCTCCGGCTCACCAGACAGGTTGGTGCCGCAGGCGCTCGCCAGCAGCAGCACCGCGCCCAAAATGACGAATCTACGACCATACTCAGCCAGACGTTCGCTCATGTTCTCTCACACATTCTGTGCGCCGTTGCCGCAACGGTTCCTTTCAGAAAGTACTTCACTGCAGAGGACACACAGAGAGCGCAGAGGGTATCGGCTCTCTCTGGGCCCTCTGTGGCCTCTGTGGTTCGATGTCCCCATCATTCCGCCCGCGCCCTCATCGCCGCGCCGCCCGCAGCGCAGCGATCGCTTCCTCGACGCGGGCCTGCTGACTGGCGATCTCCGCCTCCAGCGCGTCAATGCGCTTGAAGATGGCGAGCGCCAGGCGAATCAGATAGATGCGCTGGGCTGCGTAGGCGTCGTCGGTGAGTTTGTCCATGTCGTAGTCGAAGTCCAGGTCGCGGATGGCGCGCAGGATGCGGTATTTTTCGGCTTCCAGGGTCTCCAGCGCGTGCCGCTGACGCGGTGTGCCGCCCCGCACCCCCTGCCGCGGCGGAGGCGTTTCTTCGCCCCCCAGCAACGGCAAGAACACGAACAACCCCAACGCACCCGCCAGCACAATGGCCAGAATCGTTGCTTCTAAGGACATGCGTCACACTTCGTCCGTAGGGGGACACGTCCGACGTGTCCCGACCGATACCCAAAGCCGCGCGCTGCTACCCCTCCAGCGCGCGATCAATCGCCGCCCGCAGATCGCGCTCGTTCGGCTCCGACAGGAAATGCCGCACGATCTCGCCGCGCGTGTTGATCACAAACGTCTCCGGAATGCCGGTGATGCGGTAGGCTTTTTCGGCACGTTCGCCCTCGTCGGGCGCGTTGGGGTAGGTGATCTGATACTCGACCAGGTAATCCAGCGCGTTCTTGAGCGGGTCGTCGGTGTTGATGCCCAGGAAGATCACGCCGCGGTCGCGGTAGTCGTTCCACACGCGCTCCAGCATGGGCGCTTCCTTCTGGCAGGGCACGCAGAAGCTGGCCCAGAAGTTGATCACCACCGCCTTGCCGCGCAGGTCTTTCAACGACACGCGCTCACCGCTCATGGCGATTTGCTCGAAGTCGTACATGGTCACGGTGAAGTCCGGCGCGGGGCCTGAGGTGGGCTGCGATTGACTGCGCTGATACAGCGCATAGCCGATCACCCCCAGCAGGACGATGATGATCAGCCCGGCCACGATGTTGAAGGTCGAGAAGCGCTGCGGCACCGCCTGAGGCTCAGCCGCTACCTTCTCGCCGGTTACCTCGGCCAACCAATCGGGCAGGTCGGCCTGATTGTCCGCCGGATGCTGCGCCATTTCCTGATCGGTCATCCGTCAAGCTCCTCCAACTCACGCTGCAGTCGTTCGAGCAGGGCAGGGTCTATGTCGTCGGGCACTGGTCGCGTCTGCAGGCGTCCACCTGCCCGCCGCACCGCGGTCCCCGCCTGACGGGCGCGCTGCTGCAACCGGCGCACCTGACCAATTCCCACCAGCGCCAGCAGCAGCGCGATGGCGATCGGGACGCCGAAGGCGATGGCGCGGTCGGTGCGGTCGCGCGGGACAGAGGCCACATCCGCGCCGTAGCGCTCGACGAAGTAGTCCACGATCTCGTCTTCGGTGCGCCCCTCGCCCAGTTGACGGGCGATCTCCTCGCGCCACTGCCGACAGGCCACGCTCTCGCATTCGTCCAGGGGGATGCCCTCGCAGACATCGCAGTACATCTTGCTGGCGATGCGGTTGACATCGTCCCAGGTCACGCCAGGCGGCAACACGAACTCGCCGCCCTGCGCCGCCACGAGATGCACGCCGGTCACTGCTCCCAAGAGCAGAGCGAGCAATAGG
>DDBP01000125.1 GCA_002332795.1 Anaerolineales bacterium UBA2029 | reverse complement strand
CGCGGCGCTGGCCGAGATGGTGGCCCGCCTGACGGTGGGCAAGAAGCGCTATGCGGAGGTCGAGCAGACGATGCAGGCGGTCGCTGCGGCTGCCGCCGACCTGCGCGCGCGTCTGCTGGCCGCCATAGACGAGGACGTGGCCGCCTTCGAAAAAGTCCTGGCTGCCTCGCGCCTGCCGAAAGACGATCCTCACCGTCCGCAGGCCCTCCAGGAAGCGATGAGGCACGCGGCGGACGTGCCGCTGGAAGTGGCGCGGCTGGCCCTGGAAGCGATGCGCCTGGCGGGGCAGGTCGCCGCGCAGGGCAACGTCAACGCGGCCAGCGACGCGGCGACGGCGGTGTTCATGGGGCTGGCTGCCGTAGAGGGTGCGGCGCTGAACGTGCGCATCAACGCTGCCGCGTTGGACGATCCGCAGTTGGCCGCGCGCTACCGTCGCGACGTGACGGCGCTGGTGGAGGCGGCGCGGGCACTGCGCGAGTCCATCTTGCAGACGGTCGAGGCGCGCGCAGCTCTGGCCTGATGCGACAGAGTGCTGCAGGCGGGTTCGCCTCGGTAGCATGCTGAGCCGGACTTGGGATCAGAAAGCACCGCAAAGATCGCAGAGGTCACAGAGCAAGACACAGAGTTGTTGACTTGCTTTTTTCTCTGCGGTTCCCTGTGTCTTTGCGGTTCAGCGCCACTGCTCGCAAATGAGGGCTGGGCCTTTGTCAGTGGCAGGGGTACGGGGAATCAGGGGCGTTGTGCTAGACTCTCTATGTTCTTTCTCCGTGCCCTCAGCAATATATGGCGACAGCGGCTGCGGGCATGGCCGGTAGAAAGGGAACGCTTGTTGGCGACGATCTCACACGTAGGGCGGCTGCTGGCCGTGACAGTGCTGTTGAGCCTGGCGACCGCCTGCCAGGCAGACGGCGGCGCAGCCCCCACCATGGCTCCCTCACCGACGACCGACACGTTGGGCACGGCCATCGCTTTCCAGGCGCAGGCGACGCGCATCCCCACCGCGACGCCCTGGCCCTCGGCGACCGTCACCCCGTCCCCCTCCGCCACGCCGACCGCGACCGCTTCGCCGACTGTCACGCCGACATCGGCGGTGCTGCTGGTCAGCGCGCAGGCGACGCCCACCGCCTATCCGACCAACACGCCGCGCCCGACGCAGGTCGTCTTGCAGGCTGCCGAAAGCAGTGCGCCCGCCGCTGACACCTTCGATCAGACGGGCGAGCTGCGCGATCATTACTGGCTGGGACGGCCCTTCCCGCGCGACCCCAGCAACCATATCCGCGACTACGCCAGCCGCAACTATCCCTATGGTTCGACCGGCGGCGGACAGTTCCAGACGCATCACGGTATTGACATTCAGAATCCGCTGGGCACGGCGATTCTGGCGGTTGCCAGTGGCTGGGTGATCTACGCGGGCAGCGACTCGGTGATACAGTTCGGGCCGAGCACGGATTTCTACGGCAACCTGGTGGTGATCGAGCACGACCAGAAAGCGCCGACCGGCGAGCCGCTCTATACGCTCTATGGGCATATGATGCGGGTGGACGTGCAGGCGGGGCAGCGCGTCGAGCAGGGGCAGAAGATCGGGCAGGTAGGCGCGACGGGCGTGGCCCTGGGCGCGCACCTGCACCTGGAAGTGCGCCTGGGCAATCCCTACGACTATGGCCGCACCTACAACCCCGATCTGTGGATTCGCCCCTGGCCCACGTATGGCACGCTGGCCGGACGCATCACCGACGCCTACGGCCATCGCCTGTACGATGTGGCCATCACCATTCAGTCGGACAGCGGCCCCAGCCGCACCGCGTATTCTTACGCCGACGACACGGTCAACCCCGACCCGTATTATGGCGAGCACTTCACCTACGCCGACCTGCCCGCGGGCGAATATCAGGTGTTGGTGCGCAAGAACGACGTGTTGCGCTTCAAGGGCACGGTGACCGTCGAGGCAGGGCGCACGAACTGGATTGACATCCGCCTGAACTGAAGAGTAGTGATCAGTTCACAGTGATCAGTGGTCAGTTGTCAGTTGTCAGTGGACAAAGAAAAGAGCGCCCCGCTGCACAGCGAAGGCAGGGGGCGCTTTCTGTTTCGATAGCGCTGGAGCGGGATAGCGCTACGCTTTGGCCAGGGCGCGGTAGGCGCGGATGTAGCCCATGCCCCACTCGTCGTGACCCAGCATCAGGTCAATGGCGCGGATCGCCAGCCCGTTGGTGAGCGGATTGCAGATCGGCGCGTTGACGCCTTCGTGTGCCAGCAGCGTCAGGAACACAGTGTTGAGCACTTCGCGTTCGGGCATCCCGTGCGATACGTTGCTCGCGCCCGCTGTCATGTTACAGCCGAAGGTTTGCCGGATCAGGCGGGCGGTCGCCAGGGTCACCGCGCCGGCAGTGTGATCGGCGCTGATGGCCATCACCAGCGGATCGAAGAGGATGTCCTCCGGCTTGATGTTCAGTTTGGCCGCCTCATTGAGGATGTTCTCCGCCACGCGCAGGCGCGCCTCCGGCGTGCCGGGGATGCCGCTATCGTCCATGCACAGCGCGATCACCGCCGCGCCATATTCGGCCACGATGGGCAGCACCGCTTTGAGCTTGGCCGTCTCGCCGTTGACCGAATTGACCAGCGCGCGCCCGCGAGCGGCTTTCAGGCCGGCTTCGAGCGCCGCCGGGTTGGCGGAATCAATGCACACGGGCAGGTCTACGGTGTCCTGTACCAGGCGCACGGCCTGCGGCAACAGCGCCACCTCGTCCACGCTGGCCGCCCCGACGTTGACATCCAGCACGCGCGCGCCCGCGTCTGCCTGAGCCTGGGCGTCGCGCGGGATGCGGCTGAGGTCGCCCGCCTGCAGTTCGGCGCTGAACGCCTTGCGTCCGGTGGGGTTGATGCGCTCGCCGATCATCACGATCGGCAGATCGGGGCCGATGATCACTTCGCTGGAGGGGCCTTTGAGCACAGTTTGCATGAGGATACTTCTCTCCTGTCAAAACAAGCCTGGAGGTGTGCCTGGGTGCGAAACACCCAGGGGCGTACTATCTCACCGCGGGCGAAGTGTACTGCGCCACTATGCCTCTGGCAAGGACAACCGGCTCACGGCGAAGGGAAACGCATCTTCGACAAGGGGGGAGACCAGGCAACAGGGAACTGACCTCACTCCGCCAGCACGTTGATCAGCAATGCTGCGATCACGCCCGGTATCCAGCCGGCGATGGTCAGGATGGTCACGACCAGGATCACGCCGCAGCCGCGATCCAGCACGCTCAACGGCGGAAACAGCACGCACAAAATCGCCCGAAAACAGCCCATCCCCTGCGCTCCTTTCCGCGTTGGCTGGAGTTTCTATCTCTTGATTACGGATGGCGCAACTCTCAGGTTGCGTTCCACGCCCGCCGTCAGACCATGTGATGCATCTGCAGCACGTCGCGATGCACGAAGGCCAGCGGTGCGCTCTGGGGTAGCGCTGCCTGGGGCGGAAAGAGCGGGAACACCTGTACGGTGGTCGCACCGATGAACTGCGCCCGCGAGGCAAAGGCGAATTCGCCGACCAGCACATCTGGCCCCATATGAAAGTCTCCCTGAATGCAGTAATGCGGCGTATAGATGGCCAGCCGTTCAGTGCGCGGCAACAGGCCCGTCTCTTCCTGCGGGAGGATAGTATCAAACAGGATGGCGTGACAGCTCCTCTTGGCCACGAACAACCCTTCGAGCTGCATGCTGCGGGCCGGATTACCCGGTTCCAGCCCATAGACGGTGACATTGTTCAGCGAGAAGGTGCCGCGCCGCTCGTCGTTGAGGTAGGTTTGCAGTGTGCCAATGACCGGCAGTTGCCCACGTACGACAAACCCCGGCAACAGGACATGCACCGCCACTGGTTTGGCTGAAGTGGTCTCAAACAGCCCCATGAGATACGCTCCTCTCCTGTGTCGCGGGTGATCGCCCAGATGCTTCCCATTGTACAGCAGGTGTGCCGGGCGTGCTGAGCGGGTCGCAAGGAGCTTTTCACCGCAGAGGACGTGGAGGAGACAGAGGAGAACGCAGACAGCCTGGCGATCAAGGTGCTCTGGGCCTTCTCTGCGATCTCTGTGCCTTCTGCGGTGAAGTTTTTTCGGTCTTCGCCGCGCATTTCGCGCTGCGCCCGCCCCGGCTATAATCGAGCGGAGGCATGGCAACGCATGGGGCAATTCGCGAGTACGACCACGATCTCTGTGCGGCGCACGACGCGCGTCTGGCGGCCCCTCAGGCTTGCGCTCGCCCTGGCGACGCTGTTCCTGGTCGGCGGCGCGCTGATGCTGGCGATCACCATTGTCCGCTATGGAGCGAGCGACCGCGCCCGCCCCGCCGACGTGATCGTGGTGCTGGGTGGCGGCGAGGCGGGCACGGTGCGGCGGGCGTTGCATGGCGCAGCGCTCTACCGGGCCGGTTACGCGCCTCATGTGCTGTGTACCGGCGGGGCCACCATCCCCGGCGGCGGCACAGAAGCCGCCCGCTGCGCCCAGGTGATGAGTGCGGAGGGCGTGCCCGCCGCTGCCGTGTGGCGCGAAGATGCCAGTCACAACACGGCGGAGAACGCCCGCGCGACGGCGGCGCTGATGGCCGCGCAGGGCTGGCGTGACGCCGTGCTGGTGAGCGACGATTTTCACCTGTGGCGGGCGCGTCGCCTGTTCGAACGGCAGGGCGTGCACGTCTATCCCAGTCCGGCGCAGCGCACCGCCGGCCCGCTCAGCGCCAGCGAGGAACTCTACGCCGTGTTGCGCGAGCTGGCCGCGTGGAGCTGGCAGGCACTGCCCGGTCACTGAGCACGGCGCGCGATCTCGGCGCGAAAGAGAGAAGGCTGTGGCCCGATTGCTGGTCGTCGAGGACGACGACGATCTGCGCTTCTTCTACCAGACAGCGCTGGCCCGCGAGGGACACGAAGTCGTCGGCGCGGCCAATGCCGTCGAAGCCATGCTGCGCCTGACCACGCAAGACTTCGATGCCGTCCTGCTCGATCTGCAACTGCCCGACATCCCTGGCAAGCGCGTGCTGGAGTTCGCCCGCGACGACGTGCGCCTGCGCGATGTGCCCTTTGCCGTCATCTCCGCCAACGACCGGATGCGCGACGAGATGCTGGCGCTGGGCGCGCGGGCCTTCCTGGTCAAGCCGGTGCCCATGGCGCGCCTGCGCGCCCTGGTGACCGAACTGCTCGGCGCTTGAGCGGATTCTCGCCCCTCTGGCGTAGGACAGCCGTTGTGCAGGCGTGTTTCTGTCTGCTGTTAACGGCCCTATAATGAAAGAGTAGCGCTGAATGTGGGGCCGGATTGCCCGCTCTCAGCCGCGCACTTCCAGCCAACAGAAACGGGCTGCACGTCCGACCGAGAAAATACCCCCCAAGGTTCTTTGTCCCCTGCGACGGGTGAGAGGAGATTTGGTGATGCGAGCGCGACGCTTTAGCTGGTGGATGTTGACGATCGCAGGGCTGGCAGTGCTGTTCCTGGCGGCTCTGCATTCCCCTTACGCCTGGGGAGAAGAAGGCGAAACCCTGCCGCCGCAGGTCTTCGACACCATGCCCCTGCCCGGCGAAGAATTGCCGCTGGAAGGGCCGGTGATCTTCTTCTTCGACCAGCCCATGAACCCACAGACGTTCCCCGCTGCCTTCAGCGTGGAACCTCAGGTCGAGGGTGCGCTGAGCTGGTCGGGCGACTTCAGCACGCTCACCTTCACCCCGTCCGCGCTCCTGGAGCGCGCTACAGAATATGCCTTCACCATTGACACCAGCGCGACTTCGGCGGATGGGGTGCCGCTGGCCGAGCCGTTCACGTTGACACTGCGCACCATCGGTTACCTGGAAGTGGCCGAAGTGCTGCCCGCTGATGGCTCGGAAGCGGTGGACACCGATACCGTGATCACGGTGATCTTCAACCGGCCTGTGGTGCCCCTGGTGACGGTCGAAGAGATGGCCAACCTGCCGCAGCCGCTGACTTTCGATCCGCCCGTGCAGGGCAAGGGCGAGTGGCTCAACACCTCGATCTATCTGTTCACGCCAGAGACAGAACTGAATGGCGGCACGCCCTACACCGTCACCGTGAGCGCTGGCCTGACCGACGTGACCGGCGGGGTGCTGGCCCAGGACTATAGCTGGACGTTCACCACAGCCCGCCCGGACGTGATCGAGATCGTGCCGGCTGACGGGGCAGAGGCGGTGTTGCTGGACTCGACCGTCACAGTGCGCTTCAGCCAGGCCATGGACGCAGCCTCGCTGGAGGCCGGCGGCTTCGTCCTGGAATACCTGGGGCCAGGGGGTGAGGATCAACCGACGCCGCCCGCCCCACAGGTCGTCGCCGGTTCCTTCGCCTGGGGTGACGCCGGGCGCACGCTGACTTTCACTCCCGCCGAGCGCCTGCAACTGGAGTCGGTCTATCGGGTGACGCTGGACGCCAGCAAAGCCCGCAGCACGACAGGCGCGCTCCTGCGCGAGAGCGCCATGAGTCAGTTCTTCACGGTTCCCTATCCGCGCATCGAGAGTACTTCGCCCGCCGATGGCGAGGTAGACGCGCAGCCGTATGGCGGCTTCACCATCTACTTCAATACGCCGATGGATTTGAAGTCGCTGGAAGACAAGGTGATCATCAAGCCGGAGCCGTGGCGCGAGTTCGATTCGTACTACTATGACTGGGACCACAGCTATCACCTGGCCTTCGACACCGAGCCGAGCACGGCCTATACCATCACCATCCTGCCCGGTATGCAGGACAAATACGGCAATGTGATCGAGGAAGGGCTGACGGTCAGCTACACCACTGCCGCCTATCCGCCCGAATTGAGCATTCAGGCTCCCTGGCGCGTGGGCATGTACAGCAGCCACAACCCGGCCACGCGCGTCTTTGTCACACACCGCAACGTCTCGCGGCTCGACCTGCGCCTCTATCGCCTGTCGCTGCCTACCCTGGCCGAACTGACCGGCCCCAGGCAGTGGGAAGTGTGGGATACGTTCACCCCCGCGCCCACTGACCTGCTGCGCCGCTGGACGGTGGATGTCTCCGGGCAGCCGAACGAGTTGCGCTATGAACTGCTATACATCTCCGAAAGCGGCCCCAGCGGCATCGAGAACATCGAATGCCTGGGCGCGCCGCCGACGCAGGTGATGGTCGGCGACGTGGTGATCGTCACCGAAGAAGACCCGCGCCCGCTCAACATCCGCGCCGAGCCGAACCTAGCCGCGCAGCGCATCGCGCAGGCCAACCCTGGCGAGACGATGCAGATCACCGGCGGGCCGCTGTGCGAGAGCGGGTATCTGTGGTGGGAAGTGCGCCTGGACAACGGCATCACCGGCTGGGCGGCGGAAGGCGACCAGAGCACCTATTTCTTCGCGCCGTTGCTGGCCACCCCCATCGATCCCAACCGCCCTGGCACGACCCCCGCCGCGGATACGGACACGCCGCCCGCGCTGCCACCCGGCATCTACCTGCTGACGCTGACTTCGCCGGAGACAGAAGGTCGCAGTGATCCGCTCCGGCATGTGCTGCTGGTGCAGTCGGTCAATATCACGCTCAAGTTCAGCCAGGATACGGCGCTGGCCTGGGTGACCGATCTGCAGAGCGGCGACCCGATCGCGGGCGCGCCGGTCGTCTTCTACAACCAGGAATTCAACCCGGTCGCCCGCGCGCTCACTGGCGAGGATGGCCTGGCAACGGCGACCATCCCCCGCCTGCAAGACCTCTACACCACGCTCTATGCCAGCGTGGACGAGGGCGCGTGGTTCGGCTTCGCCGTCAGCGACTGGTCGGAGGGGATGGACCCCTGGATGTTCGACGCCTGGGGCGACTACGCGCCCGAAGATTTCAGCGTCTATCTCTATACCGACCGTCCCATCTACCGCCCCGG
>DDBP01000046.1 GCA_002332795.1 Anaerolineales bacterium UBA2029 | reverse complement strand
GGACAGGGCCAAAGCAAGCGTTAAGGCTGGCTTGCTTGATTCACCTCCCCCCAGCCTCGCTGCGCTCGGCTCGCCCCCCTCTCCAGCCTAGATGTATAGACTGGAGAGGGGGCAGGGAGGCGCGCCAGCGCCGAGTGGGGGTGAGGTAAAGTTAAGGACAGCCTCCTGTTCGATAGGCCGCCGACCCCGAAGTAAACCATCGCACCCGCCGTGCCGCTGCGCAACCGTCCGCCGGACGTAGGTCGGCGGCATAGCGGGCGCACTGTTGGGCGTGATAGAATCGGGGCGAGTTGTGACGGGGGCGCATGGCCACTCCCGACTCACTACTCCCAACTCCCGACTCATAAGAGCAACTCGCCCATGACCTACCGACCGCCCTATACACCCCCTCCGCAGAGCGCCCCACCGCCCCGCCGTGGCAAGCGCAGCAGTCGCCAGCAGCGACCGGTCACCCCCACGCCCGGTTATCCTATGCCGCCCGTCGTGCCGGGGCAGCCGCCCTATGGCTTGGCCGGGCACCCGCGTCGCCGCCGCCGCGGCTTTGCGCTGGGGCCGGGGATCATCCTGGGCTGCGTGGGGATCGTCGGCGTGCTGATGCTCACCCTGCTGACGGTCGTCTTCCTGGTCTACAATCACTACAGCAATCGGCTGGAAGACGAGATTGACCGGCTGGCCGATCTCGCCAATTATCAGTCGTTCGAGACGACCGTCATCTACGATCACGCGGGCAACAAGCTCTACGAGGTCATCGGCGAGGGGCGACGTACGCGCATCCCGCTGGAACAGATTCCGCTGCACATGCGTCAGGCGACCATCGCCATCGAAGACGACACGTTCTACGAGAACCGCGGCATAGACATCCCCAGCATTGCCCGCGCGGCCTGGCAATATGTACGCTACGGCTATATCGTCTCTGGCGGCAGCACCATCACGCAGCAACTTATCCGCAATGTGCTGTTCACCAACGAATACAAGTACGAGCAGTCGCTCAACCGCAAACTGGACGAGGCATTGCTGGCGGTCATCCTCACTCAGCGCATGAGCAAGGATGAGATTCTGGAGCTTTATCTCAACGAGATTCCCTACGGCAACCTGGCCTACGGGGTCGAAGCCGCCGCGCAGACCTACTTCGGCAAGCCCGCCTCCGCGCTGACGCTGGGCGAAGCGGCCCTGCTCGCCAGCCTGCCGCAGGCTCCCGCCGAACTCGACCCGCTCAACCCCGACCCGGCGGTGCAACAGCGGGTGATGGAACGCCGCCGTCTGGTGCTCGACCTGATGGTCAAAGAGGGCTACATCACGCGGCAGCAGGCCGACGCGGCCTTCGCCGAGCCGCTCAACTTCGTCAGCCCCAATATCTCGCTGGACGCCGCGCCGCACTTCGTGGTCTATGTGCAGAGTCAGCTTGAGGCGCTGCCCGACCGCGTGCCGCAACTCGACGCCAATGCCTTCCGGCGCGAACTGGCCCGCGGCGGCCTGCACGTCTACACCACGGTCAACATGGACATGCAGCGGCTGGCGGAGAGCGTCGCCCGCGCCCAGGTGAGTCAGCTCAAGGCGGCGCACAACATGAACAACGCCGCGGTCGTCGTCATCCGTCCGGACACGGGCGAGATTCTGGCGATGGTGGGCAGCGTGGACTTCAACGACGAGGCCATTGACGGGCAGGTCAACATGGTCACCGCCCGGCGACAGCCCGGCAGCGCCATGAAACCCTTCACCTATGCGGCGGCAATGGAGCAGGGCTGGAACGCTGCTACCGTGATCTGGGACGTGGAGACGCGCATCCCTATCCCTGGTCAGCCCGACTACGTGCCGGTCAACTACGACCGCGCCTATCATGGGCCGGTGCGCGTGCGCGAGGCGCTGGCGAACTCCTACAACATCCCCGCCGTGCAGACACTGCGTCAGGTGGGGGTGGAATACCTGATCTGGCTGCTCAATCGCGTGGGCGTGACCAGTCTTTCCACCGAGCCGGGGCGCTATGGCCTGTCGCTGACCCTGGGTGGCGGTGAGGTGTCGCCGCTGGAGCTGACCAATGCCTTTGCCACGCTGGCCAATGGGGGCGTCTATGTGCCCGCAACCGGCATCGCCTGCGTGACCAACTCGTCCGGCGAAATCCTGTACGAATACGAGCGCCGTTGCCCACCCCAAGCCCGCCTGACCAGCCGCTCGGTGAGCGTGATGGCCGAGGGGCGGCAGGTGCTCGATCCGCGCATTGCCTTTGTTATCAGCCATATCCTGGCCGACAACGACGCCCGCACGCCAGCCATGGGCGCGCGCAGCCCGCTCTATACGCCGGGCATCCCCACCTCGGTCAAGACGGGCACGACCAACGACTTCCGCGACAACTGGACGGTGGGCTTCACGCGCAATATCGCGGTCGGCGTGTGGGCGGGCAACACCGACAACACGCCGATGGTCAACATCTCCGGCCTGGATGGAGCCGCGCCGATCTGGAATGGCGTCATCACTGGCATTTACAACACGCCGGGGCTGCTCGATAGCCTGGGGCCGCGCCTCCCCGACGACGCACACCTGCAACCGCCGGGCGGAGTGTATCAGCGGCAAATCTGCAACATCTCGCGCACGGCCCTGCGCGACCCGGCCACCACCTGTCAGCCGGGCATCTTCGAATGGTTCCTGGACAGTCCAGCGGCCATCCCCGATGTCAACGGCAACCTGGTCGCGCCCGCGCCGACGCCTGTCCCGCCGGCTTCCGCCAATGGCCCGCAGCCAGTCGAAGTGGAGCCGGGGCTGATCCGTGTGCACGTGCTGCCGGTTGACCCGTCGCTGGCGAATGCCATTGCCGCCGCCGACACGTCCGGCAAGACGGTGCCGCCGCGTTATTGTCAGGTGCCCATCGAGATCGTGCCGCTCATCCCCGGCGTGCAGGAGCAACTGTTCATCGCGCCGCCGCCCTTCCCGGAGGACGCTTTCTACGCGCGGCTGTGGGCGCAGGCCAACGGGGTGGCGATCCTGCCGCAATACGCCTGCAACGAGCAGATGATCACCATGCGTCCGCAGGCGCAGGCGAGCGGCGGCGCGCCCGGCGTGACCGCCTACATCAGCGCCCCTGTTCCCGGCCAGACCTACCCCGCCGGACAGCAGATTGACATCATCGGCACGGCGGCGTTCAGCCCCGGCGCGGCGGCGTTCTACAAGGTCGAGATTCGCGGCGGGCCGTTCAGCGACTGGACGACGTTGGGCGACGTGAACAACTGGCGCAACCGCAACGGCGTGACCGACGGCGTGCTGGAGAGCATCATGGGCGGGGCGTTGCCTCCTGGCGGCTATCAGGTGCAGTTGGTGATCGTCGGGACGGATGGCAACATCCTGACCACAGCGGGGTCATCGTTCAACGTGGGGTGAGGGGGAGCAGCAGGATGCAGGCGAAGATACCCATTGATCAGCGACGCCTGGCGGCGTTCTGCCGGCGTAACCATATCCGGCGGCTGTCGTTTGTGATCTTCGCCCGCCGCGCAGGAGGAGATGAGGGCGAAAAGCGCATAACACGCTCTAACCCTCATGGCTGACAGCTGACCGCTGAAAGCTGATCGCCCCCTAATAGATATACTCCTCTTCCAGCATCTCGCGCAGGCGCAGGTAGCTGTCGTAGCGCTCCTCGGTGATCTCCCCGCGCGCCACGGCTTCGCGCACGGCGCAGTCTGGCTCGTGCGTGTGCGTGCAGTCGGGGAATTTGCAGTGCGCCACGTGCGGCGCGATCTCGATGAAATAGGCATCCAGTTCGTCCGGCTCCACGTCCCAGGGCGAGATGGCGCGGATGCCCGGCGTGTCGGCTACGTAGCCGCCGTCGGCCAGGGGAATCAGCTCGCTGTAACGGGTGG
>DDBP01000010.1 GCA_002332795.1 Anaerolineales bacterium UBA2029 | reverse complement strand
TGTGAGGCCAGTCAGGTGCTGATCGAGTAGGCGGAATTTTCGCCTGGGAACAGGCCGCTCAGTATAATCGGGCGGCAGGCCAGGTACGGCCTGTTTTGAGTGGGAACAGATTGACTATGCGCGAAGCAAGCGATCCTGATCAATCGGTCTATCAGTCTCCGTTTACCTGGCGGTATGGTTCGGGGCGGATGCGCCAGGTGTGGAGTCTGGCGTATCAGCGCCTGTTGTGGCGGCGCGTATGGGTGGCGCTGGCGGAGGCACAAGCCGAGCTGGGGTTGGTGACGGCGGAAGAAGCGGCTGATCTGCGCGCGCATATGGAGGAGATCGATCTGCAGCGCGCGCAGTCTATCGAGGCAGTGGTGCAGCACGATCTGATGGCCGAACTGAAAACGTTCGCCGAGCAGTGCTCCTTAGGGGGCAGGGTGCTGCATCTGGGGGCGACCAGCGCGGATATTCAGGACAATGCAGAGGCGTTGCGGCTGCGTGAGGCGCTCGATCTGCTATTGGGAACCCTGGCCGATCTGTTGCAAAGCCTGACGGAGAGCATCGAGCGCTGGGCTGACACGGCGTGCATGGGCTACACGCACATTCAACCCGCAGAGCCGACGACCGTGGGATACCGCCTGGCGCAGTATGCCCAGGACCTGTGGATAGACTGGCAGGAACTGTCCCGCGTGCGCGGTGCGATTCGCGGCAAGGGAATCAAGGGCGCGGTGGGTACCAGCGCTTCGTATGCGGAGTTGTTGCGCAACGGGGGGTATACTCCCGCTGATCTGGAAGCGCGGGTGATGGCCCGTCTCGATTTGGCGGCGTTCACTGTGGCGACACAGACTTACCCGCGCAAGCAGGATTGGCTGGTGCTGAACGCGCTGGCGGGATTGGCGGGCAGCCTGCACAAGATGATGCTCGACCTGCGCGTGCTACAGTCGCCCGCTATCGGGGAATGGGCTGAGCCGTTCCGCGAACAACAGGTTGGTTCGTCGGCGATGCCCTTCAAGCGCAATCCGGTGAACGCTGAGAAGATAGACAGCCTGGCTCGCTGGCTGGCTGCTTTGCCGCGCGTGGCGTGGGACAACGCGGCCCTGGCGGTGCTGGAGCGCACGCTTGACGATTCGGCCAACCGCCGCCTGATGCTGGCAGAAGCGTTTCTGGCGGCAGACGAAATCCTGCAGGCAGCGCTCAAGGTAGTGCGTGGGCTGCGCATAGACCGTGAAGCGATCGACCGCAACCTGAACCGGTACGGTGGCTTCGCGGCGACGGAGCGCCTGCTGATGGCGCTGGTGCGGGCGGGCGCAGATCGCCAGGCAATGCACGAGCGATTGCGGCAGCACAGTATGGCCGCCTGGGCGGAAGTGGGGCGCAGCGGGCGCAACCCTTTGTGCGAAATGCTGAGGGAAGATGCGGAGCTGTTGCGGTATCTTTCGCGGGAGCGCATAGAAGAATTGATGGACGTCAACGCCCATGTAGGTGATGCGCCGGCGCGGGCGCGCGCTCTGGCAGAAGCCATTCGGGCTGGGCTGGCGGCAGAGCGCTCACAGGCACGATGATGCGGACGAAGGAGAGTGGTACTCATGCCGCGTGCGATCCTGAGCGTATACGACAAGACGGGGCTGGTGGAACTGGCGCATGGGCTGGCCGAACTGGGCTGGGACCTGGTGGCCAGTGGTGGCACAGCGCGCGCGCTGGAAGTTGCCGGCGTGAAGATCACACCGGTGGAGCGCGTCACGCAGGCCCCCGAAATGCTGGCGGGGCGGGTCAAGACGCTGCACCCGGCCATCCATGCGGGCATTCTGGCCCGCGACACTGCAGAGGATATGGAAACCCTGCGGCGGCACAGCTATGCTCCGGTGGACCTGGTGGTATGCAATCTATACCCCTTCCAGCAGACTGTCGCTCAGCATGGCATCACCCTGGACGAGGCGATCGAGCAAATTGACATCGGCGGAGTGACCCTGGTGCGGGCAGCGGCGAAAAATCACGCCAGAGTCACGGTGCTGGTGGACCCGGCGGACTATCCGGGCGTGCTGGCGATGCTCAGAGAAACGGGGCGGGTGAGCGAGGCCATGCGCCGCTGGCTGGCCATCAAGGCATTTCGCATGACGCGCGACTACGACACAGCCATTCACGCCTACCTGGTTCAGCAGTATGGACCGGTGAACGCTGCCGAGCCGTTGCCAGAGGTGTTGTCGCTGGGGCTGACGCGGGTCGAGGAATTGCGCTATGGGGAGAACGCGCATCAGCGGGCTGCGCTCTATGCTGTGGGGGCGAACGGTTCTCCTCTGGGTGGGCAACTGCTCAGCGGCAAGGCCCTCTCCTACAACAACCTGCTCGACCTGGATGCGGCCTGGAGAGCGGTAGGGTTGTTTGAGACGCCCGCCGTGGTGATCGTCAAACACCTGACTCCCACAGGCATCGCGACTGCCCCCACGCTGGCAGAAGCGTTTCCGCTGGCATTGGCGTCCGATCCAGTGTCTGCCTTTGGGGGCGTCCTGGCGACCAACCGCATGGTGGACGAAGCCTTCGTGGAGGCGCTGGACACGTTGTTTGTGGAGGCGATCGCTGCGCCGGACTTTTCGCCGGTGGCACAGCAGATGCTGGCCGAGGGTCGTCGCAACTGCCGTCTGGTGCGCATTCCGGAGCGTCAACCGGACACCCTGGAGCTGCGCAGCATCACGGGCGGTTTCCTGGTGCAGGAAGTGGATCATGGCGATCCCGATGGTACGCAGTGGCAGGTGGTGTCGGCGCGGCGTCCGACTTCAGAAGAATTGCAGGCGATGCGTTTTGGCTGGAAGGCAGTACAATATGTAAAGAGCAATGCCATCGTGCTTTCGACCGCTTCGGCGACTGTTGGGATTGGGGGAGGATTGCCGAGTCGGGTGGATGCAACGCGGCTGGCGTTGATGAAAGCGGGCGAGCGCGCGCGCGGAGCGGCGCTGGCGTCGGATGCCTTCTTCCCCTTTGCCGACGCTGTCCAACTGGCGGCGGAGGCGGGGGTAACGTGCATTGTGCAACCGGGCGGCTCGATACGTGACCAGGAGGTGATCGAGGCGGTCAACGCGGCGGGGATGGCCATGGTGTTCACCGGGGTGCGCCATTTCCGCCATTAAGGAGGTGAAGAGGGGGAGAAGCTCGCTTGCCAGACGCGGTCTTGCCTGGTGCCGAATGGTGAGCATTGGCACGGCGAGAGCAGACGAAATAACTTGTCTGACAGCGAAGGTAGTGCCATAATAGGGGTCATTAAAGTCACTTTAGGTCGTTTTCATGGGCCAATGATCATATGGGAGGAAACCCGTGGCGAGTGTGACTTACCGCAATGTAACGAAGCGTTGGGGCGATGTGGAGGCGGTGAAGAACCTCAACATCGAGATCCCCGATGGCGAGTTCCTGGTGTTCGTGGGGCCGTCCGGCTGCGGCAAGTCGACGAGCTTGCGTATGCTGGCCGGCCTCGAAGAAGTGACCGAGGGCGAGATCCTGATCGGGGATCGCGTTGTCAACAACGTAGCTCCCAAGGATCGCGATATCGCCATGGTGTTCCAGAGCTACGCGCTGTATCCGCACATGACGGTGTACGACAACATGGCGTTCGGGTTGCGCCTGCGTCGCACGCCGAAGCACATCATTGACGAGCGGGTACGCGAGGTAGCTGCCAGCCTGGGTATTGAGCAGTTGCTCGATCGCCGTCCGCGCCAGTTGTCCGGTGGTCAGCGCCAGCGTGTGGCGGTAGGACGCGCCATCGTGCGCGAGCCGCAGGTCTTCCTGCTGGACGAGCCGCTCTCGAACCTGGACGCCAAGCTGCGCGTTGAAGCCCGCACATTCATCAGCAAACTGCATCAGCGGCTGGGCACGACGTTCATCTACGTGACGCACGACCAGGTGGAAGCCATGACGATGGGGCAACGCATCGCCGTGTTGAACGCCGGACGCCTGATGCAGATTGACACGCCGACCAATCTGTACGATCACCCCGCCAATATCTTCGTAGCCGGTTTCATTGGCAGCCCCTCGATGAACTTCTTCGACAACAGCGTGTTGATCGAAAAAGAAGGCAAGATGTACGTGGATACCGGCCTGTTCCAGGTGGAAGTGCCCAAAGAGCGCTACGAGAAGTATCGTCCTCACCTGGGCAAGAAGGTTGTCTTCGGCATCCGGCCTGAGAACCTGCATCACCCCGACTACACCCCGCCCGGTGTGACGGCGGCGATCGTGCAGGCGAACGTGGATGTGGTCGAAGAGATGGGGCACGAGAAGATCGTCTATCTCGAAGAAGGTGGGAAGACGTTCCTGTCTCGAATGGACCCGCGTGCTCGCGTCCATGTCGGTGAGCGTATTGGCGTTGTGTTGAACATGGCTGTGATGCATCTGTTCGACGCCGAGACGGAGCAGGCACTGCAGTAGCTGCTGTTCAGCCTGCCTGTGGCAAGAGGGACCGACCGCCTGTGTTATCGCGCAGGCGGTCTTTTCTTATTGGCAGTAGCGGATCAGGTTGGGCGAGAGGCAACATGGCTGGGGCACAGAGCGAGGTCTATGAAGAACTGGCAGCAGAACTGAGCCGGGCGATCGCAGGGGAAGTCCGCTTCGACCAGATGACGCGGCTGCTCTACAGCACTGATGCCAGCAATTACCAGATCGAGCCAATCGGGGTGGTGTTTCCTCGCGACGCAGACGAAGTATGCGCGGTGCATGAGATTGCGGCGCGGCTGAAGGTGCCGCTGTTGCCGCGCGGGGCGGGAAGCAGCCTGGCTGGACAGACGGTGGGCCATGCCCTGGTGCTGGACTGCTCGCGGCACATGAATCGTCTGCTATCCATCAACGGCGAGACGCGCCGCGTGCGCGTACAGCCGGGGGTCGTGCTGGGACAGTTGAACCGGCAACTGGCACCGCTGGGGTTGATGGTGGGGCCGGACCCGGCCAGCGCCGAGCGGGCCACGATAGGCGGTTGCCTGGGCAACAATGCCACTGGCATGCACAGCATCCTCTATGGCATGTTCGGCGACCATGTGCAGACGGTGGACGCCGTGCTGGCCAATGGCAAGCGCGTGTCGCTGGGAGCCACTGTCTCTCTGACGCCTGAGGTAACACGCCTGCAGGAGCAGATCGGGGCCATTGTGCGCACCTACCAGGAGGACATTCGCACAGGCTATCCCCGTACCTGGCGCACGGTGGCCGGGTATGCGCTGAACAAGCTCAATCCGGACTCGCCAGACCTGGCTCAACTGTTCGCGGGCGCAGAGGGCACGCTGGGGACTGTGGTGGCGATCGAGTTAGGGTTGGTGGAGCGTCCTTCTCGAACCTGTCAGGTGGTGTTGCATTTCGGCGACCTGCATGCCGCTCTGCAGATCGTTCCAGCGATTCTGGAAGTGGGGCCGTCCGCCATCGAATTGATGGACAAGCTCTTGCTCGATCTCACGCGCGCCCATCCCGACTATTCGAGGTTGCTGACCTTTATCGAGGGCGATCCGGTCGCGGTGCTGGTGGTGGAGTTTTACGGCGAGAGTGAGCGCGAACTCGACGCCAGGGTGACCCGTCTGCGCGACCGGTTGATGCGGGAGAATTTCGCGGGGGCGATGGTCGTCGCCGCGACGCCCGCGCAGATGGACAACGTGATGAAGGTGCGCAAGGCCGGGCTGGGGCTGCTGATGAGTATGCGTGGCGATTTGAAGCCGATCCCGTTCATTGAAGATGCCGCGGTGCCAGTCGAACATCTCGCCGGGTATGTCGCCGGCGTGGAGCGAGTGGTCAACGAGCACGGCCTGCGCATGGCCGTTTACGCGCACGCCAGCGCCGGCTGTCTGCATATTCGCCCGCTGCTTTCGCTGAAAACCCATGACGGCCTGCGACGGTATCGTGCCATCGCCGAGGCGGTAACTGAGCTGGTGATGCAGTATGGCGGCACGACCAGCGGTGAGCACGGCGAGGGGCTTTCGCGCGGTGAGTTCAGCCGCAGGCTCTTTGGCCCGCGGCTGACTGAAGCGTTTCGTCAAGTCAAGGCTGTTTTTGATCCGCTGGGCCTGATGAATCCCGGCAAGGTGGTAGATGTCGGTCCGATGGACGACCCGACGATCTTGCGGATGGGGCCAGCGTACAGGACGCCTTTGGAACCGCGGCAGACCCGCCTGGACTGGTCGCACGATGGCGGGTTCGCTGCGGCGGTCGAAATGTGCAACGGGGCTGCTGTCTGTCGCAAAGAAGGGACAGGGGTCATGTGCCCCAGCTATATGGCGACGCGCGACGAGACGCATTCGACGCGCGGGCGGGCCAATGCTCTGCGGCACGCCATGACAGGCGCACTGAGCACAGCAGGGCTGGCGGACGAGCGG
This sequence comes from Anaerolineales bacterium UBA2029, assembly GCA_002332795.1. Classification (GTDB taxonomy): domain Bacteria; phylum Chloroflexota; class Anaerolineae; order Aggregatilineales; family Aggregatilineaceae; genus UBA2029. Next base: position 8,437 of record DDBP01000010.1, on the reverse strand, counting down.
CTGTATGAGGTGCTCGATCTGTGTCTGTCGTGCAAGGCGTGCAAGGCAGAGTGTCCGTCGCTGGTGGACATGGCGCGGCTGAAAGCGGAATTTCTGGCAACCTACTATGATGTGCACGGCGTGCCCTGGCGCGCTCGTCTGTTTGGCTACATTCACCGCCTGAACCGCCTGGGCAGTCTTGCCCCGGAACTCACCAACCTGGTGCTTCGTTCGACCCCGGCGCGCTGGGCGCTGGCCCGGCTGGGGGTGACGACGCGGCGGCAGTTGCCGGCTCTGGCTCGGCAGCGCTTCAGCACCTGGTACCGGCGCAATTGCCCGGAAACGGCAGATCAGCATACACTGAAAGCGCCTGTTCTGATTGCAGATACTTACACGGAGTACAACTATCCGCACCTGGGGCAGGCGGTAGTACGCATAGCCAGCAGGGTAGGTGCTGCGTTGCAGGTCTGGGGGCCACGCCAGATTGACTGTTGTGGTCGCCCCTTGATTTCCAAGGGTCTGCTCGATGCAGCGCGGCGATTGGCGGAACATAACGTGACGCGGATGGCCCCAGCGGTGGAGCAGGGGGAGCGGTTCATGCTCATCGAGCCGAGCTGCGCGGCTACCTTCCGCGACGAATATCCCGACCTCGTTCCCTCGCATTTGCGAATGGCTGCGGCAAGGGTGGCGGGGGCCGTGATCACTGTTGAGGAATGGCTGGCTGAACTGGTAGAGCAGGGAGCCTTAGTCTCCAGCATGTTCAGCGAAGAGCCTTGCCAGATTCTGTTGCACGGGCATTGCTATCAGCGCGCGCTGTGGGGCACCGGGCCAGCTCACAAGGCGTTGTCGGTGTTGCCTCACGGTACGGTATCCGAACCAGACGATGGCTGTTGCGGCATGGCAGGCAGTTTTGGTTACGAAGCCGAGCATTATGAGCTTTCGCTGCGGATTGCCGAGCAGCGTCTGTTCCCTGCAGTGCGACAGGCACCAGATGCAGTTATCGTGGCGGCAGGGGTTTCGTGTCGCGAGCAGATCGCGCATGGGACAGGTCGGCACGCCGTGCATCCGGTTGAGTTGCTGGCGGCGCGTCTGCTGCCCAGGGGTGAGGATGTCGGACGATGGCACACACGATAAGGCGAGCAGTTCGGGCCTTGCCGTGGACGATGCTGCTGGGCATCAGCTTGCTGGTGTGCGCCCAATGGCTGTGGACTGAACACAAAAATACCGTGTATCCAGGGGGCATGTTCGCCCTGGGCGGCTTGCTCTTGCTGGTGCTCGCGGCCAGACAGCCAACGCCCGTGCTCGTCCATTCGTCGCCGATGCCAGACAGCCCGCGAGCGTTGCGGTGGACTCGGCGGCAGGCGCTGATCAGCGCGCTGGGGGTGGCGGTATGCCTCTACACAGGCGTGCGCGCGGTCGAGGAAGACCTGCTCGTCTGGCAGATTCTGGGATTGTGGGTGCTGGGGATTGGCCTGGTGATCGCCGGTCTGGTCTCTGCCGAGGACTGGCAGCGCTGGAAGCAACGTCTGGCTGATAGCTGGCGGAAGGAGCGGCGCACCTGGCTGGCAATCGGCGGGCTGCTGCTGATCGCACTGGCCATTCGGATCATCAGCCTGGAAACTGTGCCATACATCATGTCGGGCGACGATGCGCAGTTTGCCGAGGAGGCTGTGCATCTCAAAGATGACCGCGGATGGGCCTATAACCCTTTCCGTATGGGATTCTGGCACCATCCGCGTATCGTACATACGCTGATCGCGGTGAGCATTCATCTGCTGGGGCAGACGGTAGCAGCGTCGCGTTTGCCCTGGGCGGTGCTGGGCGCGTTGACGGTCCCTGTGACGTACCTGCTGGGACGACGGCTGTTCGATGCGCGGGTGGGATGGTGTGCCGCGCTGCTACTGACCACCCTGCCGGTGCACGTCTTCTTCAGCCGCATTTCGATGGACATGGTTGGCGATACGCTTTTCCTGGCGCTGGCGGTCGGGCTGACGGTGGGCGCTCTGCATCACAATGACAGGGTCGAAGCGGCGCTGGCGGGGGTGTGCCTGGGGTTGACGCAGTACTTCTACTTTGCCGGGCGCATCGCGCCGTTCATCGTGGCGGGCACTCTGGCGCTCTATGCCCTCTATGACTGGCGCAGGTGGTGGCAGCGCCGGGGCGCGATGCTGGTGCTGATCGTCATGACGGCTGTCGTGGTGTTTCCTGGCCTGTACGCGGCGATTGAGCGCGGACGCGGCTTCAATCCGCGGCTGGAGCATGTAGGAATCTGGCAGACCGGAGACCTGCAGCGGGCCGTTGACCGCGGAGAACTGAAAGATTATCTGATCTATCAACTGCAACACTCGTTGCTGGCCTATGTGCAATTCGAAGACGAGAGCGATGTCTTTGGGCGCTATGGGCCGCTTCTGAGCTGGTACACAGGCGTGCCATTCCTGGTGGGGCTGGCGGTGCTGTTCAGCCGCTGGCGCGAGCCTCGATCGGGCACGCTGATCGGTTGGATCATCGGCACGGCATTACTAGGCGGGGCGATGCTGGTCGATCCGCCCCATTTCCCGCGTTACATCAATGCACTACCTACGGCAGCGGTCATTGCCGCGGTGGGCCTGACGTGGGTCGCGGAACGATTGATTGGCAGCGTGGCCCGGTGGCGCGGTGCACCGCATGCGGCTCACCTGAGGGGCTGGCGCTTCGTCGCTCCAGTGGGCCTGGCGCTGGCCCTGGCCGTGGCCAATCAACTTGTCTTCAGCTACGGCTACCTGCCCAAGACGCCGAAGATTCTCTATGGAGAACGAACTCGTCAGCTCAATGATGTGGTGACTATCCTGGACAGCTTCGAGGGGCGCTATGCGGTCTGGCGCTTTTCGTCACTCGAACTGGACATGGACTCGACAAGCCTGCTGCGCTATTTGACTCCTGAAAATGCCGGCGAGGAGTATGAGGAAGAGCTATATGCCTGGCGCGAGGTGTTGCAGCCGGGGCCGACCGCCTTTGTCATCGCACCGCAGCGCCTGGAAGAAGTGTTGTCGCCCCTGGCGGTGTATTTTCCGGCGGGGACGCTCCAGGAGTATCGCAATCCGCGTGATGGGTCTCCGCTCATCTACATTTACCTGGTAGATATTCCGCCCTGGGAGGGGGAAAGTGGTTAGAACAGGGGAAATCGTGCTGAAGACAACTGGCAACGGTCAGGTGCTGAACATTACCGAGGCGGTGCAATCAGTCGTGCAGGACAGCGGACTGCGAGATGGAATTGTCACCGTCTTCTGTCCCAGCGCCACCAGCGCCGTGACGACGATAGAGTATGAAAGTGGCGCGGTGCGCGATTTTCAGCGCCTGTTCGATCAGATTGCCCCATCTGACCAGGAATATCTACATAACTACCGCTGGGGCGACAACAACGGTCACAGCCACGTGCGAGCAGCCCTGCTGGGGCCATCGCTGACTGTGCCCTTTGTGGCGGGCCGGTTGGCGCTGGGCACCTGGCAACAGATCGTGTTTGTGGATTTCGATGTCAGATCACGGCAGCGTCGGCTGATCGTGCAGATGATCGGAGAGGCATAGGCCGGGAGGGTCTCATGGCCGATGAGCGGTTCACTGCATTGGAAGAACTGGCGGCGGCACTGCGTGCTGAGCAGGAGCGCCTGGAACTGGTCCAGGTCACGATCCGGCAGATGCTGGCCGAGCCTGACCTGAACAAGAACCTGAGCGCGGTCAGTCAGGCGCTGCATTCTCTGGGATGGCGGCAGGTGATGCTGACCCTGACGGACGATGAGTCTCACGAACGTATGACAATGATCAACGGGGAGACGATCCGCGACGCCAGTGACACGGCCATACTGCCGCCAGAGCTATGGACAGCCCTGCAAGAGGGGCACCTGGAACCCTATCGCCGGGGAGGAGTGTATTTTGTCCCACAGCGAGGAGGCGTCAGCGACACCTGGCAGTCGGAGGATGTGGTGTTTGCGCCTCTCAAAGTGGGCCGGGGGACGCTGGTAGGAGTTATCCGGGTGGACGATCCGGCTCATGGGCGGAGGCCGTCGTGGGAAGAGCTGCGTCCCCTGGATATTCTGGCAGCGCAGACTGCCTACATCGTCGAGAATGCGCGGTTGCTGCAGGAAGTTTCGCGTTCGGCGGAGGAACTGGCCGAACAAGTTGAGGAACTCTCCATGATACACCGCGCGGATCGCGAATTGAGCGCGCACCTCAACCTTGATCACGTCATGCGGCTGACGATGGACTGGGCTTTGCGGCGGACTGGGGCGGACACGGGGCTGCTGATGTTGATCACCGACGATCGCACCGGTCTGGCCCCATACATTGTCATGGGATATGTGGACAGGCAGGCGTTCCCCTACGATGCTCACAACCCCTTGCCGCTGTCGGAAGGGGTGATTGGCCGGGCAGCCCGTACTGGACAGACTCAGGTAGTGCATCGGGTGACGACGGAAGAGGATCGTTTGCCGTTCATTCCCAACGCCAGGACGCATGTGTCTGTGCCGCTCTCTATGCGGGGACAGGCGCTGGGGGTGATCACCCTGGCGTCGGTGCACGACATTGAATTTGGCGGCGAGGTAGTGGGCTTCCTGGAACGGCTGGGGCGGCGGGCGGCGGTGGCGCTGGACAACGCGCGGCTGTATCGGCGCACGGAACAACTGGCGAATGACATGGCGGCGCTGTACAACGCGAGCCGGGCGATCACCTCGACTTTGAATCGAGACGAGGTACTGCGGCGCATCGCGCGAGCCATGACCGAGACGCTGGAATGTTCGAGTTCCGTAATTTTTGATTACAAACCGGAAACACACGAAGTTCAGGTGTTGGCGGTACATCGAGCCGGGGCCGACCTGGAGGGACAGGAGGTGTTGCCCCCGCTCAAACATGCGATCCCGCTCGCCCTGTATCCAGCCTTCCAGACCGTGGTGGAACAGCAGCACTCGCTGGCTTTGCGGGCGGCTGATCTCTCGCTTTCGACTCTCGATCGTTCGCATCTAATCGAGGATCGCATTCATGCCATGGTACTGGTGCCGCTGGTGGCGCAGGACGAGCTGATGGGCGTTGCCGCAGTGATCGAAGGGCGCTACGACCGCGTCTTCACAGCGAACGAAGTCTACAAGGCCGAGGCGCTGGCCAGCCAGGCGGCCATTGCACTGCGTCAGTCACTGCTGTTCAGCGAGATCAAAGAGCTGGAGACGCTCAAGTCCGAAATGATCCGGATGGCTTCGCATGATCTGCGCAACCCGCTCAATAACGTGATGGGCTACGCCGAACTGCTGGCCATGAGCCTGGACGAACTGGGATGCCTGACGCCGACGCAACAGATGTACCTGCAGAATCTGAGGGCGAGTGCGGAGATCATGAAAACTCTGCTGGAGGACTTGCTGACCCTGGAGCGGATCGAGAGCGAGCGTCAGGCGGAGTGGGAGACCTTCGATTTCGGCGGTCTGGTGATTGAGGTAGTGGAAAGTCAGCAAGCGAGCGCAGCCCTCAAACAACAAACGCTGCGGCTGGTGCACGAGGCGGGGACATTGCCTGTGCACGGCAGCACGACGCAACTGCGACAGGCGGTGGCTAATTTGGTGAGCAACGCCATCAAGTACACTCCCCAGGGCGGACACATTGACGTGTCAGCCGGGCTTGAGGAAGGCGATCGGGTGGCCTTCCAGGTGACGGATGATGGCTATGGCATTTCTCCAGAAAGGCAGGCACGTATCTTCGAGCGCTTTTACCGGGCGCGCGAGCCTGGTACAGAGCATATCGGCGGCACGGGCCTGGGATTGAGCCTGGTGAAGACGGTGGTCGAGCGGCACGGGGGGCAGGTGTGGTTCAGCAGCACGCCCGGCAAGGGGAGTACGTTTGGCTTCTGGTTGCCTCTGGCCGAAAAGCGCCCTGTGAAGGGTTAGAACCTCAGGGCGGGCAAGGGTATTCGCGCACGGAGGGCACTTCCTGGTCATTGAACACGATAGACCAGCACGATTGTTGGGGGGCGAAAGTTGTATCAGGCAGCCGAACGGTGAGTTCGAGAAGGCCAGCGTCGAACAGATCGGGATCAAATACGTAGCTGGCGGTGCCGCCACTCTGTTCGAGCGTCAGTTCAAAGCGACGGGGAAAGCGCTGCCAGACAAAGAGATGTCCCGGCAGAGTGGCCCTGCGCGTATACGAGACCAGAACCAATGTAGCCGGGCCGTTGATGACGACGCGCCCCTGACTCGCAGCAAAGGCAAGTGTGGCGGAAGCGCCTTCTGAGAGAACGATGCGCGCGCCAGCTTCCAGGATCAGTGGGATGTCGGATTCGGGCTGAAGAGGGCGAGAGAGCTGGTCTGGCGGAACATGCTCAACAGCGCCGCTGAAGGCGACCAGAGAACCAGTGATCTGCACCGGAAAGGGTACCAGTATGGCCATGCCCACGGTCAACGCGGTTACCGCGCTCACCAGGGTGATGGCAGTCAAGATGGCCCGGCGTCTGTGCTCCATAAGACAGCGAGTCCCTGCAGCGTGGGATCGGCCTGCGTACGGATCATAGCCGGGCCGCGAGGAAAAGAAAAACGGAGCGTCAGCGGGACGCTCCGTCCTGTTCTGTCCTACCCAACCCGGTCGGACGATTATCGTCGTGCCCAGGCTGGCAGATCGCTGCGGTACGTGCCGCTGCTGTAGACGTACACCCAGGCGTTTTGGTAAGGCTCCGGACTGGTCCACTGGTACAGCCACCAGGCGTCCATGATAGACAGGTTGACGCAACCGTGACTCTGGCGGTAGCCGAAGCGGTCGTGCCAGTAGGTACCATGCAGGGCGATGTCGCCATCGAAATACATGACGTAGGGGACTTCCTCGATGAAGTAGAAATCCGGCTGTCCCGACGCGCCGCTCATGCGGGTGGCTTCGTGACGCTCGTAAATCTGGAACAGGCCCTCGCGGGTGCTCCAACGTGGCAGGCCGGAGGAGATGAGCGTGGCGAACACCATGCGATCGCCTTCGTAGGCAACAGCCGTCTGCTCGTACAGGTCTACGGCCACCCAGTGATCGTCTGGCCCGACGCCCTCAGGGCGTGGGATGGCCTTCACCTTGGCCACGCGAATCTGCTGTATCCACTGATCGGGGCCGACGAGATACCATTCCCAACCGTCTACATACTCCACACCGTAGATGTTCATCAGCGTGTAGCGGGGGATGATCTCGGCGGATTTGTCCTGTGGGCCTCCGGGATAGCGGCTGGGGCGCGCCTCAGCCAGCATCCAGGCGAAGGGACGCTTGGGCTGAGTGGTGATCTCTACGCCGGAGAACTCGGAGACATCGGCCCAGGTGATATGTTCGGCAGGCACCCACTGCCCGTAATTGACCTGGATGAAACCATCCTTTTCGTTAATGACGGTGACAAAGTTATAGCCGGCGTCAAGTTCACCGATGGGGTTGCCGTTGGGCGCGTCGTAGATCACGACGTGCCCCACCATGCGGCGGTAAGCGCGTGACCAGACGATGTCTTCCTGATACGGCACCTGAACCACGTCTGGTGTGGGGTGAGCGCGCATCTCGGCCTCGGCGGCGCGCAACTCAAGGGCGCTCATGCCGGGGTGCTCGACACAGTCCTTGGGAAGGACGGGTTTCTCACCCTCTGGCGTGGCGGCAATGGCCGCGGCGATCCGTTCGGAACAGGTCTCGTCGCGCCGATCGCCGGGGAAAGCCAGGGCGTGGTGGATGCCAGATAGCTCGAAAAACACGATACCAAGGACAATGAAGACGAGAATCGATCGTTTAGCTGTGGTCATGGCAGGCCAATACTCACTGAAGCGGACGTGTCTACAAGAGAATAGCAACGTTTGCGGTGAGGGTCAATGGCTGGCAAGAGAGGCGTAAGGCAAACGTGGGTCAGCAGTATTTGTGGCAGAAGGCGCAAATTGTCTTAAGATCGCCATGAGGCAGGCGGTGTTGTGATGTGCTGACTGCGGGAGCAAAGGTTCGGATGACACAATCGAATGGATCGCGCCGAGTGGTGCTGCACACTGAAGGGTTGACCAAGGAATTCACCCTGGGCAGTGTGGTGGTGCGCGCGCTACGCGGCATAGACCTGGATATCTACGCTAACGAGATGGTGGGCATTGTGGGGCCATCCGGCAGCGGCAAGAGCACTCTGTTGGGCCTCATTGGTGGCCTGGACCGGCCAACAGCCGGGCGCATTGAGATTGACGGGATTGACATCACCTATATGAGTGAGGGCCGGCTCACCGAAGTTCGCAATGAGAAGATCGGCTTCGTGTTTCAGTTCTTCAACCTCATCCCGACGCTGACCGCTCTGGAGAATGTGGCCCTGCCCATACAGTTTGCCCGTTACCCGAAGTTCGATCCGGAGAAGCGCGCTCGCGAGTTGCTGGAACTGCTGGGCCTGGGAGATCGCCTGCATCACCGGCCCATGGAACTATCGGGCGGGCAACAGCAGCGCGTGGCCATTGCGCGGGCGCTGGCCAAC
>DDBP01000108.1 GCA_002332795.1 Anaerolineales bacterium UBA2029 | reverse complement strand
CCTTAACGCTTGCTCTAGCCCTGTCCGCCCATGAACGCGCAGCGGGCGAAGGGGCGACTTCCCCTCGCCCCGCGACGCCAGGCGCGAGGGAGAGGGGATGGAGGGATGAGGGGCAGATACGGCGCGAAAGTTCATAACAGCCTCTACGGCGTCCGCGCCGTCAGCTCGGCGATGCGAGCGCGGAACCGTTCCGCGTCCGGCAATCCTGTTTCGCGCAGCACGACCCGCCCTTCGCCGTCGAAGAGCAACGTCGTCGGCACGATCCTGACCTCATAAGCACGCGCGGCCTCGCGCCCCACCCCGCTGAGCAGGTCAATCCGCAGCACGGTTGCCTGCCCTCTCACGTCCCGCTCCAGCCCATCCACGATGGGTTTCGTCAGGGTGCAGGCCGTTCAAAGGTTGGTGTAGAACTCGACGATAGTGGGACGCCCGCTGCGCAGACGCGCCTGCAGGTCGGCCAGCGACGCGATCGGGCTGGGTTTGATGTACCACACCACGTGCAGGATGACGAAACCGGCCAGCAACGCCAGCGTCAGCCCGACGATACCAATTTTGAGCAAACTCAGTCCTGCGGCAAGGGTCACAGTGTCCTCCAGAGAGTAGCTCTCAGCGATCAGCCGTCAGCGTTCAGCCGATAGCGACTGCTGATGGCTCGATAGTACTTGGATGCACGGTGAATTCAGGAAGTCGCATGGCGGGCGCGAGCCTGCAACGAGCAACCTTCCGCCCAGGAGAAAAGCACCTTCTCGCTGACGGCTGATGCCTGATTGCTGAGAGCTGACGGCTGTCGGCTGACAGCCACTCACTCCACCGCCAGCACCCGCGCCCCGCAGGTCGAAACGCCTGTGGCGCGGGTCATGTTGGCGATGCCTGCTTCGTCATACAGCGCACCCAAGGCCGCCGCAACCTGCCGGGCGTTCGCGTCGCTATCGCACACGGCGCACAGGGTAGGGCCTGCCCCGCTGATGACCAGGCCCAGCGCCCCCGCCCGCTTGGCGACCGTGCGCGCCTCCGCCAGCAGCGGGATCAGATGGGCGCGCGCCGGTTCGATGATCCCGTCGCGCTCCATCGCCCCGGCCATGGCTTCCAGGTCACCGCGATGCAGCGCATCTACCAGCCGGGCGACCGCCCCCGTTTGCGCCACCAGCGCCCGCAGCGAGACCGTCTGCGGCAGCACCGCGCGCGCCACCGCTGTGGAGACAGCCACGTCTGGCGTCACCAGGGCGAAGCGCAGCGTCTCCGGCACGGGCAGGCGGCGGATTTCGCGCAGGTCGGACCCTGTGATCATGGTGATGCCGCCGAGCAGGCTTGGCCCGACGTTGTCCGGATGGTAGCCGCTGACCACGGCCTCGCCGTCCAGGCAGGCGGGCAACAGGTCTTCGCGGGGCAGCGGTTCGCCGAACAGGGCGTTGACCGCCACTGCCGCGGCTACCGCACTGGCCGCGCTGCTACCAAGTCCGCTGGCCAGCGGCAGCCCCTTGTGCACAGTCAGGCGCACACCGCGTCTGGCTCCCAGGCGCTGCAAGACGCTGTTGGCGGCCACGCCGGCGGTGTTGCGGGCCGGATCGCGTGGAAGCTGACCGCCGTCCCCTTGGATGGCGGTGATGACGACGCCGGGGGCGTCGTTCCATTCCGCGCAGACGATATCGCCCGGCTCGGCAAAGGCCACGCCGATCACGTCGAAAGCCACCCCAAAGTTGCCCATGCTGGCGGGCGCGAAGGCTTGTGCTCTGGCAATCTCCATGACAGGTGTTATCCTTGTGACGACTGATAGCCCGCTGGCACCCTCGCGAGGTCGGATGCAATGCTGAGCCTGCTCAAATGCATGGATTGCGGACGAGAATACCCTATAAATGCTGTACTATACACCTGCGAAAGCTGTGGCGGTTTGTTGGATGTGCACCATGACCTGGACGCGCTGCGGGGCCGTGTGTCGCGCGAGCTGTTCGACGGGCGGTTGGGGACGCTCGACGCGCCCTATAGCAGCGGAGTCTGGCGCTACAAGGAACTGATCTACCCCGACCTGGACGACGCGGCCATCGTCAGCCGCAACGAGGGCAACACCAACCTCTACCCTGCGCCCGCGCTGGCCGCCTGGGCGGGGGTACGCACGCTCTACCTGAAGCACGAGGGCGAGAACCCCACCGGTTCTTTCAAAGATCGTGGCATGACCACCGGCGTCACGCAGGCGCGCGCCCTGGGCATGACGCGCGTGGCCTGCGCCTCCACTGGCAACACCTCCGCTTCGATGGCCGCCTACGCCGCACACGCGGGCATGGAAGGCATCGTCTTCTTCCAGGATCGGCAGATCGCGCTGGGCAAGCTGTCGCAGGCCATCGCCTACGGCGCGACGTGTGTGCAGATCAGCGCCGACTTCGACCGCAACCTGGCCCTGGTGCGCGAGATCGCCGGTGCACTGGGCATCTACGTGCTCAACTCGGTCAACCCTTTCCGGCTGGAGGGACAAAAGGCGATCATCTTCGAGACGCTGCAGCAACTGCGCTGGCAGGCCCCCGACTGGATCGTCTGCCCCGGCGGAAACCTGGGCAACAGTTCTGCATTCGGCAAAGCGCTCTACGAGCTGCATCAGCTTGGCCTGATTGATCGGCTACCCCGCCTGGCCATCGTGCAGGCGGAGGGTGCCAATCCGCTCTACCGCGCCTATCAGGGCGGCTTCGCCCGCTTCGAACCCGTCCATGCCGAGACAATCGCCACGGCGATCAAGATCGGCAATCCGGTCAACTATCCCAAGGCGGTGCGCGCCTTGCGCTGGACGGATGGCGTGGTGACGCAGGTGAGCGATCAGGCGATCATGGACGCCAAGGCGCTGATCGACGGACAGGGGATCGGCTGCGAACCGGCGTCGGCGTGTTCGCTGGCCGGGACACGTCAACTCGTCGAGGCAGGCATCATCCGGCCCGACGCAACCGTCGTGGGCATCCTCACCGGCCACATCCTCAAGGACCCGGACGCAACGATCGGCTATCACCGCGACGCGCTGACGGGCCTTCGCGCCGCCTTCCCCAACCGGCTGCATCAGGCCGAGCCGTCGGTGGAAGCGATCACAGCGATTCTGCAAGGCTCCGCCGCGCGCCGCCCGTCGTGAACACCACCTGGCGACTTCATGGGCGCTGCGGCAGCCGGACGTAGACCTTGCCCTCCACGATGCGCAGCGGGAAGACTGTCAGCCAGTGCGATTGCAGCGGCGACAGTCCGCCGCCCAGGTAACGCCCCGTGCGCAGATCGTAGCGCGCGCCGACGGTCGGCGTGGTGAGCACGCAGCCGAGCACTTCACCATGCGCGATGGAGCCGCCCGTCTGCGGGCAACGGTCTTCCACGGCGTGCAGGTCGGCGGCTTCGCAGGCGATCAGCAGCACCGGAATACCGCCGACGAACACGGTCTTGCGCCCGCGTTCCGGGATATCGCTGCGCTCGCAGACGTACACGTACCCTTCGAGGGCCGCTGTGTGAATCGAACCGGTCATCATCGTCGCTCCCTCCTGACAGACTGCAAGAGAACGGTCGGGGCGACTTGCGCGCCGGATGCGCTCCAAGGGTCTACTCTCATTATAGGGCATGCCGGCCTGCCTTGCCGGACGATCGCCCAGGGCGGGGGCATCTCTGGTTTGGGGCAGAATTCACCACAG
>DDBP01000110.1 GCA_002332795.1 Anaerolineales bacterium UBA2029 | reverse complement strand
GGCAGATACGGCGCGAAAGTTCATAACAGCCCCAGGGCCAACAGCGGCATGTCGCAGAGGAGAACGTGTTGCGGAGTCGTTGCATGAGTACCCTACCGTTGCCGATGGGGAGCGGATCACTGACTCAGAAGCTGCCGTGCATAAAAGGCAGCCCCGACCAGGCACACGTCGTCGCCTAGCTGAGCGATCCGGATCAGGGCCGGATCGTCGAAGCGCGGGTCGAGGAGGTTTTGCTCCATGGCACGGCGGGCGGGTCGCAGGATCAGGTCGCCAAGCTGCACGACGCTGCCACCCAGGACGATCGCCTGGGGGTTGAAAAGGTGCACCAGGTTGGCCAGGCCCAGACCAAGCCAATATCCGGCTTGTTCCACGACCTGCAGCGCCAGGGTATCACCCTGCCGCGCCGCTTCGCCGACCGTCTTGCCATCAATGACCCTGGCAGAGCGCAGGGATGAGGGCTGGGAGCTGACAGCCAGCATTTCCTGAGCCAGACGACCTATGCCGGTGCCAGAAGCCAGTTCTTCCAGACGGCAAACCCGACTGTCGGGCAGCGTGAAGCGCATGTGCCCCGGCTCGATGGCCAGCCCCTTCCAGCCGGTGAAGAGTTGACCGTTGATCACTGCACCGCCGCCGATGCCAGTGCTGATGGTCAGGTAGAGAGCCGGGTTAGCTCCCCTGGCCGCGCCGAAATGATATTCGGCCAGCGCGGCCAGATTCGCGTCGTTGTTCATGACGACGGGGACATGGCCGAAGGCTTCACTGAGGATGTGTGCCAGAGGCACCTGGTGCCAGCCGGGCAGAGTCTCGGCGTGATAGATGATGCCCGCCTGCGCATCGAGCGGGCCAGGGGCCGAAAGACCTATGGCGCTGATTGGCTCTGGCGCGGTGAGATCGTCTGAGGCTGGGACGACCTGTTGAGCGGTGGCGATGAGACGTTGAATCACTGCCTCCGGCGACTGCGTCACGAGGGACAGCGCTTCACTCCGTCGGACCAGCACCAGGTCGGGCGTGAACCAACCCGCGCGGATACGTGTGCCGCCGAAGTCTATCGCCAGGATGCCCATACTAGCGTTCGTCTCCGTTAATCTGATCGTAGAGGTCGCGGGAAGGGAGGCGGGCCGGGTAGCCCTGGAGCAGCCCTTCGTGCAACAAGGGTTTCCCCTGCCGAACTACCACTGTGCCCGTCCGGACTCCATCGCGCAGGGCCTGATAGGCCAGGCGGGCCATGTGCGCCGCCAGGGCGCGATCGCCGTGTGAAGGTTTGGCCCCGCGCTGAGCGTGGCCCAGTCGCGTATCCCGAACCCGGATGTCCGTCCATTTGAAGATATCCTCGGCCAGGGTGCGGCTGGCGGGTATCCCTTCCGAGTGTACCAGCAGCGCGTAGCCATGCCTGCCGACCGTGCGTTTCAGGCGTTCGGCCAGCCAGTCGTTGTCGTAAGGGTACTCCGGAACCAGGACGGCGTGCGCTCCCGCTCCCCAGGCGATTTCCAGGGCCAGGAAGCCTGTGTTGCCGCCGAGCGTTTCGAGGGTGAAGATGCGGTTGTGCAGGGCGTGACCAGTGGCCAGAATGCCGTCTATGGCCTGGTAAGCGTAGTTGCAGGCTGAGTCGAAGCCGAGGGTCTGCTCAGTGCCGGCGATGTCGTTGTCAATGGTGGTGGGCAGGCCGATACAAGGGATGCCCCATTCGCTCAGCAGAGGGGACACATAGCGCAGGGTGCCATCGCCGCCGAACAGGATCACGTTGTCAATGGCGTGACCAGACAGGGCCGCGGTCAACCGTTCGCGGGCTTCCGCCTGTTTGAGGACGGGATCGCGGCTCGATAGCAGGTACGAGCCGCTCTGACCGGCCCAGGGGGTGATCAGGGCGGGCGTGAGTGGCTCGATCTGCCCGGCCAGGATGCCCGCAAAACCGCCCTGGGCACCGAAGACTTCATCGCCGTGCGCCGTGGCCAGCGCCGTGTAGTGGGCAAGCACAGTGTTGATTCCGGGAGCATCGCCCCCGCTGACTACGAACAGGGTTCTCAAAGGATACGCTCCAAGATTGTGAGTTTCAATTCCCCAGTTCGCCTGATATTATAGGCAGAGGCTGGCGTTCTGCCTGGTATCAGCTCAGCGCTGGCCAGGGGGCGGGTAACGGCGATCATGGCCCGTATTCGCCGAGCAGGAAGCCCTTGTGTTTTCTACTGTAACGCTGCGGAGCAGAACCCTGTGAAGCAACCTATCACGCCAGGGAAGTGGCGTCATCTCAAGCAAACCAGCACCCATGAGCATATCTTCACCATTCTGGCATTCGATCAGCGCGGGAGCTACCGCCGGATGCTGCCTGAAGGCACGTCGTACGAAGCGGCGGTGCAGATCAAACGCGAGGTGGTCGTCGCCCTCTCCTATCACAGCAGCGCAGTGCTGCTCGACCCGGTTTACGGTCTGCCAGCGGCACTGGAGATGGCGGGTACTAGCGGGCTGCTGATGTCGCTGGAGAAGAGCGGTTACAGTGGCGACTCGACGTACCGTCAGCTCGCCTTCACCGACGGCTGGACGGTGAGCAAGATCAAACGGATGGGCGCTTCGGCGGTCAAACTGATGGTCTATTACCATCCGGATACCGGCGCGCTGGCAGAGGAATTGGAGGAGACTATCCGGCGGGTGGCGCAGGAATGCCAGCGCTACGATATTCCCCTCTTCCTGGAGCCGATGTCCTATAGCCTGCAGGCTGGCGTGCCCAAGGAAAGCGCCGCCTTCGCGGAGACGCGCCCTCAGGTGGTGCGCGAGACGGCGCGGCGTCTCGGTGGGCTGGGGGCAGACGTGCTGAAGCTGGAGTTCCCTGTCGACGTGGCCTTCAACCAGGATCGCTCGCAGTGGCGAGCTGCCTGCGCTGCCATCAGCGATATCTGCCCGATCCCGTGGGTATTGCTGAGCGCAGGGGTTGATTTCGAGGTCTTCGAGGAGCAGGTGCGCATCGCCTGCGAGGAAGGCGCAAGCGGTTTCCTGGCCGGGCGCGCGATCTGGAAAGAGGCCGTGGTCATGAGTCCGGAGGAGCGGCAGTACTTCCTGGCGACAACGGCAGTAGACCGGCTCAAGCGCATCACTGAGAGCGCCAGTCGCCTGGCGCGGCCCTGGACGGACTTCTACGCTCCGCTGGCGGGGAACGAAGCCTGGTTCCGGTCCTACGGAGACCTGGAGATGGGCGACTAGGGCGTGTTGTGAACTTTAAAGCATGAAAGCGATCATGACCTTGCCCCGTTTCACCGGACAGTCTTGATTTCGTCGGCATACTGCTGTTCGAAAGCAGCTGGGCTGACATAGCCCAAGGACGAGTGCAGCCGCTGGCGGTTGTACCAGCTCTCGAGATACTCGAAGATCACCCGGCGTGCCTCAGCCCGCGTGGCAAAGGGAGAAGAAGCCCGCGCCATGACCATGAGGATAGCGCCTAGTGAGCGGTTCCGGGGCGTCTTCTACTATTAGGCGCCGTTTGTGCCCTGGGGAAGGTGAAAACTGTGCCCACACATAGTGAACTTGTTAACATCGCGGCTCTCCCAAGGCCCCTGCGCTGGTATGGCAACCCCCAGCACTGGGAGATCACGCCTCCGGATAGCCTGGTCATCACCGCTGCAGAACAGACTGACTGGTTCATTGATCCCGACACAGGTAAGGTGGTGGACAATGCACCTGCCTTACTCATGGGCATTCAGGAACCATGTATGCTCATGGCTCTGGTGGAAGTCAATCACACAGCCACGTTTGACGCGGGGGTCCTGGCTGTCTACCACTCGGATCGAATCTGGGCCAAGCTCTGTCTGGAACTGTCGCCGCAAGGGCAGCCGACTATCGTCTCGGTGGCCACCAGGGGTACGTCCGATGACTGCAATTCATTTCCCATAGCTACCCATTCAGCCTATCTGCGGCTGGCGAAACTGGAGCGGGCGTATGCATTTCATTACTCGGCGGATGGGACATACTGGCATCTCATCCGCTACTTTGCCCTGGCCGAGTCGCCAGCCGCAGAAATTGGCTTTCTGGTGCAGTCTCCAACTGGCAACGGCTGCACGGCGAGGTTCCGGAAAATCACCTTCCAACCGCGCCCGCTGATAGACATTCGCTCCGGAGAATAACCGAGCACCTGACACCTCCAGCCAATGTTACAGCCGTATGCTGTTGGCTGAGTCGTTCGTACCTGTCCTGTAGCCTGGCCAGGCGCTTATCAGAGACCGGTTTAGAACCTCGCCCCCGGCTCCCTCTCGTCACTGGATGATTAAGTCCCCTCTCCGCGTGTGAGGAGGGGACTTAGGGGTGAGGTAGACTTGCCAATCAGGCTTCTTAGAGGCTGTTATGAACTT
>DDBP01000177.1 GCA_002332795.1 Anaerolineales bacterium UBA2029 | reverse complement strand
TGAACCCTCGCGACTGCGTCGCGGGGCGAGGGGGCTAACCGCATCTCTCCGGCGCGGAAGCAGCCAGGCACGTCAGCGCCGGGCGGGGGTGAGGAAGCGGGATGAAAGAGAAGCTCTGAGGCCGACCGCTCATGGCTCGGCCAGCGGCAGGCGAAGCGTGACGCGGGTGCCCGCGCCTGGCCGACTATCCAGCTCGACCGAGCCGCCGTGCGCCTCGACGATACCTTTCACAATGGGCAGTCCCAGGCCCACTCCCTGCTGTTCGCGCGTGTCGCGTTCAAGTTGTACCATCGCGTCCCAGACGGTCGCCTGCTGCGCCGGATCAATCCCCGGCCCTTCGTCGCGGACACTGAGCAGGGCGTAGGCAGGCGTGCGATCCAGCGCAATAGTGATGGTGGACTCCCGTGGCGCATACTGAACCGCGTTGCGGATGACTTCGCCAATCGCAGTGATCAACAGGCTCCGTATCCCTTGCACCGGCAAGGTTTCTGTTTCTGGAACCCGGTGTTGTATAGTGATCACATGATGACAGGTGAGATCGTTCAACAAAACCAGGGCATCATACAACAACAGCCCCAGGCTGAGCGGTGCGGACGACGAGCGCACCTGACTGTTCACCTGCCCACTGACGATGCGAGCGTAGAGGGCTGTCTGTTCGGCCAGCCGGTTGAGCCGCTCTGTGCCGCCGCGGATGAGCGCCAGGCTGACGCGCATATCTTCGCTGAGGGCTTCGGCGGGGTGCTGTCGTAGCTCCTCGGCCAGCAGCTCGAAGCCATTACTCACATAGGTCAGGGGCGTGTGCAGCTCGTGCGCCAGCAACCGAATCAGGGTGCGCCGCGCCTGCGCCAGAGACTCATCGGCCTCTGCCCGCAACTCTGCCGTGCGACGCAGTTTGCCGTGCACCACCGCGATCAGTTCGGCGGGGTCGAACGGCTTGACCAGGTAATCGTCCGCTCCCAACCCTTTACCCAGCGCGATCTCGTGCCGCGAACCGCGCGCCGTCAGGAAAATGAAAGGGATAGCGCGCAGACGGGGATAGTCGCGGCGCACTGTTTCGAAAAACTGATAGCCGTCCATGCGCGGCATCATGATGTCGCTGATGATCAGGTCGGGACGCAGGCCCGCCGCGATCTGTTCCAGGGCATCGCAGCCATCGGTCGCGCCCACCACTGCGTAGCCCTCCAGAGCGAGAATCTGCGCCACGTTGTCGCGTAGATCATCGTGATCTTCGACGAAGAGGATCGTTGCCTGCATGTCCGATGCTCGTGTGCCTCTGTTTGGCATTACCGATACGCGCGGGCGCGCCTGATGGCCCTTTGGTCTGATTATACCTCAATTATATGCGTTCGTTCCTGCTAATGTATTAAATTTGCATATATTACAGATGAGAAATGCATGAGATGTTAGACCACGACAGGTCGGCAGGCCCTGGCAGGCGCTTTGGAAGACCCTGCCCACCCCTGCCCGCCCGGCAACATGGATTCTTGTGCCGTTCTCTTGCCTGTCCAATACACCTCTTACGTCTCTCCGACGCCTTTCTGATGCGCCCGTTCTACACTGATGCTCGAAATCAACCTGTAACGGAATAGTGGGGGACACTGGACGATGGATCTGAATCGTTTCACCACCAAGGCGCAGCAGGCGGTCATGGCCGCGCAGCGCCTGGCGGAGACCTACAATCATAGCGAACTCGAACCGGCACACCTGCTGCTGGCCTTGTTGCAACAGAGCGACGGCGTGGTGCCGCAGGTGATCAGCAAGATCGGCGCGCGCCCGCAGGTGGTGGCCAATGCCGTGGAAAACCTGCTGACCAGCCGCCCCAAGGTCTACGGCGCGACGCAGGTCGGCGCGAGCCGCGCGATCATTGACGCCCTGACCAACGCCGAAAAAGAAGCGCGGACGATGCGCGACGAGTACGTCAGCACGGAGCACATGTTGCTGGCGCTGACGGGCGACCGCACTGTGGGCGATCTGCTGGCGCGGCATGGCGTAGACCGCGACTCGGTGCTGCGCGCCCTGGCCGAGATTCGCGGTGGGCAGCGCATCACCAGCCAGGACCCGGAGAGCACCTTCCAGGCGCTGGAGAAGTACGGGCGCGATATGACCGCGCTGGCGCGACAGGGCAAGCTCGACCCGGTCATCGGGCGCGACGAAGAAATCCGCCGCGTCATCCAGGTGCTCAGCCGCCGCACCAAGAACAATCCGGTGCTGATCGGCGAGGCAGGCGTCGGCAAGACGGCCATCGTCGAAGGGTTGGCGCAACGTATCGTCAACGGTGACGTGCCCGAAGGGCTGAAGGACAAGCGCATCGTGGCGCTCGACCTGGGCAGCCTGGTGGCAGGCGCGAAGTATCGCGGTGAATTCGAGGAACGCCTGAAGGCCGTGCTCAAAGAGGTGGCCGACTCCAACGGGCAGATCATCCTCTTCCTGGACGAGCTGCACACAGTCGTCGGCGCGGGCAAGGCCGAGGGCGCGATGGACGCCGGCAACATGCTCAAGCCGATGCTGGCGCGCGGCGAACTGCATTGCATTGGCGCGACGACCCTCGACGAGTATCGGCAATACATCGAGAAGGACGCCGCGCTGGAGCGTCGCTTCCAGCCGATCTATGTAGACGAGCCGAGCGTCGAGGACACCATCAGCATCCTGCGCGGGCTGAAGGAACGCTACGAAGTGCATCATGGCGTGCGTATCCAGGACAGCGCGGTGATCGCGGCGGCGGTGCTCAGTCACCGCTACATCCCGGATCGGCAGTTGCCGGACAAGGCCATTGACCTGATTGACGAGGCGGCCAGCCGCCTGAAGATGGAGATCGACTCCAAGCCACAGGCGCTGGACGACGTGGATCGTCAGATCATGCAACTGGAGATCGAACGTGAGGCGCTCAAGAAGGAGCGTGACAAGGCGTCCAAAGAGCGGCTGCGCGACCTGGAAGAGCAACTGGCCAACCTGCGCGAACAATCCAACGCGCTGCAGGCTCGCTGGCAACAGGAGAAAGCCGCCATCCAGGCCATCCGCCAGACCAAGGCGCAGATTGACGAAGTGCGCGTCCAACTGGAGCGCGCCGAGCGCCTGAACGATCTGGAGACGGCGGCCCGCCTGCGCTATGGCGAACTGCCGCGCCTGGAAAAGCAACTGGCCGAACACGAAGCGCGTCTGCGGGAGTTGCAAGCCGAAGGGGCCATGCTCAAGGAGGAAGTGGACGCCGACGAAGTGGCCGCGGTGGTCAGCAAGTGGACGGGCATCCCCGTCTCGCGGCTGCTGGAAGGCGAGGTCGAAAAGCTGCTGCGCATGGAAGAACGGCTGCATCAGCGCGTGGTCGGGCAGGATGACGCCATCCGCGCCATCGCCAACGCGGTGCGTCGCAGCCGGGCCGGTCTGCAAGACCCGCGCCGCCCCATGGGGACGTTCCTGTTCCTGGGGCCGACCGGCGTCGGCAAGACCGAACTGGCGCGCGCCCTGGCCGAGTTCCTCTTCGACGACCCGGATGCCATGGTGCGCATTGACATGAGCGAGTATCAGGAGCGGCACACGGTCAGCCGCCTGGTCGGCGCGCCGCCGGGCTACGTCGGCTATGAGGAGGGCGGTCAGCTCACCGAAGCGGTGCGCCGTCGCCCCTACGCGGTGGTGCTCTTCGACGAGATCGAGAAGGCGCATACGGAGGTGTTCAACCTCTTCCTGCAACTGCTCGACGAAGGGCGTCTGACCGACGGACACGGGCGCACGGTGGACTTCCGCAATACGGTGATCATCATGACCAGCAACGTCGGCAGTCACCTGATCAAGAGCATGGCGGGTGCGCCGGAGAAGGAAGTCCGCGCGGCGGTGATGGCGGAGCTGGATCGTGTCTTCCGGCCAGAATTCCTGAACCGTATTGACGAGATCGTGCTCTTCCACGCACTGACGCCAGAGCACATCAAGCAGATCGTGGATATCCAACTGCGCAACCTGCAGGGGCTGCTGGCCGAGCGGCGCATCACCATTCAGCTCAGCGAGGCGGCCAAGGACTTCCTGGCGGCGCGCGGCTACGACCCGGTCTATGGGGCGCGTCCGCTCAAGCGCGTCATTCAGCGTGAACTGCAGGACGCCCTGGCCCTGGCCATCCTGGAAGGGCGCGTGCTGGAAGGTGACCATGTGTACGTGGACGTGGCCGCCGATGGGGATCACCTGGACTTCAGCGTGATCGAGGTCGAGCCAGCGTCTGCGTAACCACCATGACCGACCAGGGGGACGGGGGACGAGAGTCCCGCCGTCCCCCTTTTTCGTCGTGCGGCGGAGGCAGAGAGGCCGCGGTCGTTGCCGGTGAAGGCCTGCTGGGGCGCACCCCTCAACCCCGCCCTCTCTCCCTCGCGACTTCATGGGCGGACAGGGCTCAAGTGGTCAGTTTTCAGTGATCAGTTGTCAGTTTTCAGT
>DDBP01000355.1 GCA_002332795.1 Anaerolineales bacterium UBA2029 | reverse complement strand
ACGACGCGCTGTACGCCGGGATAGGGCTGGTGATGCGGCCAGAAGATCACCAGTGTCGCCTCGGGCAGGCGCTCGCGCAGCAGCGCCACCGGGTCGAATTTGCCCGGTGCGGGCAGGGCGTCGGCCGGGGCTTCGTAGAACACCCACGCGGGCCGTTCGAGCAGGGTGCGGGCGAGCGCGAGCCGCTGCTGGATCGGCGCGGTGAGGGTACGGTTCCAGTCGTCGTGCTCGTCGAGCCGCTCGATGAGCGCATCCGCCCCTACGGCATGCAAGGTGTCGATGACGCGCTTGCGCTCGACCTCCGCCGGGTCGCGCGGATAGGTGAGGGCGGCGATGAGCGGTCCTTCGGGCAGGAAGGGGCGCTGTGGTACGAAGGAAAGCGTCTCCCCATCGGGCAACACGATGTTGCCCTGTCCCCAGGACCAAACACCAGCGAGCGCTTTCAGGAGCGCGATGCCGGCATTGGGGTCGCCCACGAGCTGCACGGTTTCGCCGCGGCGTAGCGTGAGCGAGAAATTTTCCAGTACCGGGTGACCATTGGGCAGGGTCAAAGTGAGCCGCTCGATCACCAGCTGCCCCGGAGGACCGACGCTGCGGCAGACCTGCCCCGGCAGGCACAGCCGTTCGATCGTTTCGAGCTCGGAGAGATCGTGATGGAGCGCCGCGGCGCGTTCGATCGAGGCGCGGCAGCGGGCGATGTCGCCCATGCTGTGGATGGGCCAGGAGAGCGCATTGGTGAGCCGCTCGAAGGCTTGGGCCGCCTGCATCAGCATGCCGAGCGTGAGCGTGCCGGCGATGTAGTGCGGTGCGAGCACGAGAATGGGGAAGACCGGCAGGAGCGTTCCATAGGCGGTGGAAAATGAGACGAGCCCGAGGTAACCGAGGGACTGTTTCCACCAGGTACGCGCGAGCGCGTCGAACCGCTCGCGCGTCAGGCGGCGCTCGGAGGCTTCGCCTTGGGCGAGCGCGATCGCTTCCGACTTGTCGCGGATGTGCGACAGTCCGTAGCGGAAGTCGGCTTCGCGCGACTGATGCTGGTCGGTGGCCCGGGTGAGCGGCCGGCCCAGCAGCACCCCGGTGATCGTGCCGATGCCGGCATAGGCAAGCGCAAGCCAGACCATGGTGCCCGGGGGCGAGGCGTGCGGTTCGGCGCCGACCACCCACAGCACGTCGACGAAGAGCACGATGGAGGCGAGCGAGTAGAGCAGGGAGTGGAAGAGTTCGACGGCCACTTCCGTGGCGATGCGCACGTCTTCGGCGATGCGGGCGTCGGGATTGTCGTGGGCACCGGGCAGGTGACGCAGGCGATGGTGGTGTCCCCGGCTGAGCCAGCTCTCGAGCAGCTGCTCGGTGAGAAAGCGGCGCCAGCCGAGTTGCCAGCCGCGCTTGACGAGGAGGTGGACGCCCGTGACGGCCACGCTCAGAAGGAGGATGGTGAGGAAGGTAGCGATGAGCGCGGGCAGTTCGACGAGATCGCGGCGCTCCAGCGCATCGAAGAGCGCCCGTTGCCAGTGGTTGGTCCATAGCGCCAGGCCGACTTGGGCAAGGGTGAGGACCACGAGTACCAAGGCACCACCCCAGGCCCGCGGTCGACGGTAGTAGCGCAGCCCCAGCAGGAGGAAAGGCAACAGCGGAACGGGAGTGGCCGGTGTGCTCATGCTTGGCCTTCGACGAGCAGGCGGCAGGCGAAAGCAGCCGCGCCCTTCAGACCCAGCAATGGGTCCTCCGCGAGCAGGATCGGCAGCGTGGCGAGTACCCCGGCATGACGTTCCTTGGCGGCGAAGGCGGTCACTGTCTCCAGCCACATGGCGTCGAGATCCATGCTGCGTTGCGGGGCCAGGCAATAGCCGTACCACGTTTCCAGCAGCCATAGTTCCTTGCCATAATCGGCGGGGTGACCACGCTCGGCGAACAGGTCTTCCAGCACGTCGAACGCGCCCGGCTGAAAGACGCGCACGCCGATGAAGTCCAGCTCGTCCAGCGTCAGCGCCTGCTCGTAGAAATCCAGGTCGAGGTCGTCAATGAGCGAGATCGTCACGCCGACCAGGGTGGTGGGGCTTTCCTGGCGCACTGCCTGCGCCAGCCGACGCGCCTGTTCCAGCCACAGCGTCAGTTCGTCCGCATCCTCTGGCATGGCGATCCCGCTGTAGGCCGCGTACTGGCTCGGCTCGGTGATGACCTCGTAAGCCATGGGCTGATAGCGCTGCGCATAGTAGCGCACGCGCTCTTCCTGGATGCTGGTGAACTGCTCCCAGGGGATTTTCTCCTCGTCGTTGGCCTGCATCAGCAGATAGGGCGTGTATTGCGAATCGGAGAGGATCAGATCAACGCCCGCCTCGGTGAGTACCTTCATATAGGCTTCTTCGTCGGCCTGCTGACGGGCCAGCCGCGCTTCGATCTTGGCCTGTTCCTCAGCCGGGTCTTTCTTCTCGTCTGGCTTGAAGAGCCGCGGCTGTTCGGCTTCCAGGCGCATATCCCCACTGGCCGACAGGCGCACCACGTCCGCGCCAGCTTCCAGCGCCGCCTGCAACTCGGCCAGGCGCACGTCCAGGCGGCTATCGTCGCCTTCTTCTGCCGTCACAAAGCTGTAGCCCAGCGTGACATTGGCCGAAGACCCCAGGTGTTCCAGTTCACCGGCGGCTTCGGCCTGCCAGGCATCGCGACGTTCCTGCAACCAGGACTCGCGCTGCGACTGCTGCGAGAAATGAAAGGCCAGCGCCGCCACCACCAGCAGACCCGCCAGCGCCGCCCAGGTCACGGCACTGCGCGCCGTTGCCGCGGCCAGCCGTCGCCAGGAGAACAGCGCGACCACGTCGGCGATCAGCGCCGCCAGCAACACCAGGATGATCAGCAACACCGCTGGCCCCAGGAAGACGCCCAGACTGCCTACCGGCGAGAGCGCCCCGGCTGCGGGCACGAACGAGTACCAGAAATAGGCAACCACGGCCAGCGCCACGATGGCCGCCAGCGAGACGATCAGCGGTGCACGTCGTCCGCGCCATACGCCTACCGTGCCGGCGATCAGCAACAGGCCGCCGGCCAGCAATAGCCCTGGCCCCCACAGGTAATAGCCGAACCACATTGCTGCCAGCAACATCAAGATGGCGGTGAACGTCAGCAGCACGCCGCCGCAGCCCTGTGCCATGCCCCCAACCCGGCTGGCGAAGGGGGGCGGGGGCAGAAATGGCCCTTTGTGCCCTTCGATTTCTTCCACAGAGCGCAGGCGCGGAATGTCGCGCATGGCCTGCACAATCGGGTCTGGTTTCTTCTCGGCGGGCGGGT
>DDBP01000117.1 GCA_002332795.1 Anaerolineales bacterium UBA2029 | reverse complement strand
GACCGGCGGGGCAAGGGGGTGATCGTCCCCGGCGGTGCGCTGACAGGCCGCGCCCGCCTGCCAATGACTCGCTCTGGACGCGCGAAGCTGTCCGAAAGCACTGCCTCGCCGGTCTGCCCGTTGACGTAAGCCGGTATGGCCCGGCCCTGACGCGGTTCGAGCGTGACGAACCACACGGGTAGCAGCAACAGGCGGTAGTGCATCTCGTCAACCGCGATCAGGTTGGCCAGCCAGGCCCACACCTCCGGCAACGTGTAGGCGCGGAGATCGCGGCGCACGTAGTCGCCGGCGGGCGGCAGGACGATCTGCCCCATAGCGGCCAGCCGCGCCTGATGACGGGCATGGGCGCGCGCCGCCAGCGACGCCTGCATGACGTCTATGCTGTACAGCCGCGCCTGCCAGTGCGCCAGGTAACGCGGATCGTAGGGGACGAGCGCCTCCAGATCATATGGCATCAGCGCTTCCAGCACGGCGTCTGGAGGGTGCGGCGTGCCCGCGACCAGCGCATCGCGCACCGGATAGACACCTGGCTGCACATTCACAGGCCGGGTGAGCGCAACCGGTATCCTGACGACAGCCACGCTTTCGAAAGCCCAGAAAGGCAGGTAGACGGCGGTCAGGGTACCGCGCTCGATCTGCCCGCGCATTTCTTCGGGCAGAGTCTCCTGCAACGCCCTGGCTGCTGCGCGCCGGTCTACCTTGAACGGCAGCAGCGCGGCAGGCGCTTCGAAGGAGCCGACGGCATCGCCCAGCAAGACGTGCGCGCTGTCGCAGAAGGGACAGCGCCCTGTCAGCGCCTCGCCACCCAGCGTGATCTGCGCATGGCAGTTCTGGCAGATCAGCACGCGGCTGCTGATGCGCCACTCCTGCGCAAAGCCAAAGCGCCGCCGCAGTTGGGCATGTTCCAGCCGGCGGTAGCCCTGGCCCACAGGAGCAACAGGGCGCGGCGATGCCCCTTCCCGGTGTCCGCAGTGCGCGCAGACCAGCGCAGCAACGGCTGCCTCGTAAGCCAGGCGTCCGCCGCAGAGCGGGCAGGCGGGCGTCTCCGAGCGGGCAGTGACGGGGGCATCCGGCGTCGGATCGGGCAGAGGCGGTGCTTCGCCTGCCGGGAGCGCGCCTTCCAGGATACCCTTGTCGCGCCAGGCGTACTCGTGATAGGGCTGCAACTCAAGCGCACCCTGCAGATATTGCAGCTTCTCGCCACGATCGTCTGTCGTCAGCGAGAGCAAATACCAGATATCGGCCAGGGTGGGATAGGTCGAGAGCATTTCGCGCAGCATGTACGCTGCGGAAGTCCGGTCGCCCTGCTGAATGGCCCGCCAGGCGCGGTTGAGCAGGTCGAGCGCCAGCGGATCGATCCGCCAGTCGCGATAGGGCGGCTCGTAATCGCTCACGGCCTGCCCTGCGCGCAGTTCGTCGGCCAGCGCCCGCGCCTGAGCGCTGTTGCTGCGGTATCCGCAGAACTGACACCACAGCCCGGAGCCGTCCGGCTGCGGGAGCAGGCGGGCATTGCAGCGCGGGCAGGCTGGCGAAGGGGTACTCACGTCGGCACCTGAGACGGCACTTCCCGCAAAACGTTCAAAAATGAGACTTGCGCGGCCCTCCTCATCGTGTCCCCACCATACGCAGCAGCGCGTCGAGACTCGCTGCGTCGGGCAACGAGGGAATGGCCCCATAGCCCGTCGTGGTGAGGGCACCCGCTGCGCAGGCTCGTTGCACGATCGCCCGCAGGGTTTCGTCGTCAATCGCTTCAATGCACAGATCGTAGGCCAGCAAACCATCCAGCAGCGCCGCCACGAAGGCGTCGCCCGCCCCTGTCGTCTCCACCACTTTGACCGACGGCGACGGCACCCGCCCCTCTCGTTCGCCTGCGCAGTACCAGGCTCCATCGCGCCCCAGGGTCACCGCCGCCAGCTTCCCCCGAAAACCAGCGGCTTCCAGCGCCGCCCGAAAATCATCGCCGCACTCCGGAGCCAGGATCGCCAGGTCTCCCCGGCTGATCTTGAGCACGTCCGCCCGCGCGATGGCCATACGCATCACGTTCAGGCCGGTTTCCTGGTCGGGCCACAGGTGAGGCCGCCAGTTGGGATCGCACGAAGTCATCACGCCGTTTTCCCGCGCGATCCTCAAAGCCGCCAGCGTCGCCGCGCGGGCCGGGTCGGTGCGCAGGCTAATCGAGCCATAATGCAGGATGCGCGCCGCGGTGACGACCTCCGCGCTCACCTGCGCCGGATACAGATAGTCGTGCGCGCCGGGGTAGAACTCGAACTCGTGCTGACCGCTCACCTCCTGCTTGACGAAGGCCAGGGTAGTGAAGTGGTCCGGATCGACGCGCAGCAGACAATGCACCCCCAGCGCCTGCAAATCGCGCTCGATTTTGCGCCCAAACGCATCCCGGCCAACGGTGGCAATCAACTGCGCCTGCCGCCCTAGCTTGGCCAGCCCGGCAGCCACATTGGCGGGCGCGCCACCGGTCGCTGCCGTGTACTGAGTGGCAGTCACCAGCGTCTCGCCGGGTTGACGTGATACGAAATCAATCAAAGCCTCGCCAATACACACGACATCCATAGCACACCTGCGCTCCTTGTGCGAGAACCCCCTATCCCCCTGCCTTCAAGGGCAGACAGCCATTGGGAGCATGATGAACAGGAGGCTGCCCTTAACTTTACTTCACTCCCGCTCGGCGCTGGCGCGCCTTGCTACCCCCTCTCCAGTCAGGTTGGAGAGGGGGCAAGCCGAGCGAAGC
>DDBP01000116.1 GCA_002332795.1 Anaerolineales bacterium UBA2029 | reverse complement strand
GCAAAGGGATGCTCCGGCGCGAGTTCATGTCGCGCCCAGGGAGGCGTGCCATCCAGCACGGCAACCAGCTTCAGCCCTTCGTGCGCCGTCACTGCCGCGACCAGGGCATCGTAGGTATCCCACACCCATCGTCCGCGCTCCGGCTCGATGGCCGACCATAGAAATGGCTGGCGCACCCAGGTAAATCCCGCCGCCGCGATGCGTTCCAGTTCGGCGGAAAGCTCCTCTGGTGTGTACTGCGTCAGCTCGACATTGACTCCGGCCAGCGGCAGGCGATAGGGCAGGTTCTGCGTTTCCGTTGCCAGTTCCCAGCCACGCAACGCTTCAGCGCGCTGCTGAGAAGTGCTCCATGCTCCCACCAGGCTACCGGTCAGCAGCACCAGGCAGGCCCAGAAGACCATCCACCGCGCTTTCATCATTGCCTCGACCACCGGGGGCGCCTGGCCTGTCCGTCGCTGGTAAGCTGATAAGACTGTTCAGTCTTCAGGTCAATGATCCATAGATTGCCCTGGTAGACGACGGCAATCTGCTGCCCCGTCGGACTCCAGGCGATGCCGTCTTCCGGATCGGGGCGGAAACCGGGGCGATCCGGGCCGGGGAAGACCACGCGAGCATTACTGCCGTCGCGGTCTGCCACCACCAGGTCGTATTGTGTCCCAGGGCTGTTGAGCGGCTCGCGCGCTTTGAAGTATGCGATCAGGTATTCCGGCGCGCCATCCGCCCCCTGCATCGTCGGCGAATAGGTCGGGCAGGCCCAGATGCCCGCCCGCGGCACGAAGGGGTTGATCTGGAGATTGGTCTCCACATTGAGCACGGCCAGATCGAAGATGATACTATCCTGGGGAGCTTCGCCGGCATAGGGCGGGCCATGCACGATGGTGATCAGGTGCCCGTCGTCCGACCAGGAGAGCGTTGGCACCCACACTGCACCTCCCTGAAATCGCTCCAGGAGCGGAGCGTATTCGGGAAAAGTGAGCAGGGTCACGAACTCGCCTTTCTCCAGGTCCACCACCCCGACGCCATCGGCATTGGCCCAGGCGATATGCTGGCCATCCGGAGACCAGGCGAAGCGCCGTCCCCAGTAGGCGTAGACGCCCAGGGCATTGGCCGGGATGATCTCGCGAAATCCCTGCGAGAGTGCCTCACCAGTGACTGGATCGATCTGCATCACGTACAGGTCGTTGTAGGCGCGCCAGCCTGCCCCCTCGTTGGCCGGGCTGGCCGTCGAATAGCTGAGCGCCACTCCCTCCTGGCCAGAAATCCACTGCGCATAACGCACGTCTTCTGGCACCAGTTGCACTGCGCGCGGAAACGGTGCCGCCGTGTCAAGGATGGCCCACAGCTCATTGGAAAACTCCGGATCGCTGGGATCAGCCGTGCGCCGGGTGAACAGCAGACGTCGCCCGTCCGCGGAAAGATCGAACACACGCCCATCCAGGTCAGCCGCGTCGGTGAGCGGATTCAGGTTGGCTGTGTTTCCCTCGATAATCCAGGCCTGACTGTTGGAAATGAACGCCAGAGCGCCGTCAATCGGCACCAGCGTTTGGGGCGGCTCCTTACCCACCCAGATGATCTCGTTGCGCGGCTCTTTGATGACGATGCGGCTGATCTCGACGCGGCTGGCTTCCACGCCTTCCCTCTCAGTGACGCGATAGCACACCTGCAAGATGCCCGGCTCGCCTGTTTGCTCGATACGTTCTTCGTTGGGGGGCAGGCTTTGGGTAAACTGCCGCTCCGTGCCAGGGGGAATCTCTTCGTTTTCGCATTCCTGGCGCTGCACCACCCGCGTGACAGTGATGGTCATCCCGTCGCGCAACTGAGTCTGCAGCAGGGGGTTGACTTCGTCATACTCCCCCAGGGTGACGCCGATCTCTTGCAAAAACTGTCCCACCGAAATCAGGCGATCATAGCGGTACACCAGACGTTCGCCGTCTACCTCCACGACGATCGTCAGGTCGCCCTTGCCAACTGCCCCCGAATCCTCACAAGCCGCCAGCACGCCGACCAGCACCAGCATCAGCGCCAACCCGATCGCTTTTCGCATCGCTTCACTCCCCGGTGTGGGCGAAAGGCCCGGCTGTGCCTGTGCACGCAACTTTCACAGCGCCAGAATGTTGTATGATATGGTATACAGCAGTCCATGCTTTGACCAGATCAGGGTGGGACGGTGGTGGACCAAACAACCTGGCGCTATCTGGAAAGCCTCCCAGAGGTTGACACGGCGCGCCTCCCGGCAGGCACGCTCTTCTGGGCCAACAACCGGCTCTATCAGGTCGTCGAAACGGGCACCGGTGGCTACCACAAAGCCCGCGAATGGCGTAAGTCAGAAGCAACTGACGTGGCGCTCGTTCCTGGCTCTCTGCTGAGTCGCCGCCTGCCTCTGGTGCGTCGCGGACGAGTTTTGCCTACCTACAAATCGCGGCGCGAACTCATGCGCGACGATCAGCCTTCGTGCTTCATCTTCCCCACAGAGGCGCTGGCGCTGGACGCCGCATCTCTGGATGTGGCTTTGATCGTCAGCGCGGGGGCCTATGTGCGCCTGCAAAGTCACGAACCAGCCTTTGTGGCAACTGATGGGGCGCACATATACCGCTATTACTATTTCCGTCGCTCCAGTAGCGGACGCCTCACTGACCTGTCGGCGCTGAGGGCACGCCCGCTGCCTTTCAAACCCCTGCCTCATACCGAAGGGCCGCTCTACTGGCGGCTGCTGCCTCACT
>DDBP01000229.1 GCA_002332795.1 Anaerolineales bacterium UBA2029 | reverse complement strand
ACTGGCGTCGCGGGGCGGGGGGGAGGCTACCTGCTTGCCTGGGCATACCCCTTCGCCCGTCGCGCGGGAGAAGGGGGCGGAGGATGAGGGCCATCCGGCGTGCCAGAGTCGCTGTCAACCTTTGCGCGCACCGTCGGCGCAACGCAGCCTTGTCCCGCGCAGACGCCCTATGCTATAATGAACGCCGCAATGGGGAGTCGCCAAGTGGCCTAAGGCAGCGGCCTTTGGAGCCGCCATTCGCTGGTTCGAATCCAGCCTCCCCAGCACTTTTAACCTGTCTTTCCGGCAGGTTTTTTTGTTTGCCCGCGGCTCTCCGCCGGACAGATTTCCGTGATTATCGTGATGTTAATCATGGGAGAAGATACTTTTTTGAACTATCCCCGCGCAACGCAACTTCATAGTATAGAGAATGGGTGACCCGCTGCGAGCGAGCCATCAGTTCACCGCCCGTGGAGGCAGGGAGCGACGCCAGTGAACAGAATTCTGGAGAACGAGGTATTAGCCGAGAAGATCAACCGTTACGTGATCGAAGCGCCCAAGATCGCGCAGCGCCGCAAAGCCGGTCAGTTCGTCATCATCCGCATTGACGAGCGCGGCGAACGCATCCCCCTCACCATCGCCGACGCCGACCCCGAACAGGGGACGATCACTCTGATCGTGCAGGCCGTCGGCAAGACCACCACGCAGATGACCCTGCTGAAGCCCGGCGACTACCTGCTCGACGTGGTGGGGCCGCTCGGCGCGCCCACCCATATCGAGCGCTTCGGCACGGCGGTAGTGGTGGGCGGGGGGATCGGCATCGCACCAGCCCATCCCATCGCGCAGGCGCTCAAGGCAGCGGGCAACACGGTGATCACCATCCTGGGCGCGCGCAGCAAGAATCTGCTGATCCTGGAAGAGGAGATGCGCCGCACCTCCGACGAGGTGATCGTCTGCACCGACGACGGTTCGTATGGCATGAAAGGCCTGGTCACCCATGCGCTGGCGGACCTGATCGCCCGTCGCGGCAAGCCAGACTTCGTCTTCGCCGTCGGGCCGGTGCCGATGATGAAATACGTCAGCCTGCTCACCAAAGAGCACGGCATCCCCACCATGGTCAGCCTCAACCCGATCATGATTGACGGGACGGGCATGTGTGGCGGCTGCCGTGTGACTGTCGGCGGCGAGATGCGCTTCGCCTGTGTGGACGGGCCGGACTTCGACGGGCATCAGGTGGACTTCGACGAATTGATGAAGCGCCAGGCCTTCTACAAGGAACAGGAGCGGATCGCCTTCGAGCGTATGCTGGAGCGCTGCCGGGCTGAGGGCCTGTTGCAAGCCGACCCTTCCTGAGATAGCAGCATGGCAGATACAGGGACGCACATGACGGACGAACTGAATCCCAAAGAGATCGAGACGCTGCGCGGGCTTTCGGCCAAGGAGCGCATGCAGATTCCCCGCCAGGTCATGCCCGAACAGAAGCCAGAAGAGCGGCGAACCAACTTCCGCGAAGTGCCCTATGGCCTGCCGCCCATGACGGCTGTGGTAGAAGCCAACCGCTGCCTGGCCTGCAAGAAACCGGCCTGCGTCGAAGGCTGCCCGGTGGGCATTGACATCCCCGGCTTCGTGGCGCTCGTCGCGCGCGGTGAGTTCGAAGCGGCGATCCGCAAGGTCAAAGAGACCAACATGCTGCCCGCCATCTGCGGGCGCGTCTGCCCGCAGGAGACGCAGTGCGAAGCCAACTGCGTGCTGGGCAAGAAGGGCGATCCGGTGGCGATCGGTCGGCTGGAACGCTTCGTGGCCGACTGGGAACGCGAGCACGGCCTGATGGAGCCGCCCCCCATCGGCGAGCCAACCGGCAAGAGCGTGGGCGTGGTGGGCAGCGGGCCGGCGGGCCTGACGGTGGCCATTGACCTGCGTCGTATGGGACACAGCGTCACCATCTACGAGGCGCTGCATGCGCCCGGCGGCGTGCTGATGTACGGCATTCCGGAATTCCGCCTGCCCAAGGCCATCGTCAACGCCGAGATCGAAGTCGTGCGGCGGATGGGGGTGGACATTCAGTGCGACTACGTCATCGGGCAGATCGAGACGGTGGACGATCTGCTCGAACGGCACGATGCCGTCTTCCTGGGCACAGGGGCAGGCCTGCCCTGGTTCATGAACCTGCCCGGCGAGAACCTGTGCGGCGTCTACTCGGCCAACGAATACCTGACCCGCTGTAACCTGATGCGCGCCTACGAATTCCCCTGCTGCGACACGCCCATCGCCGCCAGCGAGCGCGTGGCGGTGATCGGCGGTGGCAACGTGGCCATGGACGTGGCGCGCACTGCCGTTCGCCTGGGCGCGAAAGAGGTGTACCTGATCTATCGCCGTTCCGAGGCGGAGATGCCCGCCCGGCGGGAAGAAATCCATCACGCCAAAGAAGAGGGCGTCATCTTCAAGCTGTTGCAGACGCCCGTGCGTTACATTGGCGACGAGCAGGGCCGCGTGCGTCAGGTGGAGTGCATCCGCATGGAGCTGGGCGAGCCGGACGCTTCTGGTCGGCGTCGTCCGGTGCCCATCGAGGGATCGGAGTACACCATTGACGTAGACACGGTCGTTGTCGCCATCGGCAATGGGCCGAATCCGCTGGTGCCCAAGACGACCAAAGGGCTGGAAGTAGACCCGCGCCGTGGCACGATCAAGACCAACCTGGAGACCATGCGTACCTCTCGGCGGGGCGTGTTCGCTGGCGGCGATATCGCGGTGGGCGCGGCGACCGTCATCCTGGCCATGGGGCACGGGCGCAAGGCGGCGCGTTCGATTGATCACTTCCTGCGCACCGGCGTGTGGGATGTGGACAGGATCGAGTAGGCGCGAACCTGGGTTCGGCAACGGTGCGGCGGACTATGGAGAGGGCGGCAGACGCCCTCTCGCTGTCTCTTCAGAGGTAGAGAGGGGTAAAGCAAGCACAGGTTGGCTCGCCTGGTTGACCTCACTCCCAGCCTCGCTG
>DDBP01000119.1 GCA_002332795.1 Anaerolineales bacterium UBA2029 | reverse complement strand
AACTGAAGCGAGCCAACACCCGTGCCCGGCCTGCTTCTGTCACCCTGCCGCTGCCCGATTTTGATGCGATTGCCCTGGCACCCTGGCAGCGCGTCATTGCCAGTAGGGTTAAAAATCGTTAAAATGCTCCTGAACGCCCGTTACTGTTCTTTGGGCAATATACGAAGCAGTGCTCTTTGATGCTATGAATTTTCAAAAGGAGTGGCACATGTCCCAGAGAAGCATTCGCATTGCAACGCTTGCTCTCTCCGTCGTCCTGATGGTGGCGCTGGCCCTGCCAGGGTTCAGCGCGACCGCTCAGGCTCCTCGCACCATCACCTTCTGGCACGCCATGAGTGGCAGCCGCGGCGAAGTAGTGCAGACGCTGGTAGACAAGTTCAACGCCGCCAATCCCGATGTGCAGGTCGTGGCCGAGTACACCGGCAGCTACGCCGAGACTCTCACCAAGGCCCTGACCGCCTATAGCGCGGGCGAAGGTCCGCACATCGTCCAGGTCTACGAAGTCGGCACGCGCACCATGCTCGACTCCGGCGCGATCGTGCCGGTGATGGAAGTGAGCGGCGGTCAGCTCGATCAGAGCAAGTACGTGCAGCCGATCCTCAACTACTACGCCATTGACGGCGAACTGCGCTGCATGCCCTTCAACAGCTCGACCGCCATGCTCTACTACAACAAGGACATGTTCCGCGCCGCCGGTCTCGATCCTGAGCAGCCGCCCAAGACCTTCTCCGAAGTCTATGACATGAGCAAGAAGATCATAGAGGCCGGTGTGGCCAAGTACGGCATCTCCTTCGGCTGGCCCGCCTGGATTCTGGAGCAGATGTTCGCCATGCACGATCAGATGCTGGCCGACCAGAACAACGGGCGCGACGGCCTGGCGACCGAAGTCTACTTCAACAGCGACTTCGGCGTGAAGGTGCTCAGCGAATGGCAGAAATGGGCACAGGACGGCGTGCTGTTCTACGGCGGGCGCGAGTATGCGGCCAACGATCCTTTCATCGCTGGTGAGTTCGCCATGCTGGCGCAGAGCACGTCCAGCCTGGGCGGCATCCAGAAAAGCGTGAGCTTCGACCTGGGCACAGCCTTCCTGCCCATCCTCGATGGCTATGAGCGCACTGGCAACAACGTCGTCGGCGGCGGCTGCCTGTGGACGATGAAGGGCAAGCCTGCCGAGGATTACGAGGCGGTGTGGCGCTTCTATCAATTCCTGTCCGAAGTCGAGCAAGACACCTTCTGGCACAAGAACACGGGCTACTTCCCGGCGACCAACGCCGCCGTCGAAGCGCTGGAGGCCGAAGGGTGGTTCGAGCAGAATCCCAACTTCCGCACCGCTTTCGACCAGATTCTGGCGGGCAACGACACGCCTGCGGCCCGTGGCGCGTTGCTGGGCGACTTCGTGATCATCCGCGATATTGTCGGCGCGGCCATCGAGGATGCCCTGGTGAATGGTGTTGATCCCAAAGAGGCGCTCGATGCCGCGGTCGAGGAGTCCAATCAGGTGCTGGCGGACTACGCCGCACTGATTGGTCAGCAGTAGTCGCCTGAGGTGACGACCGGGGGCGGGGCACACAACCCTGCCCCCTTTTTCTGCACAGTGAGTGTTGGGGGCTACGACGTTGAGCACGGTCTTCCCGAATCGGATTCTGCCTTATGTGCTGCTGGCACCAAGCATCCTGCTGGTGCTGGTCTTCTTCATCTATCCCTCGGCGCAGAGCATTGAACTCAGCCTGTACCTGGTCAACCGCGTGCGCGACGTGAAAGTATACGTGGGCCTGGAGAACTTCCAGCGCCTGTTCGAGTCGGGCGCCTATCTCGATTCGCTGAAACTGACGGCCATCTTCACCGCCATCGTGGTGTTCAGCTCGCTGACCATCAGCCTGGCGCTGGCGGTGGGAGCCAGTCAGCCGATCAAGGGCTTCGGCGTCTACCGCACCATGTTGATCTGGACGTATGCGCTGTCGCCGTCGGTGGCGGGGGTCATCTGGGCGCTGCTCACCGATCCGGCCATCGGCATCTTCACCGATATCCTCGATCATTTCGGTGTCGTGTTCAACTGGCGGCGCGGGCAGACCGATGCCCTGATCTTCATCAGCATGGCGGCCACGTGGAAGATTCTGGGCTACAACATTCTGTTCTTCCTGGCGGGGTTGAAGAACATCCCCCACGAAGTGCTGGAGGCGGCAGCGCTCGATGGGGCGGGAGCCTGGCGGCGCTTCTGGCGCATGGTGTTGCCGCTGCTGACGCCGACCATTCTCTTCCTGCTGATCATGAATACGCTCTACGCCTTTTTCGAGACGTTCGGCCTGATTGATATCACCACGCAGGGCGGCCCCGGACGAGCCACCGAAATCCTGATCTACCGGCTCTATCTGGACGGCTTCCGCAGCGCCAGCCGCATTGGTCTGGCCTCGGCGCAGTCCATTCTCATGCTGATCATCGTGGCCGCGCTTACTCTCATCCAGTATCGCTTTGTCAGCCGCAGGACGTTTTACCAATGAGCGCTGTGACTGCTTCCACTGCCCAGACCAAAGTGATCTACGCCGGACGCTGGCGTCACCGGCTCTATCCGATCGTGATGCACGTCGTCATGGCGACCGCTGTCTTCCTGGTCACCTTCCCGCTGCTCTACGCCCTGATCCTGGCCACCCAGCAGACCAGCACCGGCACGCTGCGCCCTGGCACTGCCATCCTGGAGAACGCCCGCACCGCCTGGGAGCGGGTGCACATGGGCCGGCTGATGGTCAATACGCTGATCGTCGCGCTGACGGTGGCGCTGGGTAAGATTCTGCTGAGCCTGCTGGGCGCGTTCGGGCTGATCTACTTCCGCGTGCGCGGCGGGATGATCATCCTGGCGCTGGTCATGCTCACGCACCTGCTGCCCCTGCCAGTGCGTATCGTCCCCACCTATGACCTGCTGACCAAACTGGGCTGGGTGGATACGTTCAAGGGCCTGACCATCCCCTTCTTCGCCAGCGCCACGGGGTTGCTGCTGTTCCAGCAATTCTTCCGCACCGTGCCCACCGACCTGGCCGACGCTGCCCGCGTGGACGGAGCGGGGCCGTTCCGTTTCTTCGTCAGCATTCTGGTGCCGGTGTCGCGCACCAACATCGGCGCGCTGTTCCTGATCGAGTTCGTCTACATGTGGAATCAGTACCTGTGGCCACTCATCGTCGCCAATTCCGACCGCACCCGGCAGGTGCAGGTGGGCATCAAGCAACTGGTGGCGACGGACTCGGTCATCGAATGGGGCGTGCTGACTTCTGGCGCGTTGATGATCATCATCCCGCCGCTGGTGGTGTTGCTGGCGTTGCAGAAGAGCCTGATGTCGGGCCTGACAGCTTCTACGGAAGACTTCTGATGTCGCTGCTGGCTGACGGGGTACGGGGCTTTCTGCTGGACATGGACGGCACGCTCTACCTGAGCGACCGTCTGTTGCCGGGAGCCAGGGAATTCTGGGACTTCACGCAAGGCGCGGGAATACCGGTGCTGTTCCTTTCCAACAACTCGTCGAAGAACCGCGCTGCTTACGCCCGCAAGATCAACGGGCTGGGAATTCCGGTCACCATCGAGCACATCTTCACGTCGGGCGAGGCGACGGCGCTCTACCTGGGGCGCATCGCTCCGCCCGGCGCGCCGGTGGCTGTCTTCGGCACGCCCGACCTGGAACAGACCTTCGCGGCGGCGGGCTTCGCCCTCACCATGGAACAGCCCGACTACGTGGTGCTGGGCTTCGACACGACCATTGATTACGCCAAACTGACGCGCCTGTGCGACCTGGTGCGCGCCGGTCTGCCCTACCTGGCCACCCATCCGGATTTCAACTGTCCGGTAGCAGGGGGCGTCATCCCCGACATCGGCGCGATCATCGCCTTCGTCGAAGCCTCGACCGGACGACGCCCGGACGTGATCATCGGCAAGCCCAATCGTCACATCCTGGACATGGCCGCAGCGCGGCTGGGGTTGCCGGTTGAAGCCTTGTGCATGGTCGGCGACCGGCTCTATACCGACATCGCCATGGGGCAGAATGCGCCCATTCACACCGTGCTGGTGCTCAGCGGAGAGACGCGCCGCGAAGACCTGGCGCACAGCCCCTACCGGCCCGATTACGTCTTCGAGAACCTGGCCGAACTCACCGCCCATCTGCAGGCCGAATACGCCGCACGGACCCAGGGCTGATCCTCACCCATGCGGCGAGCGTAGAGACCCGCGTCAGTTCGTTAAGCTGCCTCGCGGAGAGTTCAAGGGCGGACAGCCATTGAGCGCCTCTCGAACAGGAGGCTGTCCTTAGCTTTACCTCACCCCCGCCCGGCGCTGACGCGCCTCCCTGCCCCTAAGTTATCAGTCTTCAGTTCTC
>DDBP01000057.1 GCA_002332795.1 Anaerolineales bacterium UBA2029 | reverse complement strand
CCTTAACGCTTGCTCTGGCCTTGTCTGCCCATGAATGCCCGCCGCGCGGGAGAAGGGGGCGGGGGATGAGGGCTATCCAGCGCACCGAGGTCAATGGCAACCTTTGCGCATACAGCGCTGCTTTCTGGTTGACGCTCCCCCTGTCCGGCTATACAATCGCGGTGTCTGGCCCGGCGAAAGGTGAAGGTGGCTCGTGCAGCGTTTTCAGCGGATCGGCATCCTGGCGCATCCCCTGCGGCCCGCTACAGCGCCCCTGGCCCAGACGGTAGCCCGTTCGTTGGAGCAGCACGGCATCACTACCTGGACGCGCTCAGTGTGGGATGCGGTGCGCGTGCGCTCGCTGGTGCGCGGCTCCGACCTGGTCATCGCCATTGGCGGCGACGGGGCCATGCTGCGGGCGGCGCGCGCCTGTGCGCCCGAAAACGTGCCGGTGCTGGGCATCAACACGGGCTATCTGGGTTTCCTGACCGAAATCAGCCCAGAGGAATGGGAGAACAGCCTGCCCGCGTTGCTGGAAGGGCGCTACTGGATCGAAGAGCGGATGATGATCCGTTGCGAAGTGCGGCGCAACGGGGTACCTGTGATCGCCAGCGAAGCGCTCAACGACGTGGTGATCAGTCGCGGGGCCATCGCCAAGCTGGTGCAACTGGAAACCTACATAGATGGGGGGTGGACGACCACCTACTATTGCGACGGCCTGATCGTGGCGACGCCCACTGGTTCGACAGCTTACGCACTCGCCGCCGGGGGGCCGATTCTGCCGCCGGAGTTGAAGAATATCCTGGTGGTGCCGGTCGCCCCGCACCTGAGCATGGATCGCCCCATGGTGCTTTCGCAGGGGGCGACGGTGGAAGTGGTGGTGGAGCCGCACACGGTGGCCGAAGTGGTGTTGACTGTGGACGGCGAGCTGCTGGCCAGCATGAAGACGCTCGATCAGGTGGTGATCTGGGCCAGCGACAGCGTCAGCCGCTTTGTCCGCCTGCGCGATCGCAATTACTTCTACCGCTCCCTGCTCGACCGCCTGGAACCGCGCGTACCTTCTCGCCCAGGGCAAAACCGGCTGGGCAATTCTCCCGGTTCGGGTCAGAATCTGCCATAATGGTCAGGGGCCACTGGCGGAGCAATGCCGGTGGCGAGGATATGAGAAAGCGACCCGACGATGACGGTGCCCCATCGCTCTGGCACGGCTGAGCTTGCCGATGCCGAAGAGACGCTCTACTGCACAGTGCATCCGACCGTGGCGACGACGCTGCGTTGCAACCGCTGCGGGCGGCCCATGTGCACCAAATGTGCGGTCAAGACACCGGTGGGCTATCGTTGCCGGGAGTGCGTGCGCGCGCAGCAGGACAAATTCTTCAACGCGCAGGCGCTGGACTACCTGATCGCGGGAGTGGTCAGCCTGGTGATCAGCTTTGTGGCAGCGGCCATCGTGGCGCGGCTGGGCTGGTTCCTGTTCGCCTTTTTCCTCTCACCCGCGGCAGGGGGACTCATCGGCAATGTCGTCTGGCGGCTGACCGACAAGCGTCGTGGGCGGTACACGGCGGCCATCGTAGGCACGGCGGTAGTGCTGGGGGCGCTGCCATTCTTCCTGTGGAATCCTCTGGCGGTTGGCATTTACCTGTTCATGGCGACCGGGGCGGCAGTGGCACAGTTCCGGTTACATCTGTGAGCGGCGCGCGCTGTGCGACGCCCTCGCTGAAAGACGCAGGCAATCTATGCTGGCAGAACTGCGTATCAAAGACTTCGCCATCATTGACGAACTGACCTTGCACCTGGAACCCGGTTTCATCGTCATCACTGGCGAGACGGGCGCGGGCAAATCCATCATCGTGGACGCGGTCAACCTGCTGCTTGGCGAGCGCTCCGATGCCACGCTGGTGCGCGCCGGTGCTGATCGCGCTATCGTCGAAGGCACGTTTCGGGTGCCGCCTCACCTGCAGGCGCAGATCGCCGAACTGCTGGCCCGTGAAGGGCTGGAAGGGGAGAGCGCCGACGAAGTGGTGCTCTCGCGCGAGGTGCGGGCCAACGGGCGCAGTCAGGCTCGCGTCAACGGCAGTCTGTGCACGCTGGCGGTCTATCGCGACGTGGGCGCGTTGCTGGTAGATATTCACGGTCAGAGCGAGCATCTGTCGTTGCTGCGTCCCGCGCAACACCTGTTCCTGCTGGATCGCTTCGCCGGTCTGGACGAGCAACGGCAGGCGCTCGGCGCTCTGGTGCGGCAACTGGCGACCGTGCGCGCGCAGATCGCCGAACTGCTCACCGACGAAGCGGCGCTGGCCCGCCGTGTGGATATGTTGCAGTTCCAGGTAGAAGAGATTCGCGCGGCCAATCCTCGCCCGGAAGAAGAGGAAGAGCTGCGCCAGGAACGCAATCGCCTGGTGAACGTCGAGAAGATCGCCGAGCTTTCCGCCGAGGCGTTGCTGCTGCTCAGCGGCGATCTGGCCGACCGTTCCGGCGCAGAAGACCTGCTGGCACAGGCGGCACTGGTGTTGGGCAAGCTGGCCCGTCTCGACCCGACGACGGCGGAATACGCCGAGCTGGCCGAATTGATCGCCACCCAAAGCCAGGAACTGGCCCGTTCGCTGCGCGCCTATCGTGACAACCTGGAGTTCGATCCACGTCGGCTGGACGAAATCGAGGAGCGGCTCGACGTGCTGGCGCGGCTGAAACGCAAGTATGGCGGTTCCCTTGAAGCGGTGCTGGAGTACGCAAGCCGCGCCGAAGCCGAACTGGAGACGATCACGCACAGCGAGGAGCGCCTGGCCGAACTACGCGCCGAAGAAGAGCGCCTGCTGCGCGACATCGGGCAGCGGGCGGCCCGGCTCAGTCAGCAGCGACAGGAGGCCGCGGCGCGTCTCACCGAAGGGATCGTGGCGGAACTGGCCGATCTGCGCATGGAACGCGCCCGCTTCGAGGTGATCTTCGAGCATCAGGACGATCCAGAGGGGTGTTACGTTGGCGATCGCCGCCTGGCCTTCGACGCGACGGGCATTGACCGGCTGGAATTCTATCTGGCAGCCAATGTGGGCGAGCCGCCGCGCCCGCTGGCCAGGGTTGCCTCTGGCGGCGAAACGGCGCGCATCATGCTGGCGCTCAAGAGTGTGCTTGCGCACGCCGATCAGGTGCCGACGCTCATCTTCGACGAGATCGATCAGGGCATCGGCGGAAGGCTGGGCACCGTCGTGGGGCACAAGCTATGGGGCCTGTCGGAGACGCATCAGGTGTTGGTGGTCACGCACCTGGCTCAACTGGCGGGTTTCGGCGACGCGCACTACCGGGTGAGCAAGCATGTGCAGGGCAACCGCACCGTGACGCGCGTGCAGCGGCTGGACGATCAGGGGCGCGTCGAGGAGCTAGCGGAGATGCTCGGCGCGGAGACCAGCAGTGCCCGCCAGAGCGCGTACGATATCCTGATGCTGGCCCGTCGCGCCAAGGAAGGGCGTCGGCTGGAGACGGTGTAGGGGCAGGATACGGCTAGTGATGACAGCAGCGCGGGGCGCACCGTCCGGCGCTGTTTTTTTTATTCCTGCCACTAACCACTGCTCGCGGGTTTGTGCTAGAGTCTAAGAAGACACGCATGAAGGGGAAGCGAAGCTCATGGCTGGGGCTGTGCGTCTGCAAGATCTGCTCGACGAACGGACCGTTCCCGGCGCGCTGTATGAAGTTGTAGACGCCGGGGAGAAGAAGATCCGCTGTGTGGCCTGCGGCCATCGCTGCCTGTTGAAGGATGGGCGGCGCGGCATCTGCAAGGTGCGCTTCAACGACGGGGGCGTGCTGCGCGTCCCGGCCAACTATGTCGGCGCGCTGCAGATCGATCCCATCGAAAAGAAACCCTTCTTCCACGTCACCCCTGGGCAATCGGTGCTCAGTTTTGGCATGTTGGGCTGCGATTTCCGTTGCAGCTATTGCCAGAACTGGGAGATTTCGCAGACGCTGCGCGACGAAGCTGCCGGGCGCGACTTCATTCCCATCACTGCCGATGAACTGATCGCCCTGGGCCGCAGCCGCCGTACCCGCGCCGTTGCCAGTACCTACAACGAGCCGCTGATCACCACGGAATGGGCGGTAGAAGTCTTCAAGCGGGCCAGAGCGGCGGGCATGTTGACCATGTATGTGTCCAACGGCAATGGCACGCCTGAGGTGATTGATTACCTCAAGCCCTGGCTCGACGCTATGAAGATCGATCTCAAGACCATGCAGGATCGCCACTATCGCCAGGAACTGGGGGGAGTGCTACAGCACGTCCTGGACACCATCCGGCGCGTCCATGAGGCGGGCATTTGGCTGGAAGTGTTGACCCTGGTGGTGCCTGGCTTCAATGACAGCAATGAGGAACTGTGGGAGGCGGCCACTTTCATCCGCAGCGTTTCCCCCGATATTCCCTGGCACGTCACCGCCTTTCATCCGGACTACAAGATGACTGACCGCGGGAGCACTCCCGCCGAGACGCTGGTGCGCGCAGCTGAGATCGGTTACGAAGCAGGTCTGAAGTATGTCTATTCTGGCAATCTGCCAGGGCGCACTGGCTCGTGGGAGGACACCCGCTGCCCTGGCTGCGGCACCACTCTGATTCGGCGGCGCGGCTTCATGGTCATCGAAGATCGCCTTTCGGCGACGGGTGGGGTGTGTCCTCAGTGCGGCACGGCCATTCCCGGCATCTGGCGTTGAAGATGCAGGAATGCGCGCTAACCATCGCCTATCATCACTGATTCCCAGCCAGAGACGACGCGCACTATGACCAGGCACATTGTCCCCCGCTATAAATTGATGCTGTTTTACGATCTGGCTACGCCGGATG
The DNA here is from genome assembly GCA_002332795.1 of Anaerolineales bacterium UBA2029. Lineage (GTDB taxonomy): Bacteria > Chloroflexota > Anaerolineae > Aggregatilineales > Aggregatilineaceae > UBA2029. The sequence continues at coordinate 355 of DDBP01000057.1, read as the reverse complement.
CTGAGGCTTATTTCCAGTTCGTCATGTCCGAGATGGTGCCCGCTCTGCACGAGATGGGGTTATACCTGTTTGGCGCGTTCCAGACCATCCCTGGTTACACCGACGGCGAGCATCATCTGCGCCAGGTCGAATATGTGGCCGAGGAACTGGACACCATCCAGGAAGTCTTGCGCAGCGAGCGCTGGTGCGAGCTGGAAGCCAAGTTGCAGGAATACGTGACCAACTACCGGCGCAAGATCGTGCGCTTTCGCCAGGGCTTTCAGCTCTAGAGCGTGTTATGAACTTTGGTGCAGCATATGCCACTCGCCCCTCAATCCCCTCTCCCTCGCGACTCCAGGAGCGGACAGGGCCAGAG
>DDBP01000120.1 GCA_002332795.1 Anaerolineales bacterium UBA2029 | reverse complement strand
GGGCCATCGCCGAGCCGATTCACGACGCGCTCGAAGCGGTGGGCCTGGATGACGTGCTGGGGCTGGGCAGCCTGTTCACCGTCAGCGGGCCGATCAAATGGCGCTGGATGGATAGCTGGCCAGCGCTGGTAGTGCCATTCCTGGCCAGCACCTTCAGCATCTTCCTGTTACGGCAGTTCTTCCTGCAAATCCCCGAAGACCTGTGGGATGCCGCCCGCATTGACGGGGCGGGGCACCTGCGCTACCTGTGGATGGTGGTGGTGCCCATCTCCAAGGCGGCCATCGTCACCACCATCATCTTCACGTTCATTGGCACCTGGAACGCCCTGGAATGGCCGTTGCTGGTCACCTTCAGCGACAAGTGGCGACCGATCTCCTATGGCCTGTACGCCTTCACCACCGAGGCAGGAGCGAATGTCAACCTGCTGATGGCCGGTTCGGTCATCACGCTGATTCCAGTGCTCTTGCTCTACCTGGTGGCACAGCGACAGTTCACCGAGGGCATCGCCACGACCGGCCTGAAGGGGTGAGCGGGGCGCTCGTCAGCGCCAGGGGTTGGGTTGACGAATGAAGCGCGCTTCGATGCCCGCGCTGCGGAACCAACCTGGCAACAGGTCGCGCAGCACGACCATCTCGCTGGCGTAGTGCGAGGTGCCGAGCAGGTTCATGGGCAGGGCCGGGATCAAGGCGCGCAGGCTCTCGCGCTGACGGGCGGCGTAGTCGTAGTGTCCGCGCGGCCACCACTGGCCTGTCACATAGGTATCGCAGCCCAGCTCGCGCGCAGCCTGTAGATACTCCGGGTGATCGCCGCCGCCAGGGATGATGGCGACATGTTCGACCGTCTGCCCGTTGAAGCGCACCTGGCTGTAGCGCAGGTGCGGGAGATCGGTCACTTCGGCGAGCCGTTCGGCGAACTGCTCGAAGGCGGTGTCGCTGATACGTCCGTGCAATCCCTCGTACCCTGCCCCATGAGGCGCGAAAGGTTCCCAGTCGCGCAGTTTGAGCGCTTTGGCCAGGGCGATCCCCGTGCTGATCTCTGGATGAGCGTCCAGGGGGGCGTGACAGCAATAATAGCTGATGTGATGCTCGCGCAGGTCTTCGACCTGAGCGTCGCTGATGCCCAGGAATCCGCGCCCGCCTTCTTCGAAGTCGGCGGGATGATGGGCGAAGATTAGCGCGCCATGCGCGCCGCGCTCCACTTCCAACGCCAGGATGGTATCCAAGACCGCCTGACCGGGGAAGACTACCAGATACACGCGATCAATCTCCGCGGTGCAGTCCAGCATCAGCCCGTTCCAGGGACCGGCGACGAACTCCGGTCGGGCAAAGCGCTGATAGAGCGCCAGGTCGGCGGGCGACAGAATCTCCGCCCAATGGGCGCTCTCGTCGAACGCTTCGACCTGGAAGAAGGCGTCCAGTTTGCTGACAAGATCACTCTGGTTCATGGTCGTCCCCCTCTAGCTGAGCGAACTGTCTGGCTTCGTGCTCGATCAGCGCCACTACGGCGGCGATCGTCGGATCGGGCGGTGTCTGATCGTCAACGGCCAGCAGCCGCGCGCTCAACACTTCCCACTGCGGCCACGCGACATCCAGGCGTGCCAGGCAGCCCTGTGGCACATCGCCCAGGATCGGAGCATCGCCGGGCGGCGGTGGCATGGGTGAAGCCCGATCTACTACCAGTACGGGTGGAGCAGGGGCTGCCTGCGGCTGACCCGGCGCGATGGTGAAGGTCACTCCGCCTTTGGTCAGTGGGCGAGGTCGGTTCCAGATGATGATGGGCATGAGCATCTGATCTACCAGCAGGCGCAAGGATGCTGGCGGGATAGGCGCGGCTTCCGGCCCGCCGATGATGGCCGCATCGTATCCCATGCTGTCCAACACCAGCAAGGGAGCGCGCCCCAGCGTCGCCCGGCAGACCCAGGCATCCGCGGCGCAGGTATCGCCCAGGTCGAGCAGAACGACCGGTCCTTCTGCCTGTTGACGCTGCTGACGGATGAGCGTGAACAGGCGCGGCAACAGCGTCAGATCACCCCCGATGTGGGCGGTAGCCAGAAAGGTGATGATGGCCGGGTCGCCCCCCACGTGACTGTCCGGCATTGTCCTCATTCAGCCCGGTTTCGCCCGCCCTACTCGCCCGACCAGTGCGGCTGACGCTTTTCCAGGAAAGCGGCCATGCCCTCTTTCTGGTCTTTGGTGGCAAACAGGGCGTAGAACAGGTTGCGCTCGTAGGCCAGACCAGCGTTCAGTGGCGTCTCCAGCGCCATGTTGACGGCTTCCTTGGCCAGTCGCACGGCCAGAGGCGCGCGGGCGGCGATCTGCGCCGCGAGCGCTATCGCTTCGTCCAGATAGCTTTCCACCGGCGCAACCCGGTTGACCAGGCCGAAGCGCTCGGCTTCGGCAGCGGTCAGGCGACGGTCGTTGAGGCACATTTCCATGGCCAGCGCCTTGCCCACCGTGCGCGCCAGGCGTTGGGTGCCCCCTGCGCCGGGAATGACGCCCAGGTTGATCTCCGGCTGGCCGAACACAGCCGTTTCTGAAGCCACGATCATGTCGCAGGCCAGGGCCAGCTCGCATCCGCCACCGAGTGCATAGCCGCTGACCGCGGCGATCACCGGCTTGCGCAGGGTGCGCAGCTTCTCCCAGCGGGCGATGAACGCTTTTTGCATCAATTCGACCGGCGTGGCCTGCGCCATTTCCTTGATGTCCGCGCCAGCCGCGAACACCTTCGGTGTGCCGGTGAGCACCATGCAGCCAATCGCTTCGTCGGCATCGAAGGCTTCGAGTGCGCTCATCAACTCGTGCATCAGCGGGCCAGTCAGGGCGTTGAAGGTGCGCGGCTCGTTCAGGCGCACCAATCCCACTCCTGCCGCCGGAGTCTCCACCAGGATGTGCTCATATGTCGTCATAGGCAGCCTCTCAAGACCTTGCTGACAGATGGCGAGACAGACCTGTGCCGCAGACAAGCGGTATTCTACAGGATGACGGGCGCTCTTACAAAACGGCGACAGGGGCCATCCGGTCACAGCAGGGCATTGCCTCCATCTACGACCACCATCTGCCCGGTGATGGCCCTCGCTGCCGGTGAGCACAGGAACAGCACTGCCGCGGCGATGTCGTCCGGCGATACCGCAAGTGCTGCTGGCATCTCAGCGGGCAGCCCGCTGCAGACCGCGTTGACGCGCACCCCTTGGCTGAGCAGTTCCCGCGCGGCCTGGCGGGTCAACCCCAGCAAGCCGGCCTGACTGGCTGCCAGGGGGGCCGCTTCTGGCGCGGTGAGCAGCGGCCCAACCAGGCTGAGCACGTTGACGATCGCTCCGCCGCCTTCGTCGGCCATCACGCGCGCGGCCAGTTGGGTGCAGAAGAACGCTCCCGTCAGGCTGATTTCGAGGGCGCGTCGCCAGTCGTATTCGTCCAGCGCGAGCAGGGGGGCGCGCTTGTCGGCAGCGGTGGCGTTGACGACGATATGCAGCCCGCCGAAGGCGTCGCGCGTGGCTTCGATGAGTGCGGCGACCTGGAAGCGATTGGATATGTCGCCCGTCCAGGCCAGCGCCCGGCCACCCGCACCCTCGATCCGGGACACCGTTTCGTCAAGACGATCCGGGTTCACATCCACGGCGCAAACCGCCGCGCCAGCGCGCGCCAGGGCCAGGGCGATGGCCTGTCCCGTGTCACGCGCCGCGCCGGTGACCATGGCCACCTGTCCAGTCAGATCAACCTGAAATGAACCCATGCGCTACTCCTGTGCAAACAAACAGGAGCAGCACGGGGCTGCCCCTGTTGGTTGCTTCTCTTGCCGGGCGACCGATCAGGCGATGGTCACCGACGGATCGAGGTAAACGTCCTGAATGGCGTTGAGGATTTCGATGCCCTCGCTCATCGGACGCTGGAACGCCTTGCGCCCGCTGATCAGGCCCATGCCGCCCGCGCGCTTGTTGATGACGGCGGTGCGCACAGCCTGCACCAGGTCGTCCTTGCCCGACGGCCCGCCGCTGTTGATCAGGCCGACGCGGCCCATGTAGCCGTTGGCAACCTGGTAGCGGCACATGTCGATCGGGTGATCGCTGCACAGATCGGTGTACATCTTCTCGTCGTACTTGCCGAAGCCGATGGCCTTGAAGCCGCCGTTGTTCTCCGGCAGTTTCTGCTTGACGATGTCCGCCTCGATGGTCACGCCCAGGTGATTGGCCTGGCCGGTCAGGTCGGCGGCGACATGGTAGTCCACGCCGTCTTTCTTGAAGGCGGAGTTGCGGGTATAGCACCACAGGATGGTGGCCATGCCCATATCGTGCGCGATCTTGAACGCTTCGCTGACTTCGACGATCTGACGGCTGGACTCCGGCGGGCCGAAGTAGATGGTGGCCCCCACCGCGACGGCGCCCATGTCGAAGGCGTGCTTGATCTGTGCGAAGAAGACCTGATCGTACTTGGTGGGGTAGGTCAGCAGTTCGTTGTGGTTGAACTTGAGGATGAAGGGAATCTTGTGCGCATACTTGCGCGCCACGGCCCCCAGCACGCCCAGGGTCGAGGCCACAGCATTGCAGCCGCCCTCGATGGCCAGCTCGACGATCTTCTCCGGATCGAAGTAGATCGGGTTGCGGGCGAACGATGCACCGGCGGTGTGCTCGATACCCTGGTCAACCGGCAGGATGGAGAGGTAGCCCGTGCCCGCCAGGCGGCCATGGTTGAACATCTGCTGCAGACTGCGCAAGACCGGCGTGGGGCGGTCGGATTGCACGAAGATGCGGTCTACCCAGTCTGGGCCGGGGATGTACAGCATTTCCTTGGGGATAGTCTTGCAGACATGGCCGAGCAGGTATTCGGCCTCGGCTCCCAGCAGTGATTCGATCTTCCCTGCGGCAACAGTAGTCATGGTCTGGCTCTCTTTCTATACTCACGAGGTGCGTTTGTTGACATCACCCCTCAATGATCGGCGATAGTGCCTTGGAAGGGTATAGTCATTCGTCATAGTTCACAGGGCCAAGTGGCATACAATGCCCAATCGGAGCGATCATAACACGCCAAACGCCGGATGCAAGCGGAATTTTTCTGCCTGGAGACGGGGAACCCCATGGTTCCATCTGTACCAACTGCTCCCTGTGTCGGCGGGCACTTACGCGCTGTGGTTCTGGCTGACCGCGCCGCTCACCCTTTCCGTGGGGCGCTTGGGACAGGTAGGGCTGGAACCAGGGCTGGTGGTCTATGTGGGGAGCGCGCGTGGCCCTGGCGGACTGCGCGCGCGAGTGGGGCGTCACCTGCGGGCGGATGGGCGCTTGCACTGGCACATAGACGCGCTGACGGCGCAGGTGCCGGCAACCGCTGTATGGTATACGCAGGGAGCGCAACGGCTAGAGTGCCGGTGGGCGGCGCAGTTGTTGACGGTTCCAGAGGCAACTTTGCCTGTCACCGGTTTTGGCGCTTCGGACTGTTCCTGCCCGGCGCACTTGCTGACGCTGCCCGTGCGCGCGCTGTCCGCGGCCTGGCACGTGCTGGATCGTCCCGCCGTGCTCACTCTTTGGGCGCTGCCTGAAAGCGAGGGCGCTGACCCAGCAGCAGACACGTATGAGCGATCAGCAGGGGCAGGGTCACGCACAGCGCGGTGAGAGCCGGTAGCAGCAGCAAGCCGAGCAGTTCGTTCAGGAATGGCCGACGCTCAAATGCCTGGGGGGCAGGGCGCGAGCGCCAGTCGCCCCACCAGAAGATCACCGATACGGCGGACACCGTCAGCAGGGAGGCCTGCAACAGCAAGAACGGCGCGCTGCTGAGCTGAGCGCGCCACCAGGCGGGGGCAAGCAGCACTGGCAACTGTGTCCCCAGGCCCAGCAGCACCGCGCCTGCTCCCGCCAGCAGGTGATCGTGCGCCACGCGCAGCGCCAGCCGCCATCCTTGCGCGTTGACCGCGTTCCCCAGAGCATGGCCGATCTCCTCGGCCCCCCAGGCATGACGGATGCTCTGCCGGAAACGGGCCAGCAGTGTCCGCAGCACCGTATCTGCGCTGACAATGTGTACCAGGGAAGGCAGGAATATCGGTTGCAGGCGCAGACGACCCTGTTGAGCGCGGAAAGAGCGCACGTACATATGCCATTCGTCGGCGACCGCATCGGTGGCCCAGCCGCCAGAGTTGTCGAGCAGGCACAGGCTGAGCGAGTAGGAGGACATCGGCAGCGCCTGCCACCACGGGGCGGCCAGATAGGCCAGTTCCCAGGCCGAGGCCTGCGCGTGCAGGGGACGCATGAGCCAATGTGCCGTCCAGATGTTGCCCTGATAGCGGATGGGGGCCTGCCAGAAGGTGGTGTAGCGCTGATCGTCGGTGGCGAAGAGCGTCGTCAGGCAGTCGAAGTAGGCTGGGTGCCAGAGCGTGTCGGCATCCATCACTGTCACCACGATCTGTTCGGGCGGATATCCCTCCTGGTCTACGAGCACCTGCCGGGCGTGTCGCGTCGCCCAGGCCAGATTCGCCGATTTGCCGCGCACCTCTCCCGGCAGGTTGGCGGGGTGATGTGTCGCCAGGACGTGCCGGAAACGATCGGCATAGCGTTGTTGCAGGCGGGCGGCGCGATCGCCAGCAGCCGGATCGCTGCCTTCCATGGCCAGCACCACCGTCATGGCGCGCGCGGCGTCCGGCCAGGCGGCCAGTCGATCCAGTGAGCGGCTCAGCAGCGCCTCGCTCTCGTTGGCGCTGGGCAAGAGGACCAGGTGATGCACGGCCTGCCAGGCCAGGCTGCGGGCGCGCTCGCGGCAGTCATACTCGGCGCGCCAGTCGTAACGCTCCCATTGCCGGATCAGGCGCAGACCGCGCGCCCACGCCAGCCCGGCCAGCACGAAGCGCAGGGCGAGATAGGCAGCGAGCAGAGCGGTGCTCCACAGCAAGGCCCTTCGCGCCGATAGCGCACCCCACACCGCGACGCAGACGGACAGCCAGGCCAGCGCGCCAGGGATGCCGTTGGCGGCGTGTGTCACCCAGGCAGCGCGCCTGCTATCGCTGACCGCAGTAGCGCTGCCTTGCCTGAGTGGGCGCGGTAGGCTGCGCAGACGATTCATGGGCGGACTTCATTTTTGCGAAGCATGACGATCCTGTACAATGATGACAGATAGCCCGTAGGTGCTGGATGGATAGTCTCTGTCATGGTCACCAAAATCTTGATTGTCGAAGACGATGTCGAGATGAACCGGCTGCTGGAGATAGACCTGAAGCGGCGCGGGTTCGAGGTGTACACCTGCGACAACGGACTGGACGGCCTGCGCAGGTTTCATGAAGTGCGCCCCCATCTGGTGGTGCTGGATGTCGAGCTGCCGGGCATGGATGGCCTGACCGTGTGTCAGCGCATCCGCGAACTGTCGAACGTGCCGATTCTGATCATCACCGCGCACGCCGTCAGCGAAGAGGAGATGGCCGAAGGGCTGAACCTCGGCGCGGACGAGTACCTGCTCAAGCCTCTGCGCCATCTGGAATTTCACGCCCGCGTCAACGCTCTGCTGCGTCGTGCCCGCTTTTCCGAAACGCCCGACGAAGATGCGGTCGGTTACGCCGACGACTATCTGGTGGTGGACGTCAGGGGCAGGCGCGTCACTGTGCAGGGGCGCGAAATCCGCCTGACGCCCACTGAGTTCCGCCTGCTGGCCGTGTTCGTGCGCCATCGCGGGCAGGTGCTGACCTTCGAAGAGTTGCTGGAGCAGGTGTGGGGGCATGGCTACCGTACCGAGCACCATTACCCGCGCATCTATGTCTCGCACCTGCGCCGCAAGATCGAACCCGATCCCCGTACGCCCACCTACATCCAGAACGAATATGGGGTGGGCTACCGTTTCGTCGGCAAGTGATCGGGCACGACCTGCTGCTCCCCGGCAACCCGATGACACACCGCCCGCTGCTTATTTCTTGATCCCCTTGAGGCCGCGCGCGGCGGCGTGCTCGATCAGGCCCGTCTTGTAGTTGTACACCGTCTTGCGCTTCTCGGCATGCGCTTCCAGCGCCAGGCGGATCAATTCGTCCACCACCTGCGCGGGACTCATGCCTTCTTCCTGCCACAGGTAGAACGCCAGCGAGCCGGGCATGGTGTTGATCTCGTTGAGGAAGATTTCGCCTGTTTCCTCGCGCACCAGGAAGTCCACACGGGCCGTGCCCCGTCCGTCCACGGCGCGGAAGGCGCGGATGGCCGTCTCGCGGATGCGCGCGGCCAGGTCGTCGGGAATGGGGGCCGGGATGCGCCGCTCAGCGCCTTTCATCCCCGCGGCACCCTCACCACGCATGTATTTTTCTTCGTAGGTCAGGAATTCCTGCCAGGTGATGGGCTGTTCCAGCACCGACGCGCGGAGGTCGTGATTGCCCATCAGCGCGCAGTTGATCTCGATCGCGCCTTCGACGGCTGCTTCGACCAGGATACGCCGGTCGAAGTTGGCGGCGATGTTGACGTAGGTGCGCAGTTCCGCCGCATCTTTCGCCCGCGCTACACCAATGCTCGATCCCAGCGACGTCGGCTTGACGAAAACGGGGAAGTCCAGCTCGGACTCAACCCGGCTTACGAGAGCATCGGCACCGCTCACCCATTCCTGCCGGGTGAAAGCTATATGTCTGACCACTGGAATTCCCAGGCCGGTCAAGACGGTCTTGAGCACAGCCTTGTCGCGCGTGACCGCGGAGGCCAGGACTCCCGCCCCCACGTAGGGAATGTCGGCCAGTTCGAGCAGGCCCTGCAGCGTGCCGTCTTCCCCATGCGACCCATGCACGACCGGAAAGGCCACGTCAAGCGGCTGCAGGCGGCTGCGTGCGAACAGACCGCTGACTGGAGAGAGGATCAGGCCGCGATGCTGCGTGCTCGGTGAGATAATGACATCCTTGATCCCCATCATCTCGGAGATATTGTCTACCTTGAAGGTGTTCAGGTCGCGCAGGCCGGGGCCGGTCACCCACCGCCCGTCGCGCGTGATGTAAATGGGGATGACGTTGTACTTTTGCGGGCTGAGCGCCTGCATGACCTGCTGAGCCGTGACAATGGATACGTCGTGTTCGACCGACCGGCTGCCAAAGATCACGGCCACTGTCTTCTTGGAAGTCTGCTGGCTCATCGCTCCCTAATCCTTTGGTTGAAGCTTCCCTGTCCGAAGAGTATCACACATACGTATCGGGCAGGTCGTTGAGGAACAACACGGCATCGCCGCTGCGCAGTTCGCGCTGAAACCAGGCGATGGCTTCTTCGCGCGTCTCAAAGATGAACAGGTGTGCCGGATCAAAGCCGGCTTCGAGCACCCCGGCCTGAATGGGGCGCGTCTGTTCGGTGCCCACCAGCACGATATCGGTGCATACCCTGGCCGCCAGGCGACCCAGAGCGCGGTTTTCCTGTTCGTGCAAGGGGCCAAGCTCGACCATGCCGGGCGTGATCAACACCCGCCGCCCGTCCTGGTAGAGCGCCAACACCTCCAGGACATTGCGCGCACCGACGGGGTTGGCGCTGTAGGCGTCGTCAATGACGGTGATCCCGCCAGGCAGGACTCTGCGGTGCAGGCGGTGTTCGGCGGGTTCCAGCGTGGCGACGCGCATGGCGATTTCGCGCAGGGGCATGCCCAGATGCCGGGCGACGGCGGTCGCCAGCAAGATATTGGTGACGTTGTGTTTGCCAATCAGAGAGGTGACAAAGGGTTCGCATTCGCCAAACAGAGTGTCCACCACTTCGAACCTCAGGCCATCTATCGTCTGCTCGATGTTGCGGGCCAGGAAACGAAGCTGTGTGGCATGTTCGGCGTTCTCCCAGCTTACGGCAATGCGCGTAGCCGGATAGCCGCGTTCGTACATGGCGCGCACATAGTGGTTGTCCCAGTTGAAGACACCTACGCCATCCGGAGGCAGCGCCTCGATGATTTCGTACTTGGCGCGGGCGGTCGCTTCCAGGCTGCCGAAGCGTTCCAGGTGTTGCGGCCCGACAGCAGTGACGATGCTGATCTGCGGCTGCGTGAGGCGGCAGATGCGGCGAATCTCGCCTTCGATGTAGGCCCCCATCTCCACGATGAAATAATCTACGGTGTCACTGTGCTTGAGGTCGTTGTTGATCGAAAGACAGACGCCCATCAGGGTGTTGTAGCTCTTGGGCGTGGCCAGCACGCGATAGCGTCCGCTCAGGATGTGCGCCAGGTAGTGTTTGGTGCTGGTCTTGCCGAAGCTGCCGGTGATGCCGATCACGACCGGCTTTTTCTGGCGCAATACCCGCCGGGCCTGACGCAGGAACATCAGACGGAAACCGGCTTCGACGGGAGCCATGAGCACGTTGGCGATGGGCAACGCCAGCGGGCACAGGTGAAACACTACCAGTCCCGCCCCGCTGATGACCACGAACTTGGTGCGGTCGCTGGCACTGACGGCGGTGTTCAGCGTCACGACAGCGCCCAGGGCGACGACGATGGCCAGGGCAAAGGCGGTGATCAGCAGGCGCGCGGCCCGCTGAGTGAGCCGGAAGCGCTTCTTCACTTCCTTGGGCCGTTCCGGCCAGGTGCCCAGCACCGCTGTCACGCTCCAGATCAGCAGGTAGACGGCCTCCGAATCCTGGCCGAACCAGCCGAGCACAAAAGAAGTGAGCGCGGCCACGCCCACAAAGACCAGCGCTCGCCACATCACGTAGCGTTGCGGGCGGGCCAGCAGCCAGCGCAGGAAACGGCGGCTGTTGTATTCCTCGATCTGAAAGTAGCGGGCCAGTTGCCAGATGCGTACCAGGATTCCCGCCAGCCAGAGGAAGATCAGACCCTCGACCATCAGTCAGGCTTGTCCTTCAAGAAATATTCCACGATGCGCAGATACTCGTTCAGCCGTTCCAGGTAGGAGAAGTGCCCGGCTCCGGTGAAGACGATCAGCCCTGCGTCGGGCATCACCTGTTCCAGTTTGCGCCCCTGCCACAGCGGTGTATCCGTGTCGCGATCGCCCCAGATCAGCACGGTAGGTGCCTGTACCTGCGCTGCGTAGGGGGTGAGGTCTTCGCTGATGATGCGCAGGAAGGTTTCGCGCAGCGGCCCGGCGTTCAGGTAATCCTGGGACGCATAGCGGCGGTTGTAGACCGCCTGCAGACGGGCACGCAACGAGGTCAGCCCCAGCAGGTCCAGGCTGGACCGAACCAGGCGCGCTGCGCCGTTGCGCACCTGCTGCCGCAAAGACAGCGGAGTCCGCAAACCGGCGCTATTGGCCAGCACCATCCGGCTTATCCGCTCAGGATGCTGCGCGGCCAGCACCAACCCAATACGCCCGCCGAAAGAATGGCCCAGCAAGGCCACGCGCGACAGGTCGCTGGCGTCCAGGTAGGCCAGCACGAAGCGAGCGTAGTCGGCCACGCTCCAGGGTTCTGGGGGAGCTTCGGTCTGCCCGAAGCCGGGCAGGTCAATCAGGTGTACGGCATAGCCGGAGGTGCCGAGCCGCTCGGCGACGGGCCAGAAGCTCCGAATGCTCCCACCCCAGCCATGCAGTGCCAGCACGGGACGGCCCTGGCCAGTCACGCAGACGCCCGTGCGCAGACCGGCGATGGTTTGCAGCGTGACAGGCGGTTCGCTCACGGTTGCACGACCTCGATCTGTGCACCCAGTTGGACGAGCTTGTCCAGCACGTTTTCGAACGTCCGCCCGATCAACTGAGCGTTGTCCATGATCACACTGCTGGTGGAGCAGAGAGCCGCGCCGAGCAAGGCCAGGCCGGTGCGCACGTCGGGAGTGTCCAGGTATTCTCCACGCAGCTCGCTCGGCCCGACGATCAGCGCGCGGTGCGGGTCGCAGAGCACGATCTGCGCGCCCATGGCGGTGAGCTTGTCCACGAACAGCAGCCGGTTGTCGAAGAGTTTCTCGTGGATCAGGGTGGTGCCGCGCGTCTGTGTGGCGATCACCGCGGCCATGGCGATCAGGTCGGAGGGAAAGCCAGGCCAGGGCGCGGTTTCGATAGGCACGTCCAGTTCTTCTTCGCTCTCGGACGCGATCAACGTGTCGTGGGCTGGCAGAATTAGAGAATCGCCATTCAGAAAGAGGCGTACCCCCAGCCGCGCGAAGACACGCACGATGCCGTGCAGGTGTTCGGGGACGACACCAGCGATGGTCAGCGCGCCACGAGTGATCGCGCCAATGGCTGCCAGACTGGCTGCTTCGATGTGGTCGGGCGCAATCGTCAACTCCCCGCCGCCCGGTTCGGCGATGCCACGGATGTGCAGCACGTTCGATCCGATGCCCTCGACGTGCGCGCCCATCACCTGCAGAAAACGCAGCATGTCCTGAACGTGTGGTTCGGAGGCCGCATTGAGGATGGTAGTCTGCTGCCCCAGCGTCGCCGCCAGCATGGCCACCAGGGCGGTGGCAGTGACACTCGTCTGTAGCAGGGTGAGCGTGCGCTGTTCCCAGGGGGCAGCTTCCAGCTCGATCACGCCGCTCGAAGCGCGCACCGTCACCCCCAGGTCGCGCAGGGCGGTCAGGTGAGTGTGCAGGCGGCTGAGGGCGTAGGGGACTTCCATGCGGGCATGGCGGCGGCGGGCCAGAATGGGGGCCAGCAGCAGCACCGTCCCTACCTGATCGGCCAGGTCTCGTTCCAGCGAGCGCGTCAGCAGGGTGGGGGTGACCAGATGCAGGTCGTGGCCGTTGCGCTGCACAGTCGCGCCTAGCCGTTCCGCGGCGGCGATCATGGCCGACGTGCTGAGCGTATCCGGCACATTGTGCAGCGTCACTGGCTGATCGGTGAGCATGGACGCGGCAATCAGGGCCAGCGCCGCGTTACTGTTGCCAGAAGGTCGCGCGGTACCCCGCAGAGGGTGGCCGCCGTGAACGATGATGCGCATCCGCAGTTGCTCCTTGCGGCAGGTGTGGCGAACCTGCTCCGGCACGCCATTATACCAGTTCGGCGGGATGCTCCAAGCCCCGACCCCGCCAGGCAAGCTTTGCGTCGAAAAGTTGTAGGGAACGAGCAGCCGCGCTATGCTCATATACCAGATTGGTGATATAAAGAACAAGCTTTTCTGTTTTAAGCGCTTCCCAACCTGACATATACTCAACATCACGCGGCGAAGTGTAGGCCGATGGACGGCATGGACACAGGTTCCAGTCAGCGGTTGATCCAGATTGCCTTTGTGTTGGTGTGTGCGTCAATGCTGTCTCAATCGTTCTAATACAGCAGTTTTTCTTTCTTTTCGAATTGGATGTATAGTGGGGTGTAAGTGCCCTGGCGCTCAGTTCCAGGACATCAGGGAGGGCAGGTCGCCGAGAGCGCACACCAGACCTGGCAGGAGGTGAGAAATGGCAGACGAACGCACAACAGAAGGGAGGTCACATGCGTAGACTAGGCAGTCTGTCCTTGCGGCAGCGGCTGATCTTGGGCGTGGCGGTGCTCGGCGCGGGGGCGTTGCTTGTCGCCCTGCTGGCCATCGTGATCGCGCAGACCAGCGCCGCCGACGAACAGCCGCTTGCTTTCAGTCACAAGACGCACGCGCAGAACGGCATTCAGTGCCAGTTTTGCCACACGGGCGTGGCCAAGGGGCCAGTGGCGGGAATCCCCAGCGTGGAGAAGTGTATGGGCTGCCATACCTACATTGCCACCGACAGCCCCGAAATTCAGAAGCTGCAGGGCTACTGGGAACGTCAGGAACCCATCCCCTGGAAGCGTGTCAACGTTCAGCCGAGCTACGTCTATTTCAACCATTCTTCCCACATTGCGGCGGGGGTCAGTTGCGGCTCGTGTCATGGGGCGGTGGCGGAGATGGACGTGGTGGAGCCGGTGGTCAATATGAACATGGGCTTTTGCCTGGATTGTCACGCCGAGCAAGAGAACAAAGACGCCTTGTGGGATTGCACAGTCTGCCATCGTTAGGAGCGAGCTATGACCAATTTCACACGCCGCGATTTTCTCAAGGTCAGCGCGGCAGGCACGGCGACCGCGATCCTGGCGGGCTGTACGCAAGAGTCAGAACGCTGGGTGACGCTGGAACCGTATGTCCGCGCGCCGGAAGAACAACTGGCCGGAATCCCTAGCTGGTACGCCTCGACCTGCCGCATGTGCCCGGCTGGTTGTGGCATTATCGTGCGCATCATGAATGGTCGTGCCGTCAAGATCGAGGGTAACCCGGAGCACCCGGTCAATCGAGGCAAGCTATGCGCGCGGGGACAGGCCGGCCTGCAACTGCTTTATAACCCCGACCGGGTGACCGGCGCAGCCCGACAGGAAGAACGCGGCAGCCGCAAGTTCAAGCCGATCGCCTGGAACGACGCGATCAATACCCTGTACGAGAAACTGAGCGCGGCGGGCAGCGCCATCGGCATCTGGCTGGGGTCGAGCACGTCTGCGCATCTGCACGAGTTGTTCGCCCGCTACGCCGAAGCAGTTGGTGCGCCGCCGCCGGTTCGCTATGACCTGTACACCGGCCTGAACGGTTATCGCGCGCTGCTCGACGCGAATGCGGCTCTCTTCGGGCAGGCTGCCCTGCCGACTTACAACGTGGCGCGCGCCGATGTGATCTTCTCCTTCGGGGCCGATTTCCTGGGGACGTGGCTCTCGGCTACGGCCTACGGCGTCGAGTTCGGGCAGTTCCGCGATCAGCCCTACGGCAAGCGTGGCCTGCTGGTGCAATTCGAGCCGAAGATGTCCGTCACCGGAGCCAAGGCCGACCGCTGGGTGCCCATCCGCCCCGGCGCGGAGGCACTGGTAGCACAGGCGTTGCTGCGCCTGATCGCCGATGAGGGATACGGCGGATCAGAGCGGGCGGAACGGGCGGCCCGGCTGGTCGGAGATGTTGATCTCGACGAAGCGGCTGCCGCCTGTGAGATGACGCGCGAGGAACTGGCAGGGCTGGCGCGCCTGTTCGCCGAAGCCCGGCACCCACTCGCCCTTCCAGGGGCGGCGCTGGCCGGCACGGGCAACGGTCCGCTGGCGGTCACCGTGGTGCAGTTGCTCAACGTCGTGGCCGGGACGCTCGGTCTTCCGGGCGGTGTGCAGTTCCCGCCCGAAGTGCCCGCCGGGCTGACCGCGCCGCAGCCTTCGTCGTACGCGGAGGTGCAGGCATTGCTGGAACGGATGAAGGCGGGGCAGGTCAGGGTGTTGCTGGTGCACGGTGCGAACCCGGTCTACGACCTGCCGCCAGAAGCGGGCGTGGTCGAGGCGCTGGAGAAGGTGGACACGATCGTTTCGTTCAATTCGCTGGTGGATGAGACCGCGGCCCTGGCCGACTACCTGCTGCCCGACCGGGTCTATCTGGAAGGGTGGGGCTATGAGGTCGTGCAACCCGCTTTCGGCGGGGTGCCGGCAGTCAGCAGTCAGCAGCCGGTCGTCGGCCCGTTCCACGATGTGCGTCCTACGGGTGATGTCCTGCTGACAGTGGCGCGGGGTATTCCCGCCGCGGCGGCTGCGCTGCCCTGGACGGACGAAGTAGCCTTCATCAAAGAGCAGATCACGGCGCTGCCCAAAGGGGCGCAGGGCGGTGAAGATGCCGAAGTGCGCTGGGCACGCTTCCTGCAGCATGGCGGGTGGTGGCCGGAGACTCCGCCGGAAAGCCCCTCGCCAGAACTGGTCGCGCAGACTCCTGTGAGCGCTCCGTTGACCGTTTTCGACGGAGACGATGCGGAGTATCCGTTCTACCTGCACCTGTATCCGTCCGTGTTGTTGGGCGACGGGCGCGGGGCCAGCCTGCCCTGGTTACAGAGTGCCCCCGATCCGCTGACGACCGTGGCCTGGCAGACGTGGGTCGAGATCAATCCCGTTACGGCGGAGGCGCTCGGCGTGAAGAACGGGGACGTAGTGCGCGTGGAATCGCCGCATGGGGCCATCGAGGCCATCGTCTACGAGTTTCCCGCCATCCGCCCCGACACGATCGCGATTCCAGTCGGGCAGGGGCACAGCGATTCCGGTCGCTATGCCCGCGATCGCGGTGCTCACGCGCTACAACTGGTCGGTGCGGCGGCAGACGAGGCCGGGGCGAGCTTCACCTGGGCGAACGTGCGGGTGAAGATCAGCCGGACGGAGCGTCAGAAAGCGCTGGCCCGCCTGGAAAGCACCATTGATCCG
>DDBP01000014.1 GCA_002332795.1 Anaerolineales bacterium UBA2029 | reverse complement strand
ATGAACTGGTCGGAATATTCGCGCTTCATGGGCGACATCTTCGGCGCACCCCTGGCCATTGAGGCGTTGCTGGCTTTCTACCTGGAATCTACCTTCATTGCGGTTTGGCTCTTCGGCGAAGGCCGCCTCTCCAAAGGGATGCACCTGGCCGCCATCTGGCTGGTGGCCATCGGCTCGAACATCTCGGCGCTGTGGATTCTGATCGCCAACTCCTTCATGCAGCAGCCCGTCGGCTACCGCGAAGTGCTGGACGCCAGCGGCGTGTTGACCAAGGTGCAGATGGACAACTTCCTGGAAGTCGTCACCAACCCCAACGTGCTGGTGCAGTTCCCACACGTCTTCGCTTCGGGCATCACCACGGCGGCGTTCTTCGTGCTGGGCATCAGCGCCTGGCACCTGCTGCGCAAGAGCGAACACCACGATTTCTTCGCCCGCTCCGCCCGCATGGCGACCGTCTACGGCCTGATCGGCGTCGCGCTGGTGATCCTGGTCGGCCATTCGCAGGCGCAGCACATGGTCGAGACGCAGCCGATGAAGATGGCCGCCGCCGAGGGGCTGTTCGAGACCGAAGACCCGGCGTCCTTCTCTCTGCTGACCATCGGCGACTGGGAACAGCGCGAGGAAGTGTTCTCCATTCGCATTCCGCGCCTGCTCAGTCTGCTGGCCTACAACCGGCTCGATGGTGAAGTGAAGGGCATCAACGATCTGCAGGCGCAATATCAGGCCCAATACGCCGATCGCTACGGCCCCGACGCGGACTACCGCCCGCCCATCGCCGTCATCTATTGGTCCTTCCGGGCGATGGTCGGCGCGGGCTTCACCATGCTGGCGCTCGCCATCATCGCTCTCTATCTGATCCTGCGCGATCGGCTGACGCACACGCCGCGCTTCCTCAAGCTGCTGCCGTTCGCCATCGCCCTGCCCTACATCGCAAACACCGCTGGCTGGCTGATGACCGAACTGGGACGTCAACCCTGGATCGTGTTCGGCCTGCAGCGCACCGAGGAAGCCGTCTCGCCCAACGTCACCGCGGAGATGGTCGCCTTTTCGCTAATCGCCTTCACGCTGGTCTATGGCGTGCTCATGGTTGCGGATGTGTACCTGCTGGCCCGCTTCGGTCGCCGCGGCCCCGCAGCCGAGGGCGATGAAACGTTCGGCGAGGTATCCCCTGCACCGGCTGCCGCCCGCTAGAAGAGAGGAGAGAGACATCATGGACCTGCAAGACCTGTGGTTTGCGCTGATCTCGATCCTGTTCATCGGCTTCTTCTTCCTGGAAGGGTTCGACTACGGCGTCGGCATTCTGCTGCCCTTCCTGGGCAAGGACGACCGCGAGCGGCGCGTCATCGTCAACACCATCGGGCCGGTGTGGGACGCCAACGAAGTATGGATGATCACCGCGGGCGGGGCCATTTTCGCCGCCTTCCCGCAGTGGTACGCCACCCTGTTCAGCGGTTTCTACCTGGCGCTGGTGCTGATCCTGCTGGCGCTGATCGTGCGGGGCGTGGCCTTCGAGTTCCGCAGCAAAGACGAGAATCCCCGCTGGCGGCGCACCTGGGA
Organism: Anaerolineales bacterium UBA2029; assembly: GCA_002332795.1. Taxonomy (GTDB): domain Bacteria; phylum Chloroflexota; class Anaerolineae; order Aggregatilineales; family Aggregatilineaceae; genus UBA2029. The sequence continues at coordinate 1,189 of DDBP01000014.1, read as the reverse complement.
TTGGGCCATCTTCGTGGGCAGTGCGGTTCCTGCCCTGCTCTGGGGTGTGGCCTTCGGCAACCTGGTCGAGGGCACGCCCATCAATGCGCAAATGCACTTCACCGGCAACTTCTTCGACCTGCTCAGCCCCTACACGCTGATCGCCGGCGTGGCCGGATTCTGCGTCTTCGTGCTGCACGGCGCCGTCTTCCTCAGCCTGAAGACCGACGGCGTCATCCGGCAGCGCGCCGAGGCCTTGACCGAGCGCCTGTGGCTGGTGGTCTGCCGCCCCCCCACGCCGGAAGAACTGAGCCGTATCGCCCAGGAAGCCCTGGGATCGGCACAGAGCGCGATGGAGGGCGCCGCGGCCAAAACGGCTTCGTCGTCAGCGGAAAAACCCTTGCCCTTGGGCGTGGATCTCGTCGACCCTTCCGCCTTGCCGCCCGAAGTGGCCAAGCTTCCCGTCCCGGCGCAGCAACCCCCGGTCAAACCGCCGGTGAATCGACCCGATGGCTCGCCGCCGATCTCCGCCTTGGCGCTCCAGCCCCCCCGCGCGCCCTCGCCAGCGGCCGCGTCTGCGCAAGCCCCAACGGCGGGACGCTCCGGGAGTGTTCCTGCGCCTGTGGCCGGTTCCCAACCCCCGGTGGCCGACGCTGCCGTGACTCCCGCGGCGCGCAAGCCGGTCCTTGCTCATCGCGCCGCTCCTTCGGGCAAGAAGCAACAGCGCGCGGCCAAACGCCCCTCACCGGGCGAATGGACCTACGCCGACGGCCCTGCCGGTCCCTCCCAGTGGCACCTCCTCTCGCCCGACTGGCGTCTGTGCCACGACGGCAAGCGTCAATCCCCCATCGCGCTCGAAGGTGCCACGCCGGCCGATCTTCCGCCGCCTTTCTTCCGCTACCAACCCGGTCGGGTCGTCCTCGAGCAGGACAAAGCGGGCTTGCTGCTCGAGCCGACGCGGGAACAGCGCCTGGGGTGGCAGGGAACATGGTATCGGCTGGAGCGGATCAGCTGGCATCACCCCGGGGCGCACCGGCTCGGGATGCGCGTCGCTTTGGGAGAAGTGGTTCTGCAGCATCGGGCGGAAGACGGCTCCCGGCTCTTCGTGGCCCTGCGCGTGGTCGCCGCCGAGCGCACCCATCCGCTGCTCGCCGCGCTGGCGGACTGGGCGGAGCAGGGAAGCGCCGCGCCGCGCGAATTGCCGCTCGAC
>DDBP01000073.1 GCA_002332795.1 Anaerolineales bacterium UBA2029 | reverse complement strand
AATGGCTGTCCGCCCTTGAAGCCTGTCCTGCAGAGGGGCGAAGGCTCCCTACCTGTCGGTATCGAGACTCTTTCCCATCACTTCGTTGCCCGGAATGGGGTTGCGGGCGACAGGGGCGGGACAGGCATGGCACTTTGCCTGATACGGGCGCACACAACCCGCGCGAATCGCGGTTCGCTGTCACCCCCCTTGTGGATGTATATTCTGCCCGCTGCAACGATTCGGGAGTATCCTGCGTATAACTACAGGCCGGGGGAATCGCCGTCTGGCAGAAATCATAGAATTATGATAGACTATTAGAACGTCTGTTCGCCATGCCGTCTTTCCGCTGGAGCACAGATCATGGTCACCAACGGTAAGAGCGAGTTCACCGTACAGGGTGCCTATCGGTACAACGAGAGCAGCCCGCTGCGCTGGATCGCTTCGCACATCTGGCGCTATAAGTGGCTCTTCTTCGGGGCGTTGCTGTGCAGCGTGGTGGACTACCTGTCCTTTTCGCAAAACCCCATGCTCATCGGCAGGGTCGCCGACGAAATCCTCAATCCGACGACCGATGGGGCATTGCTGCGCCTGTCGCTGATGATCCTGGGCGTGCTCATGCTCAGCAGCGCCGCTTTCTGGACGGGTGGTCTGTTGATCGAGACACTGGCACAGCGGCTGGAAGCCGGAGCGCGGCACGAGCTATATGCCAGCCTGCTGGGCAAGAGTCAGACCTTTCACGACCGACAGCGCGTCGGCGACATCATGGCCCGCGCCACCGACGACGTGCGGCAGCTCAACATCATGATCAGCCCTGGCCTGCGCTTCATCTATGAAATGGTGCTGGGCATCATCGTCCCGCTGTTCTACATCGCCACTATCCGCGTTGACCTGTTGCTGGTGCCGCTGCTCTTCGTGGGGGCCTACGCCATCACCGTGCGGCGCTACCTGCGTCAGTTGAACCCGGTGATGAACCTGCAGCGCGAACAGTTCGGCAAGCTCAACGCCGGGCTGGAAGAAGTGCTCTCCGGCATCGAAGTAGTCAAGGCCAGCGTGCAGGAGCCGTTCGAGCGGCTGCGCTTCCGGCGCAATGCCCGTCTCTACCGCGACTACTTCGTGCAGCAGGGCGTCATCGAGGCGCGCTACCTGCCGCTGCTGCTCTTCGGGATCGCGCTGGGACTGACCTTCCTGCACTGCATGGCTCTTTACCGGCGCGACGACCTGGCCGTGCCGCAAATCATCGCCGTGATGGGGCTGATGAACGTGCTGCGCTGGCCCGTCTTCAGCTCCATCTTCTCCTTCTCACTGGTACAGTTGGGGCTGGCGGGAGCCGGGCGTCTGCTGCAAATCATCACCGCGCAGACCGAACTGGACGAGAACACCGGCGGCTATGCGGCTCCCATCCGTGGCGACATCACCTTCGATCACGTCAGTTTCTGCTACGAAGGGGAAGGCTGCGACACGGCAGTGCTGGAGGACGTGTCGTTCGAGGTGAAGGCGGGGCAGACGGTGGCTGTGGTGGGGCAGACGGGGTCGGGCAAGAGCACGCTTTCCATGCTGATCAACCGCACCTACGACGTATCGGCAGGGCGTGTGCTGATTGATGGGGTGGATGTGCGCGAGTGGAATCTCGACGTGCTGCGCTCGCAAATCTCCAAGATCGAGCAGGACGTGTTCCTGTTCTCGCGCACCATCGCCGAGAACATCGCTTTCGGCGCGCCGGGCACGTCGCAGGAGGAAATCGAGCGGGCAGCGCGTGAAGCGCAGGCGCACGACTTCATCATGTCCTTCAAGGACGGTTACCAGACCAAGGTCGGCGAGCGCGGCGTGGCGCTCAGCGGCGGGCAGCGGCAGCGCATTGCCCTGGCGCGCGCTTTCCTCAGCGATCCGCGTATCCTGATCCTGGACGACTCAACCAGCGCCATAGATAGCGCCACCGAAGACGAGATTCAGAAGGCGATCCGGCGGGCGCAGCAGGGACGCACCACCATTCTGATCACGCATCGCCTGTCGCAGATTCGCTGGGCCGACGTGATCCTGGTGCTGGATCGCGGGCGGCTGGTGGCTTCCGGCACGCACGAGCAGTTGCTGCGCACGTCGCCGCACTACCGGCGCATCTTCGCCCGCTACGAGATCGAGCTACCGCCGTTGGAAGTGAGCAGTGATCAGTTGTCAGTGGTCGGTGAACAGTGATCAGTTGACAGTGATCAGTGATCAGTGATCAGTTGTCAGTGAGCAGTATTCAGTCGTCGGTGAACGGTGAGAGGGCACCTTCCCGGACACGTTCCTGCTCAGAACTCAAAACTACAAACCGAAAACTGCGCACTGAAGACTGAGAACTGCCAACTGAAAACTGCCAACTGAAAACTGTAACCCATAAGGAGCTGCCATCATGGGCTTCATCATGGACGGCCTGGACGCCGAAGACTACGACCGCAGCTACAGCGACCGCGAGCTGGTCCGGCGCATCCTGGCCTACTTCCGCCCGCAACTGGGACGCATGATCGTCGTGGCGATCATGGTGGTGCTGACTTCGCTGGCACAGACTGGCCTGCCGATCTACATCTCGGCCAGCCTCGACCGGCTGCAGAAAGATACTTCTACCTCTGCCCTGCTGGGCATCGCGGCAGTGACGGCAGCGTTGGGCAGCCTGGGCTGGCTGTTCAATGCGGTGCGGCGGGCACTCTCCGCGCAGGCCATCGGCAACGTGGTGCTGGCCATGCGCGAAGATGCCTTCGACGCCGTGTTGCAGCGCGATCTATCCTTCTACGACCAGTATGCGTCGGGCAAGATCGCCAGCCGCGTGACCTCGGATACCCAGGCGTTCTCGCAGGTGGTCTCGCTGACGATGGAACTGATGAGCCAGGTATTGCTCGTCGTCCTGCTGATCGGCTACCTGCTCAGCGTGGACGCCCGCCTGACGCTGGTCTTGCTGGCTGTGGCCCCTGCCGTGGTCGGCGTGGCGCTGGCTTTCCGCAAGGTGGCGCGGCGCACCGTGACACAGTCGCGGCGCATCCTGGCCGAAGTCAGCGCGCACATCCAGGAGACGGTCAGCGGGATCGGGGTGGCCAAGGCATTCCGCCAGGAACACACCATCTACGAGGAGTTTCTGGCAGTCAACGCGCAGTCGTACCGCATCAATCTGCGCACTGGCTACGTCTTCAACTCGATCTTCCCCCTGCTGAGCATCGTGTCGGGGGTAGGTACGGCGGCCATCGTCTACTTCGCGGGCAGCACGGCCAGGGAGGGTGCGCTCAGCGCGGGCGATTTCTACCTGTTCGTGCAGGGCATGAGCATGTTCTGGTATCCCCTGACCAGCATCGCCTCGTTCTGGAGTCAGTTTCAGTTGGGGCTGGCAGCGGGAGAGCGCGTCTTCGCCCTCATTGACGCCGAGCCGAAGGTGGTGCAGACGGGCAACGAGCCGCTGCCCGCGGTGCGCGGCGAGATTCGCTTCGAGCATGTGGATTTCTCGTACAATGAGCGCGAGAGCGTGCTGGAAGACTTCTCGCTGACCATTCACGCGGGTGAGACCCTGGCTTTGGTGGGGCACACTGGCTCCGGCAAGTCCAGCATTGCCCGCCTGATCGCCCGTTTCTATGAGTTCCAGGGTGGGCGCATCTTGATAGACGGCCATGACATCCGTACCCTGAACCTGGACGACTACCGCGCGCACCTGGGCATCGTCACGCAGACGCCGTTCCTCTTCGACGGGACGGTGATGGACAACATCCGCTACGGGCGGCAGGACGCTTCCGACGACGACGTGCTGCGGGCGGCTCAGCAGGTGGCCGGGGGCGACTGGATTGACCTGCTGCCGAACGGTTTGCAGACACAAGTCGGCGAGCGCGGCAGCAGCCTCTCGATGGGGCAGCGGCAGTTGGTGGCGCTGGCGCGGGTGCTGCTGCAGGATCCGTCTATCTTCATCCTCGACGAGGCGACTGCCAGCGTAGACCCGCTGACCGAAGCGCTGATCCAGGAAGGGTTGGAGACGGTGCTGACCGGTCGCACCTCGATCGTCATCGCGCACCGCCTCTCGACGATCCGTAACGCCGACCGCATCATCGTCCTGCGCGAGGGGAAGATCATCGAGGAGGGCACGCACGATTCGTTGCTGGCGCAGGGCGGGCACTACGCCGAACTCTACAACACCTATTTCCGTCACCAGAGCCTGGAATACATCGAGCGGGCGGGGGAACTGCTCGCGGCGAAGTGAGAGAGTGGGGAGTGGAGAGTAGGGAGTAGGGAGTCTTGAGTCAGGAGTCTGGGGTGAAGGCTGGCTATCGGCCTACCCTGAAACCGCCCCTGGAGGCTGTTATGAACTTTCGCGCCTTATCTTCCCCTCACCCCTTAATCCCCT
>DDBP01000306.1 GCA_002332795.1 Anaerolineales bacterium UBA2029 | reverse complement strand
CCACGTCCGCGTGGAGGAGAATGAATTGTTCGAACAGATCCAGGACAGGCTGCGTCCGGAGACCCTCGCCCGGCTCGGCGGCGAACTCGGCGGCGGCTCCGCGCCAGCCTGCGGTATGACAGGAAACCCGCAATGCCAGCTTTGATGCAAACTTCCATTCCCGAATTGCCCCTGCTCGCGCGGGGCAAAGTGCGCGACATCTACGCCGTCGGCGAGGACCGCCTGCTGCTGGTGGCCACAGACCGCATCTCCGCCTTCGACTGCGTCCTGCCCAACCCGATCCCCGACAAAGGGCGCATCCTCACGCAGCTTTCCCTGTTCTGGTTCGACTTCCTCGGCGGCATCACGCCCAATCACCTGATCACAGCCAACGTGGATGAGTACCCCGAGCCCCTTCACGCTTACAGGGATCAGCTCGAAGGCCGCTCCATGCTCGTGCGCCGCGCCCGCATGGTGGAAGTGGAATGCGTGGCGCGCGGCTATCTCGCCGGCTCCGGCTGGAAGGAATACCGCGCCGGCCAGACCATCTGCGGCATCCCGCTGCCAGCCGGACTGCGCGAATGCGACCGCCTGCCGGAACCTGTCTTCACGCCCGCCTACAAGGCGCAGTCGGGCCACGACGAGAACATCCCGTTTTCGAAGGTGGAATCGCTGGCTGGCAAGGAGACCGCCGCGCGGCTCCGCGATCTGACGCTGGCCATCTACTCGCGCGCCGCCGCCTACGCCGAGAGCCGCGGCATCATTCTCGCCGACACCAAGTTCGAGTTCGGCTGGGTGGATTCGCGGCTCGTGCTGGCCGACGAGGTGCTCACGCCGGATTCCTCGCGCTTCTGGCCCGCCGACGCTTACGAACCGGGCAAGCCTCAGCCGTCCTTTGACAAGCAGTACGTGCGCGATTACCTGGAATCCCTGGCCTGGGACAAGCAGCCCCCGGCGCCCGAACTGCCGCCCGATGTCGTCGAAAAGACCGCGGAGAAGTACCACGAGGCTTACCGCCGGCTCACCGGAAAGCCGCTATGAACTGGCTGGACTTCCTGTTGCTCGCCATCCTCGTCGGAGCGGTGGTCAACGGGGTCCGCGTCGGCTTCTCCCGGGTCGTCATCGGCCTGCTGGCCACAGTCGCCGGCCTGATTCTGGCGGCGTGGTTCTACGGCGCCGTCTCGGCGCACTTGAAGCCGTTTGTGGAATCCGAGTCCGTCGCCCACATCGCCGCGTTCCTCCTGATCTTCATCGGGGTGCAGTCCGCCGGCGCGCTGCTCGGCACCGACGAGGAGCCGCACCCGAGCGTGGACGCGGGCGCTTCCCTGCTCTACTACCAGGCGCGCTCGCTCGAGAAGCTCGGCCAGAGCGCCCGCGCTCAGCCCGTTGATGGTCTCGTTGTTGGGCACGATGCCCCAGGCAATCATGCCGCCGCGATCCAGGAAGGCGTGCAGTTCCGCCGGATAGAGCGCCAGCGCGTCCAGGTAGCCGAAAGCGTCCAGGTTGAGCACGTCCACCGAGGTATCGAGCAGCAGCGACCAGTCGGTGTTGCCGCAACAGTGCACGCCCGCCAGCGCCCCTTCGCTGTGAATGGCGGCGAAGACTTCGTTGAGCATGGCGATGACGGCGTCGCGCTCCAGGCTCACGTAGGCCGAGCCGAACGAGGCCAGGTAGGGTTCGTCCACGAAGATGAGCACCTGCGGGCGCAGAGCGCGCAACTGCCGCACCTGCCAGCGCGCGTTCATCGCCAGCGTCTTCACCACCACGTCGCTCAGCAGATCGTGGTAGAGGATGGCGTAGCGATCCTGGTCGGTCACGCTCAGCCCCAGGCTGACCGGCCCGGTCACCTGCCCCTTGGCCCATGTCCCTGGCATCACCGTGAGCACATCCAGCATGGCGAAGAAGCCCGCCGCGTACTCTGGCGTCAGGGCGAAGGCGTCCACATAGTCTTCCAGATAGAGCGCGTAGAAGGCTTCCAGGTCGGGCGTCAGGTCACCCGCCGTGTTGACCCAGATGCGCTCACGGGTGGGATCGATCATCACGCGCGGCAGCGCGGCGCTGAACTGCACATACATGTTCTCGCGGAAAGAACGCCGCGAGAATTGCGCCCAGGCCGGAATGTCGAGCATGACGGCCAGGCGTTCGCTCACGCTATGCAGGTCGGTATAGGGGACGCTGCCCAGGTGCGTCGTCCCCAGGCGCGGCCAGTCGGTCATCGAAGATACTCCCTGTCAGTCTGCAGCGATTTCGTGCTGTTGGAGCACACCACACTCAACCAGAAACGCCCGCAGAGCCTCGCGCTGTGTCTCGCTGAGGGGCAGGATGGGTCGCCGCGCCGGACCGGCGGGCAACCCCATAATCATCAGCGCTTCCTTGACCCCTACCGGGTACGAGCCGAAACGCCCCAACCCTTCGCGCAAGGCTGCCACGCGCTCCTGCCAGGCACGCGCCCCCGCGTGATCGCCGGCGCGGAAGGCGTCGTAGAGGGCCACCGACCACGCCGGCGCGACGTTCATCGTCAGGCCGACGGCTCCCGCCGCGCCGTGACATAGCGAGGCGTAGATCAGCGTGTCGCGCCCCGTGAAGACGCGGAAGCCCGGCGGGCAGGCGCGGATCATCGCCGCGGTGACCGTCAGATCGCCGCTGGACTCCTTGACGCCGACGAAGTGCGGGATATCGGCGGCCAGGCGAGCCAGCGTCTCTGGCTCGATGCGCACACCGCCCGTGCGCCCAGGGTTGGAGTAGGCGAAGATGGGCAGCGACACCGCCGCGGCGATGTCGGCGTAGTGCGCGTACAGTTCCTGCTGCGTCGGGTTGATGTAGTAGGGCGTGATGATGGCGACCGCATCCGCTCCGGCCCGCTCTGCTGCGCGCGCGTAGGCGATGGCGTCGCGGGTGGCGATGGCGCCCGCCCCGGCGATGACCGGCACCCGCCCATTGACCGCCGTCAGCACCGCGTCGAGCACCGCCGCGCGTTCGTCGGCGTGCAGGGCGTAGGCTTCGCCCTGACTGCCCGGCGCGAAGATGCCGTGTACACCAGCGCGCAGCACGTGCTCTACCAGCGGGGGCATGGCGGCCAGGTTCAGCGACCCGTCGGGGTGCATGGGCGTCGCCAGAGGGGGGATCATGCCGTGAAAGCGGGATGCGTCCATCAGAGCCTCGTTTCGTGGCGTGCGCGAGAGAAAGTCATCAGGGATCAGTTGACAGTGATCGGGTGGGCGCAGCAGGCCGCCCCGGCGCTGCAAGGTGCAGGCAGCACCAATCGCCTATCGGCGCACCCTGCCCAGTCAGTGCGCCAAGAACCGATCACTGACAACTATTCACTGAAAACTGATCACTGAAAACTGATCACTCTATCTCTTATACGTGCCCATCAACTGGCCCTGCGCCAGGATATGCCCTTCCATCGCCTGCAGCAGCGCCTCTTTGGTCGCGCCGGGCGGCAGGTTGAGGGCGGTATCGAGGGCATACAGTTTGAAGAAGTAGCGGTGCGTGCCGCTGGGCGGGCAGGGACCGCCGTAGTCGTTGCGCCGCCAGCTATTCTGCCCGTGTACGGCTCCGCCGGGCAGGTCGCGGTCGGAGCGGATCGCTTCGGGCAGGGCAGTGACGCCGGCGGGCAGGTTGTAGACGACCCAGTGCACCCATGTCCCGCGCGGCGCGTCGGGATCGTCCATGATCAGCGCGAAGCTCTGCGTGCCCGCGGGCGCGCCACGCCACGCCAGCGGCGGCGAGATGTCTTCCCCCGTGCAGGTGTAGCGGGCGGGAATCGGCTGGCCTTCGGCGAAGGCCGAGCTGCTCAGTTCGAGCGTCATGGCCGGACTCTCCTCCGGGGTCGGCGGGGCGCTGTGGTCTTTGTCCCCGCAGGCCCCCAGTATTATAGAGAACAAAGCCCCGATCAGCCACAGACTGCGCCAGGCGTGCATCGCCTCATCCTCACAGTTCCTTCGATCAGTTCTATTGTAGCGCCTAATCGCCCGCCATACGCAGCCGTTCGCCGGTTTGCACACGCCACAGAGTCGCGTAGATGCCGCCGGCGGCGACCAGGTCTTCGTGACGCCCCTGCTCGCGCAACTGCCCATCTTCCAGGACGAAGATACGGTCGGCGTTGCGGATGGTGGAGAGGCGGTGCGCGATGACAATCGTCGTGCGGTTCACGGTGATGCGCTCCAGCGACCGCTGAATGGCTGCCTCGGTTTCGTTGTCCACCGAGGAAGTCGCTTCGTCCAGGATCAACACCGGCGGGTCTTTGAGGATGGCCCGCGCGATGGAGATGCGCTGACGTTGCCCGCCGCTGAGTTTCTGCCCGCGCTCGCCGACGATGGTGTCGTAGCCCTGGGGCAACTGCATGATGAAGTCGTGCGCCTCGGCGACCCTGGCCGCGGCGATGATCTGCTCATCAGTGGCAGCGAAGGTGCCATAGGCGATGTTCTCGCGCACTGTGCCATGAAACAGGAAAACATCCTGGCTGACCAGACCGATGGCCGCGCGCAGATCGGCCAGGTTGATGCTGCGGATATCCCGCCCGTCGAGGGTGATGCGCCCCTGCTGCACATCGTAGAAGCGCAGCAGCAGCTTGATCACCGTGCTCTTGCCCGCGCCCGTCGCCCCCACAATGGCCACCGTATCACCCGCCGGGATGTGCAGCGAAAGCCCGCGTATCACCTCCTGGCCATTGCCGTAGGTGAAGCCGACCTTCTCGAAGGCCACCTCGCCGCGCACGGAGTGCACGGGCAGTGGTTCGCCGCCGTCGGCGATCTGCGGTTCGATGGCGAGCAGGTCGAGCACGCGCGTGGTAGAGGCCATGGCGCGTTGATAGAGGTCGAACGTCTCACCCAGGCGTGTCAACGGCCATAGCAGGCGTTGCGTCATGAAGATCATCACGCTGTAGACGCCCACGTTGAGCGAGCCATCCAGCGCCAGCCGTCCCCCAAAGACCAGGATGGCGATGAAGCCCATGACGATCACCATGCGGATCAGCGGCGAGAAAGCCGAACTCAGCGCGATGGCCGCGCGGTTGCGCTCGCGGTACTCCGCGCTCAGACGACTGATGCGCTCGATCTCGTGCGCTTCGGCGGTGAAGCTCTTGATGGTGGCGATGCCGCCCAGGTTGTTGGCGAGCTGACTGTTGAGCAGCCCCACCTGTTCGCGCACGGCAGCGTAACGCGGGGTCAGCTTGCGTTGAAACCACACCGAGCCATAGACGATGATGGGAATGGGAATGAGCGCCATCCAGGCCACGCCCGGCGCAGCGGCAATGAACAGCCCGCCGATGACCAGCACCGTCGTCGCCACCTGGATCAGATCGTTGGCTCCCACGTCGAGAAAGCGCTCTAGCTGATTGATGTCGTCGTTGAGGATGGACATCAGCCCGCCGGTGCTCTGATCTTCGTAGTAGGCCAGGTCGAGGTTCTGAACGTGCGCGTAGGCGTCTATGCGCAGTTCGTGCTCGACCGTCTGCGCCAGGTTGCGCCACAGCACGCGGTGCACGTATTCGAACACGGACTCGAAGAACCAGATGATTAGCGTCAGGCCGGCCAGCACCGTGAGCTGATCGCGAGTGTCCGTCACGCCCAGGCTGGCGATGAAGGATTCTTCGCGCTGCACCACGATGTCCACTGCCGCGCCGATCAACGCGGGCGGGGCGAGATCGAAAATCTTGTTCAGCACAGAGAAGGCTGTCGCCGAGGCCACGCGCAGCCGGTGACGGCGGGTATAGCCCAGCAGACGCAGCAGAGGATGGGCAGAATGATGGTGAGGCATGGGCGACCCCTTGGGTGGTTTGCGATTGGGCGCTGCAACGACGGGTTCAGGCCCAGTGTAGGGCGAAAAATGCTCTTGTCAAGCTCCGGGCGGTGTGCTATGATACGCGCACACTGAACCTGTGCCTGTAGCTCAGTGGATAGAGCGCTTGCCTACGGAGCAAGATGTCGGGGGTTCGAATCCCTCCAGGCACGCCAGACTGACCGCCGGCGATCGTCTCGCTGGCGGTCACTTTTTATGACCCCGCTGCGGTCGCCCGGCTTGACACAGGCAGCACGATGAACCCCTCGGCCACCGCCTGACGCGCCTCTGCATAGGCGGCGGGGATTTCGTCGCTGGCCAGCAGCGAGGCGTCCGGCGGATCGATCTGCAGATCGGCCACGAACAGCGTCCCCGCCTCGTCATTGAGCAGCGTCAACAGCCCGCTGTGCAGATCACCGGCCAGGTCGCGGAAGCGATAGGTCACCAGGTAGCCCGTCCCTGCCTCGCGCTGAATGGCTTCTGCTCCCAACACTTCCTCTGCCGCCACCAGCTCGCTAGACGCAGCCCAGGCTTGCGCCGCCTCGACGCTTTCCAGTGGGGTCTGCGCTTCCGTCCACACGCGGACGCGCTCGTCGTTGTTGCCCGTGCCCAGCAGGAAGGTCATCGGGCGGCCAGGGCTACCGGCGACCTGCGACCATCCCGCGGGATGCTTGAGCACCCACCCAGCCTGCTGATCGATCGCGGCGGGCCATGCGGCGGGCAGCGCCAGCAGCGTCTTGAAGCCGGAGAAGGCGGGCACGACCAGCGCCTGCAATCGGTCGAGCAGGGCGGGGTTGTTGGCGGGCACGACCAGCCGCGTGACGAAGAGCCAGTCGTCGAAGAGGCGGGCGATGCTGCGGCCCAGATAGTCGTGTCCCTGCGACACCAGCGCGAAGTCCACCACCACGCTCTCGTCGGTCACCTGCCGCCCCGTCTCCTGCCAGCGATCGTAGTCCTGCCAGGCTCCGGCGAAGTGTTGCTCGGTGAGGAAGTTTTCGCTCAGCGCCGCCAGACTTTCGTACTGCACGCCAGGTTGGATATAGTTATGGATGACAGCCAGCCGCTGCGGGCTGGAAATGACCACGCGAGCCGCAGCACTGGCCCCCACTGACTCTCCTTCGTCCACGTACCAGTCGGAGCCAGCGGGCATGAACGTCTGGAACAGCCCGCTGCTATGAATGTAGACGGGGCGACCCTCCAGGTGAGGGTTGGGGTCGGGGGTGGGGATGATCAGTTCGGTGGGGCGCGGCGTGGCAAAGGGATCAATCGTGCTGCTGGAGGAACGGCTGCCCAGGTCGGGCGCGACCAGGGTCAGCACGAAGGTGACGATGATGATCGATCCGATCGCAGCGCCCAGCAGAGTGGCCCGACGCTGGCCACGTCGTTTAGACTTGTTCATACCGGTACTCCCGTTCGCGAATTCGGCCTGAGCGGTCGTGTTGGCCGATCTGTCTTGCGACCCCAGACTATACCGCATCCAGGCCTGGAGGGTGAAGCCATGTTGCCCGAAAACCATACCGAGCTTACCGAAAATCGCACGCCGCCCCCTGAGATCGAACCGATCGGGCTGGAACAGGCGCAGGCCATCCTGCAACGCGCCCTGGCTCCCTACCTGGCCGACGGCTGGCGCGTGCTGGAGCGCAACCCGACCATGGCCCGCCTGACGCGCGGCGATCGCAACCTGGACGTGCGGGTAGACCTGCTGGGCGAAGTGGAAGTCAAGGAATCGGCGCTGACGCCTTTGCAGGATAGCGGGCGGCTGGTGGCCTGGATGCTGCTGTTGACATCGCTCTTGCTGGCGCTGGCCATTGCCGCAGCGCTGGGCATCCTCTAGAGCGTGTTATGTACTTTCGTGCAGCATCTGCCCCTCACCCCTCAATTCCCTCTCCCTCGCGACTTCAGGAGCGGACAGGGCTAGAGCAAGC
>DDBP01000128.1 GCA_002332795.1 Anaerolineales bacterium UBA2029 | reverse complement strand
GCGGGGGTGAGGTAAAGCTGAAGACAGCGTCCTGTTCGAGATGCGCTCAATGGCTGTTCGCCCTTGAACGCTGTCCCTGAAGGCAGTTCGGGCAAGTGACACCCCGCGCCCTGGGGGGTGGCAGAAGCCACTAGTCGCCCATCTGGCACGGGTCTATAGTGAAGGTAAGAGGGGGAGGCGGCAAGGGGTAGCCGCCTCTGGCAACTTAACACGATAGAGGAGAGTAAGGACTAAAACTACATGGAGACTCTGTGGGAATCGCGGTTTGCGCTGCGGACCCGCCGGATGACCAGCTCCATCATCCGCGAGCTACTCAAGCTGACGCAGCGCCCGGAAGTGATCTCCTTTGCGGGGGGTCTGCCCGCCGCGGAGTACTTCCCGGTCGAACGTTTCCAGGATGCCTGCCAGCGCGTGCTGGCCACTCAGGCTCACCAGGCCCTGCAATACGGCCCCACCGAAGGTTACCTGCCCCTGCGCGAGATGATCGCCGAACGGCTATCGCGCGACAACATCTGCGTGGACGTGGACAATGTGCTGATCACCTCCGGCTCGCAGCAGGCGCTGTCGCTGATCGGGGCGCTGCTGATCAACGCCGGCGATCACGTGCTGGTCGAGCAGCCCACCTACCTGGGCGCTTTGCAGGCCTTCGCCACCTATCAGGCCGAATACGTCGGCGTGCCGACCGACGATGACGGCCTGTGCGTGGATCAACTGCCCGCGGCGCTGCGGCACGGCCCCAAGTTCATGTACATCCTGCCCAACTTCCAGAATCCCGCCGGCGTGACCATCAGCGCGGAGCGCCGCCGAGAGCTGATCCGGCTGGCGCAGCAGCAGGGCGTGCCTATTGTCGAGGACGATCCCTACGGGCAGTTGCGCTTCGAGGGCGAATTTCTGCCGCCATTGGTGGCGATAGACGCCGAACTGGCCGGTAACAACGGCCATTGCTACACCGGCAACGTCATCTACCTCTCGACCTTCTCCAAGACGCTGGCTCCTGGCCTGCGCACGGCCTGGGTGGTGGCCGCGCCCAGCGTCATTCACAAACTGGTACAGCTCAAGCAAGGGGCCGACCTGCACAGCAGCACCTTCACGCAGATGGTCATCTACGAAGTGGCGAAGGACGGCTTCCTTGACGAGCATGTACGCACCTTGCGCCAGGTCTACCGGCAGCGGCGCGACGTGATGCTCGCGGCCCTGGACCGCTACATGCCGCCCGGCGTGCGCTGGACGCACCCGGACGGGGGATTGTTCCTGTGGATGCACCTGCCGCCGGAGATCAACATCCGCGAGCTGTTCGAAGAGGCCCTGCGGCGCGATGTGGCCTTCGTGCCTGGCGACGCTTTCTTCACCATCCCCGACCCGCCGCCGACGGCGCGCCTCAACTTCTCCTGCATGCCCGAAGACGCCATCGTGGAAGGCATCCGCCGCCTCAGCGAAGCGGTCAAAGACCTGCTGCGGACGGCCCATCCGGTGATTGCCGTGTAGTGGAGCGTCGGAAGCGAAGTATGGACTGGTTGAGTCAGTACGAACCCAAGAAGGTAACGGCGCAGGAGGCCATGCGCGTCCTGCGTTCTGGCTATCGTATCTTCGTCTCTGGTAATGCCTCGGTGCCGCAACGCCTGGTCGAGGCGCTCGAAGAGCGCGCCCTGGAACTGCGTAATCTGACGCTGATCCAGGTGCTGGTCATCGGCAAGACCGACTACGTGCGGCCCGAACTGGCCGAGCATCTGCGCGTCAACTCGTTATTCATCAGCCCCGGCATCCGCGACGCGGTCAATGACGGGCGCGCCGACTTCACGCCCGTCTTTTTGTCGGAGATTCCCCGCCTGTTCAAGACGGGGCGATTGCCCATTGACGTGGCGCTGATCCAGGTGTCGCCGCCCGACCGCTACGGCTATTGCTCCTACGGCACCGAGGTCGGCGTGACCAAGACCGCCGCCGAAAGCGCCAAGATCGTCATCGCCGAGGTCAACCCCAACATGCCGCGCACCCTGGGCGATAGCTTCATTCACGTGGGCAAGATTGACTACGTGGTGGAGGTGGACTACCGCCTGCCCGAAGTACAGATGGCCATCTCCTCGCCAGAGCAGGAAGCCATCGCCAACCATCTGGCGGCGATCATCCCCGACGGCGCGACGTTGCAGATGGGCATTGGCGGCATTCCCGACGCGGTGCTGCGTAAGCTGCGCAATCACAAGCATCTGGGCGTGCACACAGAGTTGTTCTCCGACGGTGTGGTTGACCTGGTCGAGGCGGGCGTGATCACCAACGAGCGCAAGACGCTGCACCCTGGCAAGATCATCGCTGGCTTCCTGATGGGCACGCAGCGGCTCTACGACTTCGTGGACGACAATCCCATCGTCGAACTGCACCCGTCGGAGTACATCAACGATCCCTTCATCATCGCCCAGAACGACCGCATGGTCTCGATCAACTCGGCGCTGCAGGTAGACCTGACCGGTCAGGTGTGCGCGGACAGCATCGGCACCTACTTCTACTCCGGCGCGGGCGGTCAGGTGGATTTCGTGCGCGGAGCGGCGCGCAGCAACGGCGGGATGCCCATCATCGCCATGCTCAGCACAGCCAAAGACGGGACGATCAGCCGCATCGTGCCCACGCTCGATCCGGGCGCGGGGGTGATCACCACGCGCAACGATGTGCACTACGTGGCAACCGAATATGGCGTGGCCGATCTCTACGGGCGCACCATCCGCGAGCGGGCCAAAGCGCTGGTGGAGATCGCGCACCCGAAGTTCCGCGCGGAACTGGCCGAGGCCGCCGAGAAGCTCTATCACGTGCCGCGCCTGTTCGTCAAGGAGGTGCCCTGGGCGCGCGAATAGCAGGTATCCGGAACGCCTGCCGACGCCTGAACGTCAGGCAGTCGTGCGGGTCGGAGGAGCAGAGAGTATGGCTAAAGGACGGATCGAAATCAACGAAGACAACTGCAAAGGCTGCACGCTGTGTACCATCGCCTGCCCACATGGGGTGATCGTCATGTCCACCGAGCGCCCCAATGCCAGGGGGTACTACCCGGCGATGTTCAGCGATGCCGAGGGTAAGTGCACCGGTTGCGCTCTATGCGCGGTGGCCTGCCCGGATGTCTGTATTACGGTTTATCGCCAGGTGCCCGCCAGGACGCAACCGGTCGAGGCCGCGGTCTGAGCGGGAGGAGCTAAAGACTTATGGCTGTGGAACTGCTTAAAGGCAATGTGGCGCTGGCCGAAGCGGCCATCCGCGCGGGCGTGGAGGCATACTTCGGCTATCCCATCACCCCCCAAACAGAATTACTGGAACACATGGCACAGCGCATGCCGGAGCTGGGACGTGCCTTCGTGCAGGCCGAAAGCGAACTGGCTGCCATCAATATGGTGTACGGCGCAGCCTGTGCCGGCGCGCGCGCCATGACCTCGTCGTCCAGCCCTGGCATCAGCCTGATGCAGGAGGGCTTCTCCTATATTGCCGGCTCGGAAGTGCCCGCCGTGGTCGTGGATGTCATGCGCGGCGGGCCGGGCCTGGGCAACATTCAGCCGTCGCAGGCCGACTACTTCCAGGTGACGCGCTCCGCCGGGCACGGGGACTATCACCCCATTGTGTTGGCTCCGGCATCGGTGCAGGAAGCCATTGATCTGATGGTGCTGGCCTTCGACCTGGCCGACAAATACCGGCACCTGGTGCTGGTGGTGGCGGACGGGCTGATCGGGCAAATGATGGAACCGGCAGAGCTGCCGCCCATGCGTCCACTGCGCACCGAGCGTCCAGACTGGGCACTGACCGGCGCAGAGGGCCGCGAGCCGCGCATCATCACCTCGC
Source organism: Anaerolineales bacterium UBA2029 (assembly GCA_002332795.1). Taxonomy (GTDB): domain Bacteria; phylum Chloroflexota; class Anaerolineae; order Aggregatilineales; family Aggregatilineaceae; genus UBA2029. The sequence continues at coordinate 772 of DDBP01000128.1, read as the reverse complement.
TGGAACTGGATGCGCCCGCCCTGGAAGAAGTCAACAACCGCCTGCAGGCCAAGCTGCGCGAGATTCGCGAACACGAGCAGCGCTACGCCGAGCAGATGGTCGAGGACGCACGGCTGGTAGTGGTCGGCTATGGCACGGCGGGGCGCATCGCGCAGACAGCCGTCCGGCAGGCGCGGCGCGAGGGAATGCGCGTAGGGCTGTTCCGCCCCATCACGCTGTGGCCGTTCCCCGAACGGCGTCTGTCGCGCCTGGCCGATCGCGTGGATGCTTTCCTGGTGGTGGAGATGAACGCCGGGCAGATGCTCGACGACGTGCGGCTGGCAGCGGGCGGACAGGTGCCGGTGGAATTCTACGGGCGCACTGGCGGCATGGTCCCTGTGCCGGAGGAAATCTACGAGGCGATCAGCGCGCTGTACAGGAAACTGCCCGACAGCTCGCGCTGGGGAGAGTGAGCCATGGTAGCTGCGGAAACAGTGCTCGAAGAACAGGTGGTATACACGCGCCCGGCGTCGCTGCGCGACGTGCCCACTCACTATTGCCCTGGCTGCACACACGGCATCGCGCACCGGTTGATCGCCGAGGTGCTCGACGAACTGGGCATTCGCGAGCGGACGATCGACGTTTCGCCAGTGGGCTGCGCCGTGTTCGCCTACAAGTACTTCAACACCGACGGCTGCGAGGCCGCCCATGGGCGTGCTCCGGCCATGGCGACCGGCATCAAGCGCGTACGCCCAGACCGGGTCGTCTTCACCTATCAGGGCGACGGCGACCT
>DDBP01000297.1 GCA_002332795.1 Anaerolineales bacterium UBA2029 | reverse complement strand
CGCGCTCTTTCTTGGTGCCAATGTTGTGCACCACCAGTGGCTCGGCCACAATGCGCCCCACCGACATGCGCGGGTTGAGCGAAGCGTAGGGGTCCTGGAAGATCATCTGCATTTTGCGGCGCATTTTGCGCAGCGCCTCGCCCTGCAGCGTGGTGAGTTCTTCCCCCTCGAATTTCACACTACCTGCCGTGGCGCGGTGCAGTTGCAGAATGGTGCGACCGGTGGTGGACTTGCCGCAGCCACTTTCGCCCACCAACCCCAGCGTCTCGCCCTCGTAGATGTCGAACGAGATGCCATCTACCGCCTTCACCGCCGCTACTTCGCGCTGAAAGACAATGCCGGACTTGATGGGGAAATACTTCTTCAGCCCCCGCACTTCCACCAGCACGCGCTTGCCAACCGTCCCCGCCGACGTGCCCGGAGTCACCTTGGCGGCGGGTTCAGACAACCTGGATTCGCTCATATCCGCGCTCCTTCTCCTTGCGCACATCAACCCAGCAGGCCATCACATGATCGGGGCGTCCGTCCGGAACCGGCTGCAACGTAGGATTCTCGTGATCGCACTTGGCGATCTTGTACGGACAACGAGGCGCAAATGGGCAGCCTTTGGGCAGGTAGCGCATATCGGGCGGCGCACCCTCGATCGAGAACAGCCGCGAGCGCTTGCGATCCAGGCGGGGCAATGACCCCAGCAAGCCGATCGTGTACGGATGGCGCGAGTCGCCGTAGACATCCTTGGCCGTGCCACGCTCGATGATGTAGCCCGCGTACATCACCTGCACCGTGTCCGCCAGACCGGCCACTACGCCCAGGTCATGCGAGATCCAGATCATGGCCATGCCGATCTTGTCGCGCAGACGACGCACCAGGTCGAGAATCTGCGCCTGAATGGTCACATCGAGCGCGGTAGTCGGCTCATCGGCGATGAGCAACTGCGGATTGCACGACAAAGCCATGGCGATCATGGCACGCTGCCGCATCCCACCCGAAAACTGATGCGGATAGTCGTCCAGGCGCTCATGGGCCGAGGGAATACCTACCATCGAGAGCAACTCAGCGGCGCGCGCGCGGGCCTGACGGTTGTCCATGCCCAGGTGCAGGCGCAGCGCCTCGGTGATCTGCCGCCCGATGGTCAGCACCGGATTGAGCGAGGTCATGGGGTCCTGGAAGACCATGGCGATCTCCGCCCCGCGCACCAGGCGACGCTTGTTGGGCGAGAGCTTGAGCAGGTCGCGCCCGCGGAAGATCACCTCACCCTTGGTGATCTCGCCCGGCGGTTCCGGGATCAGGCCCATGATCGAAAGCGCATGGACAGTCTTGCCGCAGCCGCTTTCGCCCACCACTCCCAGCGTCTCACCTTCGTGCAGCGTATAGGAGACGCCATTCACGGCATAGACGATACCTTCTTCCGTATGAAAGCGGGTTGTGAGGTCTTTGACCTCCATCAGGACTGTCAAAAGTCACCCTCCCCTTCTAAGGGCCTCCGGGCAGGCCCGCCGCCCTGCTTATGCCGACCGCACACACACCAACGCAGGCAGCCTGTCCGCATGCCTGCGGCGTGTAGAGCTTTAATGATAACGGCTGGCTTCATTCTTTACAATGATGACCATCAGCAATCGGCAGGACCAAAGTACTCAAACCCGCCAGCCTGCTGATGATGCGCCTCTCTGTAATGCTTATCAATTGGGCCTGCGTTTGGTTCAAAACTGACTCAAAACAGGCCGATAGCGCAACAAGCGCTTGCCCCACACGCGAAAAAACGCCTTGACAAGCGCCTCGCACGCCGCTAGAATGACAATCACTCTTGAACAAGTGCATAGTGCCAACAGCGGTGAACGGAAGTAGTAGGCCATCGTCGCAGTGAGCCGGAGACAGTGCGAACCCGGCAACGCGCCCCGACGAGCGCGCTGGCCGAACTCGTCCGGGAGCTGCGCAGCTGAACGGCAGTAGGCTGCGCCGGAAATGCCCGTTACGCATAATGAGTGGGTGGCACACCACATCTCATGGGCCCATAGCTCAGCTTGGGAGAGCGCCACAATGGCATTGTGGAGGTCAAGGGTTCGAGCCCCTTTGGGTCCACTCGTTTTCTATGCTGAGGCCACCAAGCAGGGTGGTACCGCGGAGTCCTCTTCGTCCCTGGCCGACAGGCCGGGTTTGCGAACGAGGACTTTTGTGTTTCTGGGGGATACGATGATCTTCCGCCGATTGCGCTTCTGGCGACGACGGGGTTGGTTCCTGTGGCGGATGCCACGTCTGCGCCGCCTGCTGTGGCGACGCTGGCGCTGAGTTTCGCGCTGCCACATCGCCCGCCGCCCGACGGCTGCCCCTGTCTGGTCTGAATGCTCACCGTTGGCCCGGTGAGCCGTGCCTGTTTGAGAGACAGTGTCGTTAACGCAATGGAGAACGCAGATCACCATGGCTGACAAATACGTGCCAAAGGACATCGAAACACGCTGGGCCGAACGCTGGGAACGGGACGGGCTGTATCGCTCGGTGATCGATCACAGCCGGCCCAAATTCTACGCCCTCACCATGCTGCCCTACCCCAGCGGTGACCTGCACATCGGGCACTGGTACGCCATGGCTCCCTCCGATGCCCGCGCTCGCTGGCTGCGGATGCGCGGCTATAACGTGCTGTTCCCCATGGGCTTCGATGCCTTTGGTCTGAACGCCGAAAACGCCGCCATCAAGCGCAAGATTCACCCCAAAATCTGGACCGAGACCAACATGGCCAATATGCGCCGTCAGTTGCGCACCATGGGCGCCATGTTCGACTGGGAGCGCGAGGCTGTCACCAGCCATCCCGAATACTACCGCTGGACGCAGTGGTTCTTCCTGCAGTTCTTCAAGGCCGGGCTGGCCTACCGCAAGAACGCCGCCGTGGACTTCTGCCCCACGTGCAACACCACCCTGGCCCGCGAGCAGGTGTGGGGCGAAGACCGTCACTGCGAGCGCTGCGGCACGCCGGTGATCAAGAAGGAACTGGAGCAGTGGTTCTTCCGCACCACAGCCTACGCCGAAGAACTGCTGGATCACAGCAAGATTGACTGGCCGGAGCGGGTCAAGATCATGCAGACCAACTGGATCGGGCGCAGCGAAGGTGCGCAGGTCATCTTTCGCACCGAGCAGGGCGACCCGATCGAGGTCTTCACCACCCGGCCCGACACACTGTGGGGCGCGACCTTCATGGTGCTGGCTCCGGAGCATCCGCTGGTAGAGAAAATCACCACGCCGGAGCAGCGCCCGTTCGTCGAAGCCTATGTAGCTGCTGCCGCCCGCAAGACCGAGATCGATCGCACCGCCGAAGGCAGAGAGAAGACGGGGGTCTTCACCGGCAGCTATGCTATCAACCCGGTCAACGACGAGCGTATCCCCATCTGGGTCGCCGACTATGTGTTGATCAGCTATGGCAGCGGCGCCATCATGGCCGTGCCCGCCCACGATCAGCGCGACTTCGAGTTCGCCCGCAAGTACAACCTGCCCATCCGCATCGTGATCCAGCCGGAAGGCATGGCCGATCTCGATCCAGACAAGATGACCGAAGCCTGGCCCGGCGAAGGCGTGATGGTCAACAGCGGCCCGTTCGACGGCACACCGGCCACGGCCAGCAACGACGGCACCAAGAATCAGGCCGTGAGCGTGGTCACGCGCTGGCTGGAGGAGAAAGGCATTGGGCGCGCCGCGGTCAACTACCGCCTGCGCGACTGGCTGATCAGCCGTCAGCGCTACTGGGGTGCGCCGATTCCCATCGTCTACTGCGATCGCTGCGGCATTGTCCCCGTGCCAGAAGAAGACCTGCCCGTCCTGTTGCCGGACGACGTGGACTTCATGCCCACCGGCGAAAGCCCGCTGAAGTATCATGAGGGCTTCCTGCACACCACCTGCCCGCAGTGCGGCGGCCCGGCCACGCGCGAGACCGACACGATGGATACCTTCATGTGTTCGTCGTGGTATCAGTACCGCTACCTCAGCCCACACTATGACAAAGGGCCATTCGATCCGGTCGAGGGCGCGTACTGGCTGCCGGTTGACCAGTACACCGGCGGCATCGAGCATGCCACCATGCACCTGATGTATACGCGCTTCTTCACCAAGGCCATGCGCGACTGCGGTATCTTCAAAGAGACCGAAGAAGCGGCCAGGGCGATGGGGCGCGACACGACCGGCATGTTCGACGAGCCGATGCTGCGCCTGTTCAACCAGGGCATGATTCTGGGCGAACCGCGCGACGGCGACATGATCATCGCCGCCGGGGCGTTCGAGACCGACAAACTGTTCAAGGCGAAGAGCATCCGTGTCGTCGAGTCAGTGACCGACGTGCCCATCACCGAGACTCAGGTCGCGGGCGAGGTGATGAACCGCGTCGAGACCACGCTGCACGTGCGCACCCCCGACGGGCGCGAGATCGTGGTGGACACGGACAAAGACACCACTTTCGACATCCCCGGCTTTGGGCCAGACGCGACGATCAATCAGATCAAGCATCATCTGGATGTCGAGAAGATGTCCAAGACCCAGGGCAACGTCGTCGCGCCGGACGAGCTGGTCGAGCAGTTCGGCGCGGACACGGTGCGCGCCTACCTGATGTTCGCCTTCCGCTGGGAACAGGGCGGCCCCTGGGACAGCAAAGGCATCTATGGGGTGGTGCGCTGGCTGAACGACGTGTGGACGCTGGTCAACGACGGCGCGCCAGAGGGCACGCCCGATCCCGCCGCCGAACGCGACCTGCGCCGCAAGGTGCATCAGACCATCAAGAAGGTCTCCGATGGGCTGGAAACCTTCGGCTTCAACACGGCCATGGCCGGGCTGATGGAACTGAAGAACACGCTGCAGAAGGTCGCCCGCGAGCGCAACGTCAGCCGCGAGGTATGGGACGAAGCCGTCCGCACCATGCTGCTGCTGATGGCCCCCTTCACCCCCTTCGTGGCCGAGGAGCTGTGGGAGCGCATCGGGCAGCCCTACAGCATTCATCAGCAGTCGTGGCCAGTCTTCGATCCGGAGATCGCCGCCGAGGAGCAGATCACGCTGGTGGTGCAGGTCAATGGCAAGGTGCGCGACCGCCTTCAGGTACCAGCGAACATCACCGAAGAAGAGGCCAAACGCCTGGCCCTGGAATCTGAAGGGGCGAAGCGTCACATGGACGGCAAGCAGCCGCGCAAGGTGATCTTCGTCGCCGACCGGGGCATGGTCAATATCGTCGTGTAAGGAACTGGGGCACTCTCCAACCCAATGAGAAACGCCGGACATTCTCTCCGGCGTTTTTTGATTCGCCCGCACTTCTACCCCAGCGCGAACGTGCTCCCCGCCGGATAGTCGTCAAGCTGCGTCGCGCTGCGATAGACGCACACGCTGCCCTGCCCCACCACCTGATACGTGTCGTCCGGATGGCAGATGAGCGTGGCCGTTTGATCAATACCAATCAGCGTGACCCCTTCCGGCAGACCGGCCAGCAGGTGCTCAGGAGTCAGCCGCATACGGAACAGGTTGTGGTGCGCCAGAAAGGCCAGGTGCGGAGCCAGCGCCAGCCCTGGCATCCAGTCGTGCGCGAACCACAGCACCCCGCCCAGGGCCATGGCGCTGGCACCGGTGCCCATCACCGCTGCCTTGCGCAGCAGGGCGCGGTGCAATGCCGCCTCGGTGTGCGTCCCGCGCAGCCGCTCGATCATGTCCACAGGGCTACCGTCGGTCAACACGATCGCTTCGACCTTGTCCAGCACTGCGTATTCGGTCTCTGTGTTGGCCATGTGCCAGTTGGTGATCTGTGCGCTCTGCGCATAGGTGTTCAGATGGCTGAAGTAGCGCGTCACCTCATCGGCGATACGCTGATGCTTCTCCATGGCAGCCACTGGCACCACCACCACACGCGGGTTGTGCCTGCCGCGCAACAGTTTGAGCCAGGCGCGATCCGCTTCCTTGCTTTCGGAGACAAACGCCTGGCCGCCATTCAGCACCAGATAGCCTTTTTGCATGGGGCGTCACTTCCTGTGTAGAAGAGGCGAGACTCAAGTCAGCCTGTAAGCCGCGTTCTGTACCCGCCGAAGCGGGCGGTGATCATCTCTCTGGGACGCCGGTTACCCGACGCCTCAAGCAACCTACCCGGAACTGCTAGCGGGACGGGCCGCCCCATCGTTCCTGCTTGGTTTTGCTCCCGGTGGGGTTTGCCTGGCCGCCTGTGTCACCACAGACGCCGGTGCGCTCTTACCGCACCGTTTCACCCTCACCCCGCATGCTTACGCATGGGGGCACTCTACCTCTCTGTTGCACTTGCCGTCGGGTCACCCCGCCTGGCTGTTAGCCAGCACCGTGCCCTGTGGAGCGCGGACTTTCCTCATCTCGCCCAGGGCGAGACGCGATCACCCGGCCAACTTGAGTCTCTGCTTCTATTATACCACTTTCGCTCGCCTGTTCGAGGGTGCGCCGGAAGAAAGTTCACCGCCCAAGCGCCGAGAGCGCAGAGGACAAACCGCCAAGGAAGAACTCCGCGCTCTTCTCTGCGCCCTCCGTGATCTCCGTGGCACAACCTTATTGCTCATCGCTTTGGCTCGATCACCTCCAGCCCTCCCATGTACGGGCGCAGCACTTCGGGCACCACCACGCTGCCGTCTTTCTGCTGATAGTTCTCCAGCACTGCGATCAGCGTGCGCGTCATGCCCAGCCCCGATCCGTTGAGGGTATGCACGAAGCGCGGACGCCCCCCGTCCGCCGGACGGTAGCGGATGTTGGCACGGCGGGCCTGGAAGTCCTCAGTATTGCTGCACGAGCTGACCTCCAACCATTCGCCGCAGCCGGGCGCCCACATCTCCACGTCGTACTTCTTGGCCGCCGCAAAGCCCAGGTCGCCGGTGACCATCTCCACTCGCCGATAGGGAATGCCCAGCAGCCCGCAAACACGCTCCGCCGCCTGTGTGAGCGTCTCCAGTTCGTCGTAGCTGGTTTCGGGCGTGGTGAACTTGTACAGCTCGACCTTCTCGAACTGATGCACCCGCTTGATGCCGCGCACGTCGCGCCCGGCGCTCATCTTCTCGCGACGGAAGCACGGCGTATGCGAGACGAAGTAGAGCGGCAGTTGCGCTTCTTCCAGGATTTCGTCGCGGAACATGTTGGTCAGCGCCACCTCGGCGGTGGGCAGCATATACAACTGCGACTCCGCGTCGAAGTAGACCACGTCGCGGAACTTGGGGAACTGCGCTGAGCCAAACATGGCTTCTTCGCGCACCATGAACGGCGGGTATATCTCGGTATAGCCGTGCTGCGTGGTATGCACGTCCAGCAGCCAGCTAATCAGCGCCCGGTACAGGCGTGCCCCCGCTCCTTTGATCAGGTAGAAGCGCGTGCCCGCCAGTTTGACGCCGCGCTCGAAGTCCAGGATATCCAGCGCCGGGCCGAGTTCCCAGTGCGGCAGCGGGGTGAAGTCGAACGTCCGCAGCTCGCCGTGCACCTCACCGATGCGATTCTCGGCGTCGCTCTTGCCAACCGGCACGCTGGCGTGAGGCATGTTGGGAATCCACAGCATGTGCTCGTTGAGCGCTTCTTCAACCCGGCGAATCTCGTCATCGAGCGCGGCCACGCGCTCACCGAGCGCTCCCAGCGCCTGCGCCAGGTCGGCGAACGCCTGCTGCACAGCTTCGGGCGAAACGTCGCCCGCCTCGTCTAGCGGAGCCGGGTTTTCCAACGCGGCCATGAAGCCGTCCACGTCGGCATTGGCCAGGGCCTGAATGGCGCGGCGTGCACCGCCGACGACCTGCGCCGGCGTGAGTTGTTTGTTGCCGCGGAAGCGTCCCATCTGCTTGTTGAGCTTGTTGCGGCTGGCCTTGATCGCCTCCACCTGTGTCAGCAGGGCGCGCCGCTGCGCGTCTAGTTGCAGGATAGCGTCAATGCGGGCGATGGCCGTTTCGTCGTTCAGGTTGCGCAACTGCTCCTTGACCCAATCGGGTTTGGTGCGAATCAGGTTGATGTCGAGCATGTGAAGTATCCTCCCGTGAATGGCAGCAATCAGCCGTCAGCGATCAGTCATTGGCGGGAATCATCAGTTGGCCCCTGGCGTTCAGCGACCTGGTGCCGGGAATTCTCAGCCCTGCTCGCCTGACGATCGGAGTGCCGCTTGTGCCACTGATAGCGATTCCAGTCGCGCAGCAGTCGCAGCACCGCGAAAGCCGCACCGACCAGCACTGCCCCGATCACCAGCCCGTTCCAGACTTCCGGTGTCATGAAGTCGAGATGCATGGGCGCTCCTTCCTGGCCCGCTCAGCCAAACAAAAAGCCCCTCGCCCGGAATAGTTCCAGGACGAGGGGGCCCGTGGTGCCACCTGGTTTCACCTGCGCCTCTCGACGCAGGTCTCAGTGAGTCTCAAACGCGACTCAGGCGCGCTAACGGGCGCTCCCGGCCCTCCTCAGGTTGCTCGCGGCAACGGTCGGGGGCGACGTGCTCAGGAGTGGATTTCCGCTGTCAACGCACCGCCTTGCACCAACCGGCGGCTCTCTGTGCGCGACCCAGCGTACTTGGCTCCGTCAGAGTCTTTCTGACCGGCAGTGTAGCAACGGCAGAGAGGCCTGTCAAGGGCAGTTTGTCCAAATTGCGGCAACGTTCGCTTTACAATCACAAGAAATTATGTTATGATGAAGCACCCTGAGTTGAGGAATTTAGATCGCCCTGCCCGGCGGTCTCTTGTTTTTGTTTTTGGTTCCACAACACATTATCTATAACCAGGCGCGAACAGGCACAGCAGGGGCTGTGTTTTTGTGCACGTCTGGTGCGGGTGTTTTCCTGGAAAGGTAGTTCTTTTTTCCAACAGATTTTGTTGGACACCAAGAGCATTGGGATTGAACGATGATACCCTGGCATGGCCCCTCAGACAGGAGCCGTTGCTGGGGCCTTCCTCCATTCTGGCGTTCGCACAGAAGACGGGGAAGGTGCGCACACATGAGCTAGGGAGGATTGGGATGGCAGATGATGTCCACTACCTGACCCGCGAAGGTCTACGCGAATACGAAGAGCGGCTCAACTATCTGCGAAATGTACGCCGCCAGGAAGTAGCCGAACGGCTGCGTCTGGCGCTCGAAGAAGGCGGCGAACTGGTCGAAAACGCCGAGTACGAAGACGCCAAGAACGAACAGGCGTTCATCGAAGGCGAAATCATGCGCCTGGAGATGATCCTGAGCAACGCTCAGATCATCGAAGAGGACGGCCCCAAAGACACTGTCGGGCTGGGCGACACCGTGCACATCCAGGAAGTCGGCTCAGATACCGTCGAAGTCTATACCCTGGTCGGCGCCGCCGAAGCCAACCCGCGCGCGGGCAAAATTTCGTTCAAGAGTCCTCTGGGACGTGCCCTGATGGACAAGCGCGTCGGCGACAAAGTGGTCGTCGAAGCGCCGGATGGCACTATCACCTTCGAGATCAAGGCTATTGAATAACCCAGACCTTGCCAGAGTCTGTGCGACGCCCATGCCTGCTCTGCTCGCGTGGGCGTTCTCTTGACCCGCCCCTGCTGTGCCGCACAGACGCCAACCTGCCGTGTACCCAGGAGTAAACCGAACGCATGTGGCAACCGACCAATACCCCAGAGCTGGATCGCGTCCGCAAACTGCACGAACTGCTTGAGCAGGGCATCGCTCCCTATCCGAACCGTGTAGCACGTACACACACCGCCCGCCAGGCCATCGCCGCTTTCGAGGCGGCAGAAGCTGCGCAGCCCGACGCTCCGCAGCCGGTCATGGTGACCGTCTGCGGGCGCATCGTGCGTCAGAACCTCAAGGGCAAAGTCTATTTCGCCCATATCGAAGACGGGAGCGGGCGCGTGCAGTTGTTCGTGCGCATTGACCGTGTGGGCGAAGCGGCCTATGACCTGGTGCGGCGACATCTGGACCTGGGCGATTTCGTGCAGGCCAGCGGCGCGATGATGCGCACCCGCGCGGGCGAAGTGAGCGTGCTGGTGGACGAGATCGTGCTGCTGGCCAAGGCGCTCAGCCCCCTGCCGGTGATCAAAGAGCGCGTCAACGAGGACGGTACCGTCGAGCGCTACGGCGCGTTCAGCGACGTGGAAGAACGCTACCGGCAGCGCTACGCAGACCTGGCCGTCAATCCGGACACGCGCGAGGTCTTCCGCAAGCGCGCTCAGACAATCAACGCGCTGCGGGCCTTCCTGGACGAGCACGGCTTTCTGGAAGTCGAGACGCCCATCCTGCAACCCATCTACGGCGGCGCAGCGGCCCGGCCTTTCATCACCCATCACAATCAGCTTCACCAGGACCTGTACCTGCGCATCAGCTTCGAGCTGTATCTCAAGCGGTTGTTGGTGGGCATGTACGACGCCGTCTACGAGATCGGGCGTGACTTCCGCAACGAAGGGGTGAGCTTCAAGCACAATCCGGAGTTCACGCAGCTTGAGTTCTATCAGGCATACACCGACTATCACGGCATGATGGACCTCACCGAGCGAATGGTGGCTTACGTGGCACAGCGGGTCACCGGCAGCACCACTATCACCTTTGAGGGCCATACCATTGATCTCACCCCTCCCTGGCAGCGGATCACCCTGCGCGAGGCGATCAAGTCCCGCAGTGGCATAGACTACGTGGACTATCCAGACGCTGCATCACTGCGCCAGGCCATGCTGGCTGCGGGCTTGCAGGCCAGGCCAGACGCCACCTGGGGCAAACTGGTAGATACGCTGCTGGGAGACACCGTAGAGCCAACCCTCATCCAGCCGACCTTCGTGCTCGACTATCCGCGCGATATCTCGCCCTTCGCCAAGAGCGTCCCCGGCGATCCGACGCATGTCGAGCGCTTCGAGTTGTTCATCGGCGGCATGGAGATGGGCAATGCCTTCACCGAATTGAACGATCCGCTCGACCAGGAAGCGCGCTTCCTGGAAATGCACCGGCTCTATCGCGACGAAGACGACGAAGCCACCCCCATTGACGAGGACTACCTGCGAGCCATGCGCTATGGAATGCCTCCTTGCGGCGGCTGTGGGATCGGCGTGGATCGCCTGGTCATGCTGCTAACCGACCGCAGCACCATTCGCGAGGTATTGCTCTTCCCGCACTTGCGCGAGCGCCAGTCCTGAGCATCATTAGGGAAGAGTCTTTCGCGTAAGGACTGAGCGCTGTGTCCGAGGAGCGAGCTACTTCTACGCCTATCCTGGAACGTTTCCGGGTACCCGCGCTGTTGCTGGTCGCGGCGTCAATCCTGGCTGGGGTAGCCCTGATGCTGCTCAGCCGCCCCAAACCGGTCACCATCACGGTGCTGCCGCCCGCGCCCACGCCCATCCCTTCCGCGACTTTCACGCCATCGGCCACGCCTACGCCAGAGCCATATCTCGTCTATATCACGGGCGCGGTCGCCACACCAGAGATCGTGATCACGCTGCCCTATGACAGCCGCGTCCTCGACGCTCTGCAGGCAGCCGGAGGACCTCTTTCCAGCGCCGACCTGGAACGAGTCAACCTGGCGCAACGGATCGCCGACGGTGACCAGATTCACGTGCCCACGCGCAAAGCGGCAGATAGTCAGACGCCCGCCGTGACGGTGATCGTCGTCACGCCGACACCAGGCGCGCTGACCGTCTACGTGGTGGGAGAGGTGGCCCGCCCGCAAAGCATGGTGTCGCTTCCGGCGGGCAGTCGGGTCGAGGACGCGATCCAGGCTGCGGGCGGCGTTACCGACAACGCAGACCTGAGCCAGATCAACCTCAGCCAACGCCTCAACGATGGGGACTACGTCTACGTGCCGCCTCGCGCTGGGACAGCGGAATTGCTCACCCCCACTCCGAATCGCCCGCCCATCGTCCACATCAACGAGGCCACGCTCGAAGAACTGCAGACGCTGCCGGGCATCGGCCCATCGCTGGCCCAGGCCATCCTGGACTATCGCACTGAGCACGGACCGTTCACCCGCCTGGAAGACCTGGATGCTGTACCCGGCCTCGGCCCAGCCAAGATCGAGGCGCTGCGGGGCCTCATCGCGTTCGACTGAGACAGCTTGCGAAGCCTCTACTTTGGGGCATCGGCCCGGCGATAGCACCAGGCCACAGAGACTGAATTCGGCCCTCAGTCCAGCACCTGCAGGGCGACGACCTCGTCCCAGCGCCAGCCGTTGTATGGGCCTGCTTCTGGCAGGGCCACACCGCCCATGATGCGTCGAGGCGTCGTCCCTGCGGTCAGGGGAACCAGCCACACTTCGCCCGCCCGGCGTCCCTGAAGTTGCCGCACGACAAACAGATGCTCCGGTCCAGCCCAGAAGACCGCTCTCTCGGTCGCGTCAGGGGGCAATGGAATGGCCCGCACAGAGGCGGTATCGAGGGCATACAGGAGCAATCCTTGCCCCGGCGGCGCTCCGGCCAGCACAGCCGCAAGCCATGCCCCGTCTGCCGACCAGTCAATGGCCTGCGGCCAGGCCATCTGCACGGCCAGCGGCTGTTTCTTCTGCTCCTGCAGGTGCCAGAGGGCCAGAGTGCGCCCATCCCACACCAGGGCGCGTGTCCCCGGCCCAAGCGGCCAGGATGGGCGCACCCCCTGCACTGGCATCTGTCCGTCCAGGGGAGTGAGCAGATGACCGTTTGCGTCCACCCTGTACAGCGCGGCCAGATTCTCCCCATCCGCAGAGGATGTCTCCCAGGCCAGCAACTCCTCACCGGAGGCCAGCCATGCCTCCGCCGACAGAAGCGCTCCAGTCTCCGACAGATGGCGGGTCAGTTCCACGCGCAGGTTGCTTTGCACCTCCACCCGCCACAGACTCTGGTACGTCGCCCCTCCGGCTGCGGGCGGAAGCGGCCTGGCAGTTACATAGGCGATCTGCGTGCCGTCGGGGTTCCACACTGGCCTGCCCCATGCCGATTCGCTGGCGGGCACCAGCAGACGGCTGCTCAGCGTCTGCGTCTCGAAGAGCCACAGTTGCCCTGCCCCGTCGGTATAGGCCAGCGCGCTGCCATCCGGCGACCACGCCCAGCCGGCCAGTCCGGCCAGGGGGATTTCCAGATGGGCGCCGCCCGCGTGCGTGTTCACAATATGTAGCACTCTATCCTGGGCAACAGCGAGCCACTCACCGTCCGGAGCAAGCCGCACCCCTGTGGGATGTGTAACATAAGACAGGCGCTGCTCCAGCCGCACGTCTCCAGCTATCAGACGTACGACCATCAACCCCTCACCAGTCGCCGCCGCCAGCACGACCGGCGGCCCGTCGTACTCTTCAGGGAGATCGAGCGCCCGCAAAGCGGCTGTGCGACGCCCCGACACCAGCCAGAAAGCCATCCATAGCAACAGTCCCAGCAACAGAGCCGGAAATGACAGACGCCAGAACGTTGCCGGGATTGCCCGCTTCGGCGGGACACGCCATTGCCGGGCAATAGGGGAGAAATCCAGAGGTTCGGCGGGAGTGACTCTGTCGAGATCGTGGCGCAAATCGGTAGCCAGCCGCTCGCCAAACTGCTGCCACTCCCGAACTCTGGCGCGACAGGGGGCACACTGCTCGATGTGCTGACGCACATCCGCCGCCTGCTCCGCCTCAGACTGCCCCAGCGCAAATTCCTGAAGCGTCAGGTCGTCGGGGTGATCCCCTGGCGTTGTCAACGGAGCGTTTCCGTCGCCAGCCATGGCACCTGTTCTTCTCCCAGCAACTCCCGCAGCCGATCCACGGCCAGGCGCAGCCGAGACCGGGCTGTGTTGAGCGAACAGCCCATGATCTCGCTCATCTCCTTATACGAGCAATCGGTGTAGAAGCGCAACACGATGGCCTCGCGCAGCCTGGGGTTGAGCTGATCGAGCGCCCACAACAGACGGGCTTCCGTCTCATTGTGAATGACTACGGCTTCCGGGCCAGGGGTGTGATCGCGAATCTGATTGCCCAGCCCCAGCCATTGGGTCAGAGAAATGCTGGGTAGGAACTTACGCCGGCGCTTGTCGCGTGCCCGGCACACCGTGATGGTGTGCAACCAGGTGCTGAAGCTGCTGAGGTCGGGGCGGTAAAGGCGCAGGTTCAACAGGGCATACGTGAGAGCGTCCTGTGCCACCTCTTCGGCGTCGGCTTCGTCGCCCAACAGACCAAGCGCCAGACGAAAGGTGCGCAACTGATACTTCTCGAACAATTGCCGGGCGGCGCGCTCGTCGCCCTCTATGGCGCGCCGAATGAGAGGTAAGTCATCCATGGCCAGGTTCACCTGTGAGACTTGAAAGAGTTACCTTCGCCCTATACCTAGTACACGTTCAGGGCCGGAATTGTTCATGGCTCTTGCCGACACGACAACGGAACTCAGCCCTCATAGACCACCTGCCCGCGCTTGATCACCATGCGCGCCAGGTTGCTGCCGAAGCGGTAGCTGAGGTGTTGATAGGCAGGGACACGCCAGATCACCAGGTCGGCCTGCTTACCCGGCTCCAGACTGCCCACACGATCGGCGCGTCGCACCGCCCAGGCGGCATTGATAGTAGCTGCCGCCAGCGCTTCGGCAGGCGTCAGGCGCAGATAGCGCGTCGCCAGCGCCAGTACGAACTGCATGTTCTCGTTCCAGCCGGTGCCTGGGTTGCAGTCCGTGGCGACGGCCAGCGCTGCGCCCGCCTCCAGAAAACGGCGAGCAGGCGTGTAGCGGCTGTGTCCCAGCCCAAACGGGGTGCAGGGCAGCGACACGACCGCCGTATTGGAGCGCCCCAGAGCCTCGATCTCGTCGTCCGGCGTCACCACCACATGGTCGGCGGAAACCGCCCCCAGTTCTGCCGCCAGCCGTGCTCCGCCCAACGGCTCGAACTCGTCCACATGGACTTTGAGCGGCATACCCAGTGCCTGCGCCGCGCTGAGAATGCGCCGCGTCTGTTCCAGATCGAACGCGCCCATCTCGCAGAAGACATCGCAAAAAACGCCTTCGGGCCAGTGCCCGGCGCTCCAGGCCGCCACCGCAGGCAACATCTCGTCAATCAACAGGGCCACGTAGGCATCGGGATCGTCTGCATATTCCGGAGGGATGGCATGCGCCCCCAGGAACGTGGGCACCAGGTCCAGCGGCAGTTCGTCGTCCAGGGCGCAGATGATCTCCAGCATGGCGAGTTCCGTCTGCGTCTGCAGGCCGTAGCCCGTCTTGCATTCGACAGTCGTCGTGCCGTGTGACAGCATGGACAGCAACCGTGCCCGCGTGGCAGCGAGCAGCGTTGCGCGACTGGCCGCGCGCGTTTCGCGCACGGTCCGGTTGATGCCGCCGCCTTCGGCCATGATTTGCTGATACGTAGCTCCGGCAATGCGCCGCTCGAACTCGTCCGCCCGATCGCCAGCCCAGACGACATGGGTGTGGGGATCAACGAAACCCGGCGTCACCAACATGCCTTGCGCGTCGAGCACCGTCCGCGCGGCGTAGGTGCGCTCCAGTCGGGTAGACGGCCCCACCTCGACGATCTCCCCGCCATGGATGGCCACCGCCGCATCGGGGAGCAGGCCCAGGTCGCCCAGGGCTGCTCCGCGCTGCGGTCCGCCATCGTGAGCAGGGACAATGCAGAGCTGCCCGATGTTGGTCACCAGCAGGTCAAGAGTCTCGTCCATACCCCCAGTCTATCACAGGCGTGCAGTCGGGCATAGCCGTCGCCCCGCCGTCATGGTACGATTGACGCGGTATCGTTCGCGCAACAGGGGAAAAACCATGCGCATAGACATCCTGACCCTGTTTCCGGGCATGTTCAGCGGGCCGCTGACCGAAAGCATCCTCAAGCGCGCCCAGGAAAAAGGGCTGCTCTCCCTTCACCTGCACAACATCCGCGACTACACCTCCGACAAACATCACACCACCGACGACGCACCCTACGGCGGTGGCGGCGGCATGGTCATGCTGGTCGAGCCGCTGGTGCGCGCTGTCGAAGACGTGCGCGGCGCAGATCAGGGTGCACCGGTCATCCTGCTGACCCCTCAGGGCCGCGTCTTCACCCAACGTGTGGCCTACGAACTGGCTGCGCACGAGCGCCTGATCCTCATCTGCGGACGTTACGAAGGCGTGGACGAGCGGGTGCGGCAGTTGGTGGTCACAGACGAGATCAGCATCGGCGACTACGTGCTGACCGGTGGCGAACTGGCAGCGATGGTCATTGTGGACGCAGTGACACGGTTGATTCCGGGCGTGTTGGGCGCGCGGTGGGGCGCAGAAGAAGACTCACACGCTATGGGTTTGCTGGAATATCCCCACTACACCCGTCCGCCTGTGTTTCGAGGACTGGCCGTGCCGGACGTGCTGCTCAGCGGCGATCATCAGGCCGTGGCCCGCTGGCGACGGCGCGAAGCCATCCGCCGTACCTGGGAACGCCGCCCCGACCTGCTACTCACCGCCGATCTCAGCGAAGAAGAACGCTGGTTCCTGGCAGAACTGGCCGAAGCCGAAGCACAACGCCGAGGCGCGTCCTGAGCCATCCGCTCAAGAGAGCTTGCCACAGCTACGGGAAGAAAACCATTTCGCAATCCGCAATCCCAGCCCTCCAAGAGCGCAGCCGTTTCCTGGGGCGCTGGTGCCGTTGGCCTATTGGTTCATCGTCCGGCGTCATGGTAGGATTGGGGCGTCGGCAGAGAGGGGAATCATGCGTTCGACGGCGAGGCGGTGGCATATACTGTGGGCAGTGGCTCTGGCCCTGGCGTTCGGCGGGCTGGCAGGTATTCTCGCGCCGACCATCCTGGCTCAGGGCGACCCGACGGCCACGCCCAATGTCAACTGGGTGCACGTACCTGAAGGGATCAACGTGCGCGGCGGACCTGGCTTCGGTTACGGGCCGGTCGGAGCACTGCCTGTTGGGGCGTGGGTGCAACCGCTGGCCCGCAGTCTCGACGGCAACTGGGTGCTGATCAGCTACCTCTATACGCAGGGATGGGTGCAGGTAGACGGCGTGAGCTGGCGGCTCGACACCGACGCGCTGCCGGTCATGGCCGTGCTTTCGCCCACCCCGATCCCACGTCCCCTTTACTACAGCACACCCGGCGGCCCGACCTATACCCCTAACGCCAACTGGGTGGATGTAGGCGTAGAAGGTGGCTTCGTGCGCGCTGGCCCAGGCCAGGGCTATGCTGTCCTCGGCACGGTCTTCACCGGCGATGTGGTAGACCCGGTTGCCCATGACGCCGCCGTGGACTGGGTGCTCATTCGCTTCGGCGACGGCTACGGCTGGATTCGCTACGATCTGGTAGCCTGGGCAGAGCCGATCGAACCGCTGCCCGTGGTCGAGGAACCGTTCCTGACGCCTTCCTTCACCGCTGTGCCACCCCGTCCCAGCGCCACGCGCACACCGACGGCTTCTGCTACGCCGAGCGCGACGCGCACCTCCACACCGTCGCACACCCCCAGCCCCTCGCTGACGCCGAGTCCGACCGACACGCCTACGCCTACAGACACGGCATCTCCGACGCCAACGGCGACGCCCTCTCCGACAGACACCGTCAGCCCCACGGCGTCGCCAACGGTTACCCCTGGACCGACAGAGACGCCCGCACCCTCGGCAACGCCGACGGCCACCCGCACGGCGACCGTCACACCGTCGGCGACCGCAACGGTGACGCCGTCCCCCACTGTCACGGCCTCGGCGACGGCGACGGTCACGCCGTCGCGCACGATCACGCCGACGGCCACAGCCACGGCAACCGTCACCCCCTCGCCTGTGCCTTCGGCCACGCCCACCCCGTCAGCCAGCGCGACGCCCTCGCCGCAGCCAACCGCAACGCCCAGCCCTTCCGCCACAGCGAGCACGACCGCTGCGGCCTCTCCCACCGCGCTGCCCCCGCTGCTGTCGGGTGCCGAAGCGGTGCTGCCCGCGCCTGCTTCGCCCACAGAGACGCCCTCGCCGTCTCCGACGCTCACAGCGACGTCATCTCACACACCGACGCTGACTCCAACGCCCACGCATACCGCTTCGCCAACGGCCACGTCTACCAGCACGGCGACGGCGATACCTTCGCCCCAGCCCAGCCCGACTCCTTCGCCCGCCACCAGACACTCTCCGACGCCGGTGATGCTGGCGCTGCCCACAGACACCCCCACACTGCCGCCCACGGCGACTGCCTCGCTCACGCCGACCGAGACTTCTGCGCCAACCGTCAGCCCAACGGTCACGCCTGGCACGACGCCGCTGGCCGTGGCAGAGGCCGGGCAGACGGGCACGACTGGTGAGCGATCGCCAGAGAACGCGCCCACTCCAGAATCTGGTCGGAATGGCACGCCGCTGGAACTGATCGCGGCGGGCATTCTGGCGGCGCTCGCCGCCCTCTACGCGGTGGTGTACGTCCTGGGGGCGGCCAACCTGACCCGTTATCGCGAAGGGTTCGTAGTCACTGTGTGTCCCATCTGCGCGCGCGGCACGCTCAGCGTGGAAGAGCGGCGCTATCGCGCGCTGGGCATCCCGCGCGTGCGACGGGTGGTGCGTTGCAGCGAGTGCCGCTCGGTGTTGCGTCAGGTCGGGCGCAACCGCTGGCGCTATGCCGTGGACGCTGCCGAGAATCCCGCCGCTTACCAGTCCCTCAACAACCGTGTGCTCACCGAACACGATCTGCTGTCCATCGCGCCTGAACTGCCGCCGGAATATATCGAAGGCGACGAAGTATAAACGCCTCTCTTCCCTGGCTGAAGGCGGCCCTCAGGCACGTTGTTTTGCCTGCGGTGCCGTCAGGCGGTACGATCTGTGCACATCGTGTCCGGCTGTGCTTCGGGCCGGAAGCTCTCTGTCGAGGAGTCTT
>DDBP01000137.1:8060-8318 GCA_002332795.1 Anaerolineales bacterium UBA2029 | reverse complement strand
CCAAGCCCTCCATGCGCCTGATCACCGATTTGTTCGCCTACTGCGCCCGTGAAGTGCCCAAGTGGAACACGATCAGCATCAGCGGCTATCACATCCGCGAGGCGGGCAGCACCGCCGTGCAGGAAGTCGCCTTCACCCTGGCCAACGGCATCGCCTATGTGCAGGCGGCGCTGGACGCCGGTCTGAACGTGGACGATTTCGCCCCGCAGCTTTCGTTCTTCTTCAACGCGCACAACAACTTCCTGGAGGAGATCGCCA